>NZ_CP095413.1:4602500-4964934 GCF_023016285.1 Muricauda sp. SCSIO 64092
TTGTGCTAGGCGTGTTGGGGATGCTTTTCCTTTTGGACAAACAAATTGGGACCCGTCAATTTTGGCCAGTTTTAATTTACGGTGTTTCAGTAATCTTACTCTTTTCGGCCTCCACTTGGTACCATAGTGTCCAAAATCCCAGTTTAAAAAGGAAGCTTCGGGTATTGGATCATATCAGCATCTACTATCTCATTGCCGGGACATACACACCTGTATGTCTTTGGATATTGGAGGGTTCCCGAGGTTTTCTACTGCTTTGCCTTGTATGGGGCATTGCTGTTTTTGGAACTTTTCTTAAACTATTCTTTACAGGAAAGTTCGAAGTGTTTTCCTTGTTGCTTTACGGGGTCATGGGATGGTTGATCGTCATTGATTTGGGGTATTTAATGGAGAACACTTCCAAAACTGAACTGCTCTTTCTGGCCCTTGGAGGAGCCTTCTATACCATAGGGATACTTTTTTATGCCACTAAAAAGATTCCCTTTAACCATTTAATTTGGCATTTTTTTGTGTTGGGCGGGGCAATAAGCCACTGGCTTATGGTTTGTACTATAATTGAGTGATTATATTAAAGGACCATTAACCCAATATTTCAAAAAAGTTACAGTGGATTAATCCTTATATTTTGGAAAGGATTATTTAAAAAATACTTAATTCCTTTCGCCATCCTTGAAGATCGATGCATCATAATTTTGTAGTAAACCTTATTGTGATGCGATTGGTTTTCGACAGGTTAGCTCCTTTTTTCCTCGCTTTTGCGGTGCTGGTTCCCTTTTTGTTTGTGGATAGCATTGACTTCATGATTATGGTGAATGGATTTCGAACACCATTTTGGGATATGTTTTTTGTTAAGTCCAGTGCCCTTGGACATACCATTACGGTTGTTTTTGCCCTATTGCTAGTGCTCCGATTCCGGTTCAAATGGTTAGCGATTTTTCTACTGGCTTTTCTTATTCAGGTTTTTATGGTTGTTCTCTTTAAAAAGGGGATATATCATGACGAATTACGTCCCTACCTCTATTTTAAGTATTTGGATATGCTAAATCTGATTTCGTTGGTCGATGGTGTGAAAATGCGTCATGTGAATACGTTTCCCTCTGGTCACACCGCCACCATATTCTTTTTGGTGTCCTTTTTTGCCATTCTTGCCAGGAACAAAGTGGCGTCATGGGTACTTCTAATGGTTGGTCTTTTGGTAGGTTTTTCCAGAATATACCTTTTCCAACATTGGTATATGGACGTGTATTTTGGAATGTTATTTGGAGTGGCATCATCCATAATTGCCTATCTGTATATTAAGTCAAACCCCAAAAAATGGCATGCCCGGCAATTGCAAACAGATTATAAGATTTGGATTAGGCACACCCAAAATGCTGTAAGGCAGTTATTTAATTATTAGTTGGTCCCATGGCTTTCTTGGAAAAGTATGCTTCATGGATTGTTTTCCTTAGCGCTTTGTTCATCTGTACCTCTTTTATAGGATGGTATCCCGTCTATATTTTGGATGAAGCACGAAATGCGGAAGCTGCACGGGAAATGTATGTAAATGGCGATTATATCGTTCCCTTTTTTAATGGAGCGCTACGTACCGACAAACCACCATTGCATTATTATTTTATGGCCCTTGGCTATGAACTGTTTGGAATATCCGCATTTGGGGCTCGTTTTTTTTCCGGGGTTTTTGGGGCACTCACCATATTGGTCACTTTCCTTTTTGCCAGAAAACAGTTGGGTTTTCAATCGGCTTCTTTGAGTGTGGTCATTTTATCATCATCGTTGTTTTTTGTGCAGGAGTTTCATTTGGCGGTACCTGACCCTTATCTGATTTTCTTCGTTTCATCTGCGCTGTTCTGCTTTTACGAGTTTTATGATTCGGGCAATAAAAAATGGCTTCTATGGGCCTATACGGGCATAGGTTTGGGCATTTTGACCAAAGGTCCCGTTGCCATTGTGCTTCCTGGACTATCGGTTTTTCTTTTTCTAATCTTGAAAAGGGCGCTCAATTTTAAAAATGTCATGGCCTTCAGGCCCATTTTAGGTGTGTTGTTGTCATTAACGATAGCCATACCTTGGTATTATCTCGTTCATGAGGCTACCAATGGGGAATGGACAAAGGGATTCTTTTTGGACCACAACATAAATCGCTTTAATTCCGGAAAAGAAGGACATGGTGGGCTTTTTCTCCTGACCCCACTTTTTGTTTTTTTGGGAATGCTTCCTTTTTCAATTTTTTTAATTCAGGCTTTTTCCAAAGCGTGGAGGGAAAGGAAGCAAAATGATTTTCAGTTATTTGCGGCTGTAGTTTCCCTGGTCACCATTACATTCTTTAGTGTGGCGAGTACAAAGCTGCCCAACTATCCCATGCCATGTTATCCTTTTATTGCCATTATCATTGCGCGGTTCTTAAGGGAAGTAGGTACTAATAAGCCCCCATTTAAATCGCTCAAGTACAGTGTGTTTTTTTTGATTTTCATTTCTATTTTGCTGCCCATAGGAGGTTATATGGCCTTGAACCTGGAAAAAACACTCCATGAAGTACGATGGGTCGCCTTTTTACTTTCCGTTTTGACCATTACCTCTCTTTTTGCAGGGTTCTTTTTTAAGAAAGCGGCATACAAGAGAATGATTTTAAGTATTGCCCTGGGATGGGGTTTCATGGGCCTTGTATTGTTTGGTGTGATTTATCCTATGTTCACAATGAAAAGCCCAACGGTTTTGGCTTCGAAAATCATTGGGGAAAATTCTGATGTAGTGGTATATCAGCGTTTTGATAGTGCATTTCCATTTCACTTCAACCGTACCTTTACGGTGGTACATACCCTAAAGGAATTGGAAGATTATTTAGCGAAACATCCACATGGATATATTCTCACCAATACCAGAAATACCGAAAGTCTTTTGAAGTTACGGCAATTTAACCTGATTATGGAACAAAAAGCCCTTTTCGAAAACCATACTACCCGCATTTATAAAAAATAGGCAATTCCAAATCCCAAGATGACCACTATAAGCTTTTTGAGGTCAAACGAATGCCCTTTGGCGCTTTCAAAAAGAATAACTGTGGAAATGTGAAGAAAGACCCCAACCACCAATGCCACCATCTGGGTTTTGTAGGTCGAAATAAAGGTAGTTTCCGAGGCCAAATAACTACCCAAAGGGGTCATAAGGGCAAATAGCAGTATAAAAATGATAGTCAAACCCCGGTTCAATTTGGAGTTCACCAAAAACATGGAAAGAATAATGGCCACGGGTATTTTGTGCACCAGTATTCCATAGAGGATTCCGTTTTCCCCAGAAATGGGTATCCCTTCAATTAGGGCGTGCAGTGATAGACTGATGAACAATATCGTTGGAAATTGATTTTTGTCCAGTTGCCAATGCATATGACCATGTTCGGCACCTTTGGAGAAAAACTCAAGGAAGAGCTGAAGTAAGACCCCAATCAATATGAATAGGGTATTGGTTTTTGGATTTCCTTTACTGTAGACTTCGGGAACCAATTCAAAAAAAGTAAGTGCCAATAAAAAGGCCCCACTAAAAGCCAGTAAGAGCTTTATATTGGTTTGTTTCCTTGGTTTGGTCAATAGTACTAGCCCGTAGCTTGCAAGTACGGTAAGTACAAGTATTAGGTAATTCATGTATTAGGTAGGTGTTGAAGCCTTAAAATTACCCTATTTTTGGAACATTCAGGATATGGATATGGGAGGTAATTTTAAAATGTTGGCCAAGACGTTGTTTGGTTTTGAACCCTTACTGGCCAAAGAGTTGAGAAACCTTGGGGCCAGTAATGTCAGGGAGGGTAATCGTATGGTCACCTTTGAGGGGGATACCGGTTTTATGTACAAGGCCAATTTGTGCTTGCGAACGGCCCTAAAAGTGTTCAAGCCCCTACATAAATTCAAGGTTACCAATGAAAAACAATTCTATAGGGAACTGTACCAGATGGATTGGCCTTCGATTTTTAAACCGGACAGGACCTTTGCTTTTGATACAACCATGCATACCGAGGTTTTTAAAAACTCCATGTTTGTTTCCTTAAAAGCCAAAGATGCCCTTGTGGATAAATTTAGGGCGATGGGCCTACAACGTCCCAATGTGGATTCGCAGTACGCCCATGTGCGAATCAATATTCATATTCAGGATACATTTTGCACGGTTTCCCTGGACAGTTCAGGAAATTCCCTGCATCAAAGGGGCTACAGGAAGGCGGTGAATATTGCCCCTATTAATGAGGTGCTGGCAGCGGGTTTACTTTTAATGAGTGGCTGGGATGGTAGAACACATTTTTTGGATCCCATGTGTGGTAGCGGGACATTACTGATAGAGGCCGCCATGATTGCCTGCAATATTCCGGCAAATATCAATCGCGATCACTATGCCTTTATGAACTGGAATGATTTTGACCAGGAATTGTTCCAAAAAATTGTGGAATCCAGTTTGAACAGGACACGCGATTTTCACCATAGGATTTTGGGGTATGATAAAGCACCATCAGCGGTCCGAAAAACCATTGAAAATGTACAACATGCAAATCTATCGGAATACGTGACGATAGAGCGAAAGGATTTTTTTAGGACGGAAAAACCCAATAGCGGACCCCTACATATGGTGTTCAATCCTCCGTATGGGGAACGATTGAATGTTGATATCCCCACTTTCTATGGAAAGCTGGGGGATACCTTAAAACGGCATTATCCAAATACCAATGCTTGGTTTATTACCTCCAATACGGAAGCCTTAAAATATGTAGGGTTGCGCCCTTCCAAAAAGGTCAAGGTATTTAACGGCAAATTGGAATCCAGACTGGTGTTCTATGAGATGTACGAGGGCAGCCGAAAAAAGAAATCAGAATAGACCTGCACCCCCGGAAACTGCTTCTTGGAAATACGGGCCACTTCCACTTTGTTGACCGAGTTGACCATAATTGGAAGCAGGATTTTCATCTAAAAAAAATGAAATCTATTCCTCCTCGTCGGCGCTTTCACCATCAAATTCCCCTTTTACCAATTTGTTCTCCATAATATTCAGGTTCTTCAACTTGGCTTTCCAGGTCTCCAGGGATTCTTTGTGTCTAGCAATGTTATTATGGACTTCCTTTACCAAAGGACTGCCCTCTGAAGCATTTGAAAAAAACAAAAGGTTGTTTTCCAACTGGCGGATTTCGCTTTTGCTCTCATCAATCTTTTTTCTTATAAAGGCACGTTCATTGCTGATGGCCCTTTCGTTATTATCCGCTTTTGCGAGTTGTTTTATTTTGTCCCCATATTTTAAAAGTTCGGACTCTTGCCTACTGACGTCCAATTTTTTGAAAAGGGCATCAATTATTTTATTGAACTTTCCGTTAATATGTCTTTTATTGTACGGCACATGTCCTATGGACTTCCATTCTGCGATATAGTCCTTGATTTTTGGTAAATCTTTCTGCTTATCCCCACTCAATTGGAACCTTTTTAACCGTTCCAAGCAACTGTTTTTGGCCTCATAATTGGCATACTCCGTTTTTTGGGTAGCGTTCCTCTGGGAATGGAGGCGATTGAAATAATGGTTGCAGGCATCCTTAAATTCATTCCAAATCTTGTCCGAATATTTTCTTGGGACATGGCCAATTTTTTTCCATTCGTTCTGGATACGTTTCATTTCCGGAGTGGCCACTTCATAATCATCGCTGTCCTTTAAGGTTTGGGCAATCTCCAAAAGTTTACGCTTTTTCTCAAGGTTATGGTGTTGTTCGTTTTTAAGTTCCTTGTAAAAGGTATTTTTATTTCGATTGAATTCCCTTACCGCTTCCTTAAACTTCGCCCAGGTTTCTTCATTGGACTTTTGGGGAACTTTGCCTGCTTTAAAAAAGCTTTCCCTTAGTTCCTCTACCTGTTTGATTTGGGCTTGGATTTCCCTATGGTTTTTTGCGACGTTCCCGGCTACTTCCTGAATTTGGGCAATGATTTCATTCTTTTTTTCAAGGTTATTTTCATAATTGGCCTCCAAAGCTGCAAAATGCTGCTGTCTGCGTAAGTGCATGGCTTTTGTGGCCGCACTGAAGCGTTCCCATATTTCTTCCCTTTGTTCCTTGGAAACGGGGCCTATTTCTTCTTTCCAAATCTTATGTAAGGTTTGGAGTTCCCTGAACGCCTTTCCTAAATCGGATTCTTGTTGTAAGGCCTCGGCCCGTTCGATCAATTTTAGTTTTTCCTCAAGATTATGTTTGAAGTCGAGGTCACGTAATTCCCGATTCAGATGAAGAAAATCATAAAAAATCTCTACGTGGTGGTGATAGGTGCGCCAAACATCATTGTAATTGTTGCGGGGAATAGGTCCTGCATTGCGCCATTTCTCCTGAATTTCCTTGAAATTCTTATAGGTGGTGTTGATGTCCTCCTCAACATTCACCAATCCTTTTAACTCCTCAATGAGCAACAACCGATTTTGCAGATTCTGCTTTAACTGCTGTTCCAGGTTCCTGTAATAGGTATCCCGTTTTTCACGGAATTCCTTATACACTTCATTGAACTGTCTTTTGGTTACGGAATTGTACCTAAAATCTATTTCATTGCCCCCACCTGCTACAAACTCCTCCTTTTTATGCTCAATAAACTCTTGGAATTTTAGGTCAAATTCATTTTTAATTGAATTTATATGTTTGTTTATGGCCTGCACCTTTTCATTCCTAACCAAACGTTGCAGTTCCCCTACCAGGTTTTCCATACTCATGGCATGGTAGTCCAAAAAAGGAATATGGTGTCTTTTCTCGTTGTCCGTATCTTCTGCATCTTCTGCATTTTCCTGATCAATTTCCTCCTGCGCTTCTTCTGAAGAAGCTTCCGTGGAGTCCCCTTGATTTTCAGAAACTACGGCAGTGTCATTTTCATGGGTGGAATCCTCTAATTTCTGATCAACATTTTTCTGGTCAATTTCCTCCTGCGCTTCTTTGGAGTCCCCTTGATTTTCAGAAACTATGGTAGCGTCATTTTCATGGGTGGAATCCTCTAATTTCTGATCAACATTTTCCTGATCAATTTCCTCCTGAGCTTCTTCTGAAGAAGCTTCTTTGGAGTCCCCTTGATTTTCAGAAACTATGGCAGCGTCATTTTCATGCGTGGAATTCCCTAATTCCTGATCAACATTTTCCGATTGTGTTTGCCCCCCAACAGTTTCCTGTGGTTTTTGTTCTTCATTGTCCATCACGATGTTCTTTAAAGGTTAGCTTGATGGCGATATACGGTAAGTTAACAAGAAAACCTACCATAGACAAAAGTAAGGATTCTTCTTTTGGATTAAGTTATGGCGTATTTTGATAATAAACTAAGGATTGGATGGTTTTGACTCATGGGGAATTCCAAATCCCCCAGGCTTTTTCTGCTTGCAGTTCCAACATTGAAAGTCCATTTTTAATGGTGGCCCCTCTTTTTTTTCCTTCGGACAAAAAGGCTGTTTCAGGTGGGTTGTAAATCAAATCGAACAAAATATGCGTTTCATTCAAATGGACATAGGGAATTTGCGGTTTTTGATCGCTATGGGGATGTGTTCCCACGGGACTGCAGTTTATAATCAATTGATACTCCTTAAAATGGCTTTTTTTAAGCTGGGAATAGTGCAATTGATCTCTTGAGGGGGTCCTGGAAACATATCGATATTCAATTCCCAACTGCTCCAAAACAAAGGTAATGGCCTTGGAAGCTCCACCGGTGCCCAGGACCAAAGCTTTTTTATGATGTTCTTTTAGCAATGGGTATAGGGATTCCTTAAAGCCAAAAGCATCGGTATTGAACCCTATCAATCCATCTTTTGTAAATTTTATGGTATTGACGGCACCTATTATTTTTGCCTCACTATCCAGTTGGTGCAAATAGGGTATGATTTCTTCCTTATAAGGAATGGTAACATTAAGTCCCTTAAGGTGTTTTTGTTCACTAACGTTCTTGAATTGGGAAAGGTCGTCCAGATCAAAGTTTTCATAGCTATGGTCCCGTAAGTTCAGTGCTTGAAACTTTTTGGTGAAATATACTTTGGAGAAAGAATACGAAATACCTTTCCCGACCAATCCAAATCGATATTTATGTTTTTCGGTTTCTTCCATACCAATCCAAACTCAATAATATAAAAATGCCAAAAAAGATAAAAAATATTGCACCCCAAGTGTCCATATCCGAAATATTGGGCCAATAGCGTTCATAGTTCAAAATAATCGGGTCCTTATTGGAATCCAGCAGGACGGTTCCAAAGGTATCCGTTTTAAAAATGGTCTTTTTCCATGGCCAGAGGACACCCAGGGAACCCGTAATAAAACCAATGATTATAGCGGTGGTCACTTTTTTATGATGTTTTAGCAAATACCCTAAAAAATGGGACAAAGTGACCAAACCTGTTGCAGAACCCAATGTAAACACGGCCAGTATCTTCAGGATGTTCAAACGTTCCTGGTTCTTCAAAAAACTAAAATCCCCGTTAAAGACTTCAGAGAAAGTGTCGTATAAGCTGTTGACGGAATCCACCAATAACAGCACATAGTTTCCCAATAGGATCAGAATAAAGGAACCTGAAAGCCCAGGTAAGGTCATCCCGGAAACACTGATGATACCACAGAAAAAAATGAAGATCAGGTTGTCGTTTTCCGTTGCCGGACTTAAAAAGCTGATGGAAATCCCAACAATGAGTCCAATTAAGCCCGCGCCAATGGTCTTTTTGTTCCATCCCTTGAAGTCTTTTGAAATGTAGTAAATGGAACCAATGATCATTCCAAAAAAAGCGGCCCAAACATAGAGTTCCTTTTTTTCAAGAAAAAAGTCCAACAGCCTGGAAACACTAAAGTAGCTGATTAACATTCCAGCAATCAACAGGATCAAAAATGTGGCGTTGGTATATTGGTAAAACGCTTTGAACCTCCCATTAAAAAGTAACTTCAGTGCTTTTAGGTTTACCTTTTGTAAGGAATAGATAAATTCTTCATAGAACCCCCAGACAAAGGCTACAATTCCCCCTGAGACCCCGGGAACCTTATTGGCCGCTCCCATAAAAAGTCCCTTGATGACAAGATATACCTTGTCCCATAACGTTCTTGGTTTGCGCATAGAAAAAAGTACCGGCTATTTCTTGGAGGCCAGTCTTTCGAGTATAAAAATAAGTGAAAATCCCGCTATAGCTAGGCCAATTGATGCAAATAGCTGTGGGTCACCATCAAACTGATTGGGAAGTACGTTCTGAAAATCGACATCTATGGATTTTCCATCGAATACCCTGGTTTCCAAGACCTTTTTCCAGGGCCAGATTTTGTTTAGGGAACCTATAATAAAACCAGTGAGTAGGGCCAAAGTAGCATTATGATAGTTTTTGAACATCCATTTAAGCAGCTTTGCGAAGCTCAACAGTCCAAAGATGGCGCCAATGGCAACAGTACCGACCAGTAAGAAATCCCATTCGTGGGCAGCGTCCAAAATGGTTTTATAACTTCCCAGGAGCACAAGGATAAAAGCACCGGAGATACCTGGGAGAATCATGGCACAGACAGCCAAGGCCCCGGAAAGAAATAGGTAGGGAAGGCTATCCACATTTTCACTTGGCGGTAGTGTGGTAATAAAATAGGCAATGGCTGTACCTATTATTGCAATCAATATGGTTGCAATGCTCCATTTTTTGATTTCCTTTCCCACCAAAAAGATACTGGCCAAAACCAAGCCGAAGAAAAATGACCAAAGCAGGACCGGCTCATTCTCCAATAACCAACTAAGAAATTTGGCCAAACTCAGTACGCTTATAAAAATGCCAAGAAACAAGGATGCCAAAAAATTACCATTAAGCTTTTTCCAAAGTGCACCGAAACCCTCTTTTCGCCAAACGGTCATCAAAGAAGGTTTGATATTGTTTATGGAGGTAATGAGTTCTTCATAAATTCCAGAGATAAAAGCGATTGTTCCCCCGGAAACCCCAGGAACCACATCTGCGGCGCCCATAGCCATACCTTTAAGGGTAACTATGGTATAGTCAATTAGCTTACGAGCCATACATCAAGAATTAGGGAATGGTTAGGTAGATGCCTTTTTATTGGTTTTTATGCTTTCCTGCACCCATTTTAATTTTTCGAATTCTGGGTACAGTTGCAAAAATAAAACAGATTTTCCTGGATTTAATTGTAAAGCAAGACCTAATTTTTCCTTGGCCAATGGGGTATTTTCGGTTTTGAGGTATAGCCCTGGGAGTTGATAGTTCAGTTTGGCATCTTCGGGATAAAATTCAAGACCCTGAAGCACAACTTGCAGGGCGGATTCATAATCCTTCAACTTAATGAGGATGGAGGCCCAGTTTTTCCAGGTATCCAACTCATAATTCCCCAATTCCACGGTCTGTTTATATGCAAAATCCGCTTCATCATAGTTTTCCAGGATACTAAAGATTTCCGCATTTTTTTTCCAATACATCGGATTCTCTCCATCAATATTTATGGCTTTGTTGATGTAGTTCAATGCTTTTTTATAGTCCTTTAGCCTAAAATAGTACTCGGTTATGGCTAGCCAACCTTTGTCCAATAGGGGATCCTCGTGTACGGTATTGTAATAATAGTACTTGGCCAATTCGTCATTGCCCAATTTTTCATGACATTTTCCAATTCTTAAATAGGCGTGGGAAGTGGGGTCATCCATGGAAATGGTGGTCTCATAACATTCAATGGCCTCGTTATGCTTGCCTAAATTTTCCAATACCCTTCCCTTTTCAAAATAAGCCCCCAAGAAGGAATCATCCGAGATTATGGCAAAATCAAAGGTGGTGAGGGCTTCTTGGTACATTTCTTTGGAACAATACATTTTCCCCAACTGGTGCCAGGCCACTTCGCAGTAGGGATTGCGTTCCAAGTAATCATTTAGGTAATGGATCGCCCCTTCAAAATCCTCCAAAAACTCGAAACAATACACTACATTATAGAGTGAGGAATAATCCGTCTCATCATATTCCACACACTTCATAAAACATTGCTTGGCCTCTTCATAATTTTCCAGGAAGAGATGCTCCATTCCCAAGAGGGAATAAATATCAAAACTATCACTTGCCATGTGCAGTGCCTCCAAAAGCATTTGTATGGCACCCTGGTGATTATCCTGCTTGGACAGGATATTGGCCCTTTGAATGTAGATTTCCTCGTTAGTGGCATCCACTTCCTGTAATTGGTCAAGGATTCCTTCTGCTTTTTGAAATTGGTCTTCAAAAACCAGGACCTCAACCTTCAGCAACTTCAATTCAGCGGAATGCGGATGCTGTTGCAAACCGATTTGTATGGCTTTCTTTCCAAGGCCAACTTTTCCTTGGTTCAAATAGTAATGGATAATCTCCTCAAAATCCTCCGCGTCAAAAAAATAGACGTCATCCGTCTTAAGCATTGATTCGAATTTGATTATGGATTTATCAGGGTTTTCGCTAGGGTCTAACGCCATAGAAACAGGTTTGGTTTTACTATGGACTTAAAATTAGCCGTAAAATGAGCTGAATTCAGTCCAGGATTTGGGTTTGTTATCAACAAAGTAGTTAACAGTCTTTATATTTCATTTAAGATTTTGATGATTTTTTTACACCCCTGCTCAATTTCACTTTCGGAAATGGTCAATGGCGGGGAAATCCTTACTGCCCTTGGTTCAAACAAAAGCCAGAACAAAATCAAGTGTTCCCTGGCTGCCGTAAGCACAAGTTCGTTGGCGATTTTCGCATCATCAAAAATCAAGGCAAGCATCAATCCCTTACCCCGTATTTCCTTAATCAAAGGATGTACCAAAAGTGACCGAAAAAGGTTTTCCTTGGCCAATGTGGACGGAATAAGTTGACTTTCAGTCAATTCCTTTAAGGTGGCCAAACTGGCAGCAGCAATGACAGGATTACCCCCAAAAGTCGTTATATGTCCGAGTTTAGGATGTTCTTTGAGCATGGCCATATGGTGGTACGCCGCCACAAATGCACCACATGGCAATCCTGAAGCCATTCCCTTGCCAATGACCAGAATGTCCGGAACGGCCCCAAAGTGCTCAAAGGCGAAAAGTTTTCCCGTCCTACCAAAGCCGGGTTGTATTTCATCCAAAATTAAAAGTGCCCCTACCTCATCACATCGTTTCCTTACTTTTTGTAAATATCCGTTTTGGGGAAGTATAAATCCCGCTCCTCCCTGGATGGTTTCCAAGATTACTGCGGCGGTCTTCCGGGTTATATGTGCCAACTGATCCCCATCATTAAATTGAATGAACCTAATATCCGGTAGCAATGGTCTAAAGGCACTTTTACGTTCCTCAAATCCCATAACACTCAAACTACCCATCGTATTTCCATGGTAAGCATGATGCGCCGCTATGATCTGGGACCGACCGGTAACCCTTCGCGCCAATTTTAAGGCACCTTCAATAGCTTCCGTACCCGAATTGACCAAGTAAGTGGTTTCCAATGGTTTTGGTAACAAAGTTGATAACAATTTGGCGTAAGCCACAGCCGGCCCTTGTATATATTCCCCATAAACCATAACGTGCATATACTGTTTGGACTGTTCCTCAATGGCACTGATGACTTTGGGATGGCAATGCCCCAAACTGCAGGCGGATACTCCGGCCACAAAATCCAAATGGGCACCCCCTTGGGTATCGTAAATATAGCTGCCAGATGCATGGGATACCTCCATGGCCAAAGGATGCGCTGTGGTTTGGGCCTGGTATTTTAAGAAGTCTTGCTCTAGGTTTTCCATTCAGTGTATTGAAGGTTCTGGAAGGGAAGGTAGGAAGTACAGGGTGATTATGTTCCTACTTTTCCTGAACTATTTTTTTTGGTTTTGTCGCTTCCTTGTTTGCCCGTTTAAGTTTGGGTTGGGGACTTCCACCACCACTGCGTTCCTCTTCTTCGGCATCAATATCAATGGGTGCATCAATGCCTCTAATGCTGATCAGTTCAATGTTGTTATCGTCTTCATCAAAAATATCATCCTTGTTCCTGAGTTGTTCATCGCCCCTCCAAATAAATCCCTTTAGCCTTTTGGTATCAAAGGGCCAATCCTCCTCTGGATAAATATCGCCCTCTGGATCTATAAAGAATGTAATGTCCTCAATATCATTATTGGCCATTTCCAGTCGTATTTTACTGCAAATGGTTTTGTCGATTCCAATGAGTTCATTATCATCATTGTACAGATAATAGATGACTTCTGTATTCTTTATCAAGTCCACTATTTTTAGTTCATTTTCAATAAACTTACCAAATAGATCCTTGCCCTTGGCTTGATTGTACCCTTGTTTTCCAATGGTATCAAAAGCAATGATGAATGCATTATCGATGACGCGTAGGGAGTCCAATTTTTCGGTTTCCAAATCACTGATCAAATGGATACTGTCCCCAGTCATTTGATTGTCCATATTCCAAAGAATGGGATTGGTGACCAGTTTGGTTATCCCGGTCCGTTCCGAGGAATGAATGGAATCACACTTTCCACTCAAATCGGTCTTGAAAAATTTGGCATTTCTGAATGCCCTTAACCTTCGGTCCTCAGGGGGCCCGGTTACCATTAAGGTATCCCCGTGTATGTAAAGTGAATCTTGTTGTACCAAATTTACGGCTACGGCCCTTCTGGTGGCAAAAACAGAGTCCCGATCTTTAAAAACTTCGGCGTAATGTGCGCGAATGACCCCATCATTTATGGTATCCGTTACCCGGATGTTGTTGGTTGCGGAGGCGAAGGACGAAAGCTTATCAAAATACACGCTATCGCCTTCAATAATGCGATTACTATAGTTGATTTTGGTGTTTTTTACACCATAACCCTGTTCAATCTTGGTGTCATAAAAACCCCGCTCACAATAAATGGTATATTCCTCGCCCACTATGGTCGAAGGACCATACATGTAGGCATTCTTGGATTGCCTATAGTAATGCAATTGCTCTGAGTCAATGATATAATCCGGGTTGTCTATATGGACACTGTCCTGGAACTGTACCTTTTTGATTTCCATGAAATAGGTACCAATAATGCTCGTCAAGGTGTTTACGGAATCCACCACTTTTCCTCCCGAATTATAGTACGAACGCTGTTTTTCCCTATCAAAATATAGGGTATCCGTGGTCAATTTCATTTGACTGTCCGTAAGGTCCACATTTTCCCAGGCCCTGGCCAGTTTTATGTTTCCGTCATAATCCAGTTTGCCGCTGTTCATTTCAATGGAATCCCCCTGTTGCAACCGAACGTTGCCAATGGCCTTTAATTTGTTCTCCTGGGCATAGAAGATGGCAACATCACACCAAAGGTCAGCTCCTTGATGTTCAAATTGTACTTGCCGTTCATTATCCTTACTGAATATTGACGCCCCTGGGAACTGAGCTTCGTCTTTGGTAAAATTGGCCCCATAGACAATGTTTATCTGTCTTCCTTCAGGTTCTTGGCCAAGTACTGCTAAAAAAGAAAAGGAGAAAATTAAGAACGCCAGTCTTCTCAAACCCAAACAATTTTGGCCAAAAGTAGGGTTTTTACGTAACTTAGAAGAGTGGATTTAGAAAGGTTTAGGGTTTCGAGTACCTAACTCTTATACTTTAAATGACCTTTCTCCCAAGGGCTTAATATATTTTACTATACGGACATCATTAAGAATCCCAAATTTAATTCTCGATTAAAAAAGTGCTCATATCATTGTTTTCATTTAAACCATGAACGGTCAAGCTATTGTCGGTAATTTCATAAATGGGAATAACCTGAAATCTTTCTCCTTTGAGATAGAACGACAAGAAATGGATTTCACCAATGCTCTAATCTAAGTTCATCCCCTAGGACAGAATCAATCAATAAGTAGATACGGAACCTTATCGATATGCAATTCTTTATAAAAATTAATGAATTTTCAATTCCATTAAGTCTTCCAAAGTAATCACATTCAGCAGCTTTATCCATACTCCCCGTATTTTTCAAAAGAGTGTTTTTGAGTCTTACATGTGTACTTTTCAAACTAATCCGTCTGCCTTTTTCATCTATGTAATTCAAGATTGAACTCGCTCTATCACTATTTCGTCATAAATACCGTGAATACCATAAATTGTAAAGCTATCCTTTTTTATTTCCCTTATTGGAAAAGCGTAAATTCTACTATTTGAATTATAAAAACTCAAAAAGAATGTTTTGCCAAATCTTTCCAGACAGATTGAGTCAGCAGCTATCGGCGGGTTTTTGATGATAATAGGGTCGTCTGAAGATAAGTCTCTACCCAATTTAAATGATACACTGTCGTAGGGAAGCTCCATTTTGTAAATTTTATTTTCAAGACTATTAACAAAATTATTTTTATCTATAGTAGGTGTCAACCTCGAGAACCTAACTTTATAATTTTCTTCGAGATTTTTGCCGTAATTCGTTAGTTCAAAATTGTTTTCGTTATAAAACTTATAATCAATTTTTAAGGAATCATTTAAGACTAATATATTCTTCCTGCTAATATCAATCGTGCCTTTGTCCTTTAATTCGTCAAACTCATAGGAAAAAACACTGTCATTGGTTATCTCTACAATGTTGATAATAGGATAACTTATTGTATTAGGCATTTTAATTTGCATCCAAATATCTGTAATGTCCTGCGCACGAACCCCAATTATTGAGAAAAAGCAAAAAACAGCTATCAAGTATGAATTCATATAAAGCTAAATTAATTCTTCAATCTTATAATTTTCATTGCCAAAAACCCTGCAACCATCGCTATGTAAGGGATGAATTTTTTTAAAAAATGCATTTCCAATCGTATTCAATGGGTAATTGTATGGGTTTGGTAATTTTAGGTTATTCAACTCAATTTGTTGAATACTATGGGGAAGAAAAATAGGCTTTTCAAGAATCCCTTCTAACGTATTCTGAATTTTTAGGAATATACTTTTATATATATGATTTTCAGGAGAAACCCAAATCTCTTTTAGGTGTTGCTTTGGCAAAATGACCTTTAATGTTGGGTGGAATTCTTTGGTCTCTGTAATTTCTAATATCTGTATGGTGTAGATATTATGCAATAGGCTTACATAAAATTGAATTTGGGTAATGTCAAATGAGCCATTACCCAAATCTTGTGATAAATATACTTGTCCTCCGTAATTCGGAATAAATCCGAAAGTTATACCTTCGACATCGTTCTTAATTTTTTCGCTAATTGTTTTAAGAACCCCATTTTTCCAATAATTCTCATAATTGTTTTTATTTCCAATTTTATCGAGAATTAAGCTTTCAATATCACTTTGGGCATTGGACTCCAAACCATAATATTGGTTTAAAATACCGAACAACTTAGGAAATCTTGATTTTAAAATGATTAAATCGATAACACTAATCTTTACAGAATTTTATATTCGACACCTTAGAGCCGGAACAATGACCTGCCGAAGCTGTTGAACCAACCCTGAATTCCTGTAAAAGTATGTTTAAATTTCTGATTAAAATTGTGCCATATTCTGCATCGGTCAAATCTCTCCCCGCAGTGGCTTCATCAACGGATATAGCAGCTACAGCACTTGACCAGGCTGACTTAAGTCTTGTGGTCGCGCGATGATCAGGTATCTTTACCTTCTTACCATTAATTCTTTCAAAATTTGGAATTTCAATACAAATATTGGGTAGGGATATTGTGTTTGCGTAACCCACGGGAAAACCAAGGAAAGTACGAACTGCTTTTAAACGAAGATTTGTCATTGTGGTATAAAATGAATCTCCAATGTCACTCCATCTAAGTCCGCTACATATTTTGTTCTCATCTGGAGTGCCTAATATTGCTCGTGTGACATCTACTCTCGTCCTTGCAATATTGTTTTTATAATAAATCCAATTCGGGTGTCCATATAACTTAACAAAATAACTGTTGGGCTCGTTGGCGTAGTCTTCGCTGAAAACATAAGCACTTAAGGGAATCTCTGGGCCAAAATCCTCGGCCCATTTGTATAAAATGTCTTCACTCCACATTACGGGCGGTTTATACTTTGCGAGTTGGGAAGGTAAACATGTGAAATATGGGCTTGGGCAATAGATATTGGCATTTATCAAATAGGCGCTCATCAGAAATACCCTATCTTGCCAACCGCGTTTTTTGTAATCGTCAACCCTCATTTTACTTATACGATTTAACAAATAATCGTTTTGGGCCATTTCCTTCAAACCTTCAGCTCTTTTTTTGTTCAAAGCTGCTGCGTATAGCTTTTTCCCAAATGAATTGAAAGTACCGTCCCTAATTACTTTTGCATAGAACTTTGGGCCTGGGCCAGTGTCAACATCGTATTGAGCTAAATCGCCTTGGGCATAAGCGAAACCCTCAAGCTCTTGACAATAACCGCAATCTATCCAGTTATCTAAAACTGTATATTTTGTTATTTCGGATTTTGTTCTTTCTCGTCCATCCTGAGTCCAACGAAAGTTATTAAATGACAGCTTATTCGCTAATTCCACCGGTCCTTTATTTCCATACCTCCCTCCCTCATAAAACTTGAAGAACTCCTTTTGAGCAGTAGAAAATGAGGAATAATTTTTCCCCATCTGGCGGTTAATCTCTTTTCTAAAGGTTTCTTCTTGTTTTCTAAGCCACCTATCCAAAGCTGCTTTCTGCGCAGCTAACATTCTGTTTTCAAGAGCTAGAAGATTGTTGAAACTTGAAAAGGTTAAAGTGAAATTGAATTCACCGCTACTTTCACAGCATCCAGGATTCCCATATCTATCAACAATCCTGCCATCACCAGGACCTAAGCCAGCTCCATCGTCGTCATCTGCGTGTCTAAGAACAGGTTCGGGGTATCTTCTGAATTGGGCATTTAATTCGTTCATTTGGCCCATTACGATAATTAAAACCAAAAAATAAAGGATGTGTTTTTTCATGATGATTTGGTTATTCCTTAATGATGAGTTTGTTTTCCCTTTTTCCATTATAGCTTATGGATAAGGTGTAGGTGCCCTGTTGTGAAGGAAGTTTGTGGATTTCCAAGGTATGGTTCCCTTTTTCTCGGTACCCATCGAAAAGCACGTTGTGATAGGGTGCCGTATTGTAATAATTGGTTATTTCCACTTTAACGTTGGCCTCATGTGGCAATTCAAAATTTATTAGGCAATACTCTGGTACTGGGTTAGGGTATACCCTGATAAAATCAGAAGCTTGTTCGTTAAAGGCAGTATGGGCATCTTCACTAATGTTGATTTTCTTTTTGAGGACAAGTAATATAGGATTGGCCCGTTCCTTCCAGACAGGATGGAAGGCATTTAACCGACCAATCAATAGGTTTTCACCATTGTAGGGACACAGACGTAACTCCAGTGCCCTGATATCGGTCATCAAATGGGTAAAATTGGAATAATCGGTGAATTGTTTTTTGATTGGTACCGTTAGCTTTGCAAAGCTTAAACTCCCTGAACTATAAGTTCCTGTGTCCGTTGCAAGACTATCGGCAATTGTTATCTCGGTATGCAAACTTTCGTTGACGCCACCTCCCCTTTTAAATGAAAGTTGGATAGGGAGTGCCCTCAATGCTCTTTTCTTTGACCAATCCAGCTCAAAGTATTCGCCTTCCCAAGTCCCTTCAAGGATTTGGGTGTCAGGAACAACATGGAGGTTGGACAATCCATGAAGGTTTTCAATGGACGATCCGTTTATGAATTCAGAAAACTTATGCGATATTGCGCGAGGTGGTTGTTCATTTTTATATTGTTCCAAAAGAACTTTGCTGTTGTGGATGTCATTGGATTGTAACATTTTGATGGCTTTGGTCTTATTGGACTCACGGCCCAATCCTAGAAACTGCATTTTGGCCATCCAATGCTTCCCCATAGAGCTTTCACTTTTCTTGAACCATCGATATGCCTTGGTATAATCCTGTGGCACATCACCAAAGCCTTTAAGGTAGTAATAGCCTACGCTATAGGCAGCCTCTAGATTACCAAGCTCGTAGGATTTTTTAAATGATTTGATTGATTTTTTAAAATTTTGTTTTGTACCAATCCCATCTTTTTGGAGCATTCCGAGGTAATATAATGCCTCGGGATTACCAGAATCAGCCAAGGATTTGACTTCTGTAAAGTATTCTTTGGATTTTTTTCTTTCTTGGTTGGGGCTATACAAGTAATTTTCAATATCGTTGAAGGGATATTCTTGATTTGAACTATCTTCCTGTGCGTAGCCAACGTATAGGCTCCCAATTAGAAGTCCCAACAGCGTAAAGGTTTTTTTCATAAGGTTCCGTATTAATGGTTAGTAATGTACCATTGGAAAGACATTCGCATACTACTGGGATAGCTTATCTGCCCCATAGGTTATTTTTTTTGTTAAAATAACACGGTGGATTTAAGAATGACTGCGTGTATGCCTTTGAAATACTAAGGGGAATGCCTTGGTTTGAACAAAACTCACGGATTCACCATCCAAATACAAAATAGATAGTGAATCAATTAAGGAAATTATATAAGGTTCAATTCTTCTTTTGCAAATTTTAGAAGCTCTTTCTTACTTGGCGAAGGCGCACCAATTCTCTCAGCGATTATTCGTTTTCTATTTTCAATGCCAGAGAGAGAAAGACCAATTTTCTTTCCAATTTCAGGTAAGCTTAATCCCTGATCCATTAATCGAATAATTTTTAGGTCCCTTTTATCAATTTTGTTGATTAACAACTTATCTCTCCTCATAAGGAAATCATTGACTTCCTGACTATATACTCTCGATCCGTTTAAAATCAACTGTAATTTCTTCTTGATACCAGCATAATCCAAATCTGTTTTTATGAGAAAACTAGAAGGGTTCAGATTTTCGAAAATAGAATTAAATAGATAATTATCGGAGATGGAAGTGATAACAACAATTTTACACTTGGGGTAGACTTGCCTTATCTTAAAACCTATTGTTAATCCATTTTCGTTATCGTTATTTTTCGAACCAAGACGATAATCAAGCAAGCATAAATCAAGCCCCTTGTTTTTTTGGAACTTTTTGTCCAGTAAATTTAGTGTGGAATCATACGTATTACACTCCAAAATATGAAATGGTCCTATATCCTCTTCCTTTTCAAGGTCTTTAAGGATGTTTCTATAGGCATAACATAGTAAAGGCTCATCCTCTACGATCAGAATTTCGGTCATGGTTGGATATAGTGTATATTCAAAACGTTTATCGACCAAAAAATATTTTATCCTGACAATTCTAATTTTGACTGAAAGTAGGATTTTTGAGATAAGTGTTAAGATGGATTTAGAAAGGTTTAGGGTTTCTACATGGGATTAAAAAGCCTTTTCCAATCGGCTTCTGCCGCCAGGTAGGCAAAAGAGTAGGGATTGCCATTGTCCAAAAGCCTTTTGTACAGGCGTTTGGCCTTTGTGGTGTCTTTAGCCTGATACAGATTCCAATTGCCGAGTCCGTAAAAATACACATCGTCGGATGAGGAACCGTCCCCAATCATTTGTAACTGATTTTCCTCCAGCAAACCTTTATAAAAAAGGCACATATCATGATATCGGGTGTTCTCAATGATATCCATATTTTTTGTTACTCCGGAGATTTCCGAAAGGGCTTCGTCATCTTGTCCCATGCGTTTTAATATCATGAACAACCAATGGCCACCCGAAACCAGGTTATCATCGTATTTGTTGGTTACCTCCCTTTGTAGATACGCATAAAGGGCATTTTCCATATCCCCTTTCAGATAATGGGCCAGCCCTAGGTGATACCAAATGTTTCCATGAAGTGTACTAATGGGAATGTTCCGTGCATTGGGGAGGCCATCGGGCTCCACTTGGTCCGATCGATTCCCAATAAGAACAGTGGCTTTTTTCAAATCTGCAATGGCCTTATCGTATTGCCTGATGGAAATGTAACGATGACCGCGATGACGGTACATTCTTGCATCTTTGGGGAATTTTTGAATTCCCTCGGTATAAATGGAAATGGCCTTTTGAAAATGACCCAGATATGCCGTTCGCCTTCCATACCAAATCAATACCTCTGCACTGTCAGGATACTTGGTATAGTTTTTAAGGGCCTCATCATACTTACTTTTTGCCTTACCCTTTTTCATTGGGGGAGTGAAAAGGGTATCGCCCAAAAGGGTTATCGCTTCTATTGGCCTCTTGTATTCTTCCAAAGCGTTGGCTTTAGTTTTACTTTCCTTGGGGTTTTGTTGGCACGATAACACCAATGCCAATCCAATACATCTTACTGCAATTTTTAGATAATGGCTTTGAAAAAACATGATTTAAACTGATAGGCTCGTCCCTAAGGTACAAATTTGTAGGCTTTTAACTCCTATCTGCCAATAGGGTATTTACGTCATGATATTTTCAATGGGCAGGAAGAAATCAGGCTTAAAATCCAACATGGCATTAATCAATTGAAATCCTTGGAAGCTATGGATGTCCTTAAGTGGAATTGGAATTTCTTCCACTTTCCCAATTTCCAACAATTGGGTCCTTTTGGTGCCATTTAATAAGTAGGTGGTTGGCGTATACCAATGGTTTTTGTCCAAGAACACAATATTGGCATAGGAACTATCGGTTATATACCCGTTTTTGACAATCAGAATGTCATCACAGTGGCCCCTTTTTTTAAAGAGGGTATTTAATTGACTTCTGTCCTCAAATTTTAAGTCGTAGTCAAGGATATCATCAAAAGTAAGTTTCAAATTGTGGATACTTCTTTTTTTGTAGGGTTTAAAGGAGTACGTTTTTTCATCCTTGTTATAGCCGATGCGCAGCTTTACCCTTCCTTTCCTGTACTGTGGGGGGATAGTGATTTCTTCAAATAAATCGAAATCGGGCTTTTCCCAATAGAATTTTTGATAGGACTTCCTGAAGCGTCCGGAGTGGTATTCCGCATTTTGAACAACACCGTTCCATACACAAATACTCTCAAACAGTGGGAATGTATATTTTGTTGATGAGTTCAATATATTCGTCCTTCACATTACTTTGATGGGTGATTCCCCCACCACTTTTGTACCAGAATTGTTCATTTTCCTTTTCGATAAATCGAATGGCCACCCCACTATCTATGGTTTTACCATCGAATATGCCAAATACCCCGGTATAAAACCCGCGCTCATATTTTTCCGCCTTGTCAATGATTTCCAAGGTTTTTGGTTTTGGGGCACCACTAATGGAACCGGCCGGCAACATCCGTAACATAAGCAATCCAAAATCCTTCTTCCAGTCCCTTCGTAATCTCCCTCGAATTTCGGAACTACTTTGCAAAATCTCACCCTTGGCGGTTTTTATTTTTTCCAGATACCTAAATTTTGTTACCCGGACATCCCTGGCAACAATGGAAAGGTCATTCCGGATAAGGTCTACAATGGTATGGTGTTCTTGCTGTTCCTTGGTATTGTCCATAAGCAAATCGGCAGCACCTTCCAATGATGCATCTATGGTCCCCTTCATGGGATAGGAGTAAATATGCCCGTCCTTAATTTTGATGAAACATTCCGGTGAAAAACAAACAAATTGGTCCTTGTACAACAATTTATAGGGAGCATGGGCCTTACGAAAAACGGATTTTAAATCCAATGGGGAACTGATTTTACTGGGGAAGGTAAGGTTCACCAGAAAGCTGTTTCCCGCTTTTAGGTTTTGGACCACTTTTTCAAACCCTTCCAAATAGGATTTGAACGGGAATGGTTCTACGTCAATTGCCGGAACAACGGAGGCCTTTGTATCCTTGTACCCGTTTTGGGCGTTGGATATTCCGTTGATATCAAATACAATATCGTTTTTATACGCCTCATCAAAGGAATAAGCGAGGGCCTTGCTCTTATCAAAGTTGATGATGAACAAAAAGGGTTGCTCGTTTTCAAGAAACCTTGCCGATTTCTCCGTAAACTCAGTAATGGTCATTAGTTCACTACCTGTGAATGGTCTGTAACCTGTCCGGTCCAACGGACACAATTTTAATAGGAACCTCCAGTTGCTTTTCAAGAAAGGCAATGTATGCATTTAAGGCCGGTGGAAGCTCATTGGCCTTGGTCATTTCCGTTAAATCCTGTGACCAACCTTTCAGTTCCGTGTAAACAGGTACTACATTATTTCCCTCAATGTTATAAGGTAAATGTTCCACCTTTTTCCCTTTGTACGTATATGCGGTACAGATCTTTATGGATTCAAAACCACTGAGCACATCTGCTTTCATCATCATCAAATCCGTTACGCCATTTATTCGTACGGCATACTTAAGGGCCACCAGATCCAGCCATCCACAACGTCTGGGTCTACCGGTGGTTGCACCAAATTCGTTGCCCACCCGTCCCATGGTCTGCCCATCGTTGTCAAATAGTTCCGTTGGAAAAGGGCCACTGCCCACACGTGTGGTATAGGCCTTGAAGATTCCCAAAACCCTTCCTATTTTCCCAGGGGCCACACCAAGACCGGTACAAGCGCCCGCAGCTGTGGTATTGGAAGAGGTGACAAAAGGGTAGGTCCCAAAATCGATGTCCAATAGGGAACCTTGGGCACCTTCGGCCAAAATCTTTTTGCCATTGGCCATAGCATCAAAGATATATTGCTCACTATCAATGAATTTTAGCTTTTTGAGTGCTTCAATACCTTCACAGAACTCATCTTCCAACTCTTTTAGGTCATATTGGATATCCACATTGTAATAAGCGATCATTCCTTCGTGCTTATTGGCCAGGGAACGGTATTTGTCTTTCCAATTGTCAAATTCCAAATCGCCCACACGCATGCCATTTCGTCCCGTTTTGTCCATGTATGTTGGACCAATACCTTTTAGGGTAGAACCTATTTTGGCTTTTCCCTTGGCTGTTTCCGATGCGGCATCGAGCAGTCTATGGGTAGGTAGGATCAGGTGCGCTTTTCTGGAAATGAACAATTTTGTGGCAATGTCCAAATTGAATTTCTCCAAGTTGTCCAGTTCCTTTTTAAAGATGACGGGGTCAATTACCACCCCATTGCCCACAATATTTATGGCATTCTTGTGGAAAATTCCTGAGGGAATGGTGTGCAATACGTGTTTTATACCATTGAATTCAAGGGTATGTCCAGCATTTGGGCCGCCTTGAAAGCGGGCTATGATATCGTAATCTTTGGTTAGAACATCAACAATTTTTCCCTTTCCCTCGTCTCCCCATTGGAGTCCAAGCAATAAATCTACCATGAAGTTTTTTGGTTAGTCGGTTACTTTTTCTTCTTTGTTACGGGTACCATAGAAGTATAAGGAATGGGTATTGATCTTAATATCAAATACTTCCTCAATGGTCTTTTTGATGGATTGTATGCGTGGGTCACAAAATTCCACAACCTCTCCCGTATCAGTAAGAATAACATGATCGTGTTGACGGTCAAAATAGGATTTTTCATACTGCGCCTGTGCCGATCCAAACTGATGTTTTCGAACCAATTTGCAATCGAGCAAAAGTTCAATGGTGTTGTACAATGTTGCCCTACTCACCCTGTAATTCTTGGTTTTCATTTTAATGTAAAGGGATTCCACATCAAAATGATCGTCGCTGTCATAGATTTCCTGGAGTATGGCGTAACGTTCAGGTGTTTTTCTATGCCCATTTTCCTCCAAAAAAGTGGTGAATACGTTTTTAACTATTTCTTGGTTTTTGTCGTTGTCCATAGCCTATATCTCCGTCGTAAAAAGCAAATTTACATCGAATTAATTAAACTCTGATTACCTTATCGATACCACCAATCTGCTTTAGGTTATTGATCAACTTCTTGAGGATATTATTATTCTTGACCACAAGGGTGATCTTACCTGTAAATGTACCCCCTTCCGCACTAAAATTAAGGTTGCGCATGTTCACGTGCATATTGTCCGATATGATATTGGTAATTTCATTGACAAGTCCTAGATTGTCAATACCGGTAATCCTTATATCAACGGTAAATTCTTCCTGTGTGGAATCAATCCATTTGGCGGACATTATTCGGTACGCATAGTTGGATTGCAATTGAATGGCATTGGGACAGTCTTTTTTATGCACTTTGATGCCATCACTTACACTTAAAAACCCAAATACATTGTCTCCGGGAATGGGATTGCAACATTTGGCCAGTTTATAACTGAGTTTGTCCTCTTCCTGCCCAAACACCAACATATCATAGTTATGGGTGATTTCTTCCCTGTCAATATCATCGGGAACATTTTTCCGTCTGATCTTACTTTTAAAGAAGTTAAGGAAGGCATTGTTGTAGGAAGAAGCAAAATCCTTGATTTTCTGATTGTCAATAGCCCCATTGCCCACTCTAAAGAACAGGTCCAAACTGGTCTTTAGCTTGAAGTAATTGACCATTTTATTGACCACATCTTCGTTGAGGTTGATTTTTTGGGATTTCAGTTTTCTACGGAGCATTTCCTTTCCTTCTTCGGCAATCTCCTTTTTCTCTTCCCTTAACGAAGACTTTATTTTTGCCCGTGCCCGCGCCGTATTGGCATAATCCAACCAGTTTTGGTTGGGTTTGGCGGAGTCCGAGGTCATTATTTCTACCTGGTCCCCACTTTGTAGTCTGGAGTTTAAGGGAACGAGCTTTCCATTTACTTTGGCACCACGGGTTCTCATGCCTACTTCCGTATGGATATGAAAGGCAAAATCCAAAGGCGTTGCCCCTTTGGGTAAGGATTTTAGTTCGCCCTGGGGAGTGAATACGAAGATCTCCTTGGAGTAAAGGTTTAATTTAAACTCCTCTACAAAATCCACGGCATTGCCATTGGAATTCTCCAAGGCCTCCTGCAAGCGGTTTAACCACTGTTCTATACCCTGTTCGTTTTGTTCGCCATGTTTGTACTTAAAGTGGGCCGCGTATCCCTTTTCGGCAATTTCATGCATTCGTTCGCTACGTATCTGTACCTCCACCCACTTGCCCTCGGGACCCATAACCGTGATATGAAGGGCTTCATAACCCGTTGATTTTGGAGAGGTAATCCAATCCCGTAACCGAACTGGATTTGGAGTAAAATGGTCCGTAACTATGGAATAGATCTTCCAGGCGATAAACTTTTCGTTCTTCCTATCGGATTTGTAAATAATCCGGATGGCGAACTTGTCATAGACCTCGTCAAAGGCAATGTTCTTTTTTACCATTTTTCGCCTTATGGAAAAAATGGATTTCATCCGCCCCTTGATGTAGTAGTTCAACCCCTCCTCGTCCAAAGAGTTTTCTATGACCTTGGTAAAAGAATTGATGTATGCCTGTTTCTCTTCTTCCGTATCCTGGATTTTCCCCTGGATATCATAATAAACCTCTGGTTCGGTATATTTTAAGCTAAGGTCCTCCAGCTCGGTCTTGATGTTGTACAAACCTATTCTGTGGGCCAAAGGAGCATAAATGTAAAGGGTTTCCGAGGCAATTTTGACCTGTTTGTGCTCTGGCATGGCGTCCATGGTGAGCATATTATGGTACCTATCCGCAATTTTGATGATAATAACACGGACATCGTCATGCAGTGTCAACAGCATTTTTCTGAAGTTCTCTGCTTGTTGACTTATGTTCTTATCTTTTTTTAGGTGTGAGATTTTAGTAAGACCATCAACAATTCGGGCTACGGTCTCCCCGAACATCCGTTCAATATCGTTCAAAGTGTAAGGGGTGTCCTCAACCACATCATGAAGCAGGGCAGAAGCTATGGAAATGGCGTCAAGACCAATTTCCGAAGCAACAATTTTGGCAACGGCTATGGGATGAAAAATATAAGCTTCCCCGGATTTTCTGCGCTGATCTTTATGGGCGTCCACAGCAACATCAAAGGCAGAACGTATCAGTTTCTTATCCTTTGGGGTAAGGGTTTGATAGCTTATGCGAAGTAATTTTTTGTATTCCTTCGCAATTTCCTTGTTTTCTTTTTCGATGGCCGCCTCCGTCATAGTAAATTAAAGTTACCATATTCCTTATTTGGAAACAACAAAAATTATGCCTTAAGGTTTTTGATACGCTCAATCAGGGGTGGATGGGAGTAGTGGACAAAGACATAGGCGGGGTGGGGGGTAAGGTTGCTCAGGTTGTTTTTGGACAGTTTCTTTAAAGAGCTTATCAATGGGTTGGAGGCAAAAGTGTTCTTTGCATAATCATCCGCCTGGAATTCAAATTTTCTGGAAAGATGGTTCATAAGTAAGCCGGTAACTATGGAAATAGGGCTATACAATAGAAAGAATGCCAGAAGTCCGGCATGATAACTTTCCTCTTGGACCCCTATGGACAAGGATAATTGGGGATAATTGATAAAAACGGAAAGGATATAGAGCATTATACCGGTCAATGCTATGGAAGCGAACATATTAAAAACAATGTGTTTGCGTTTGTAATGTCCTACTTCATGGGCAAGTACCGCTACTATTTCCTCTTCGTTCAGATCCTTGATCAGGGTATCGTACAGGGTGACCCTTTTTTGTTTTCCAAAGCCTGAAAAATAGGCATTCGCCTTGGTGGACCGTTTGGAACCATCGATTACAAAGATATTTTTTAAATCAAATCCTACTTTTTTAGCGTAGTTTTCAATGGCCATTTTTAAATCGCCGGCTTCCAAAGGTGTTTGTTTGTTGAACAAGGGAACCAATAACTTGCTATAAAATAGGTTTAGGGAAACCATGAATACCATGGCTATGAGCCAGATGTAAAGCCAAAAATTGACTCCTGCCCATTCCAGAAACCAAATAACAAGTGCCAATAGTCCACCGCCCAAAAGCATGGACAACAAACCGCTTTTTAAAATATCCAACCAAAAAGTGGCTTTGGTGGTTTTGTTGAAACCGTATTTTTCTTCAATGAAAAAGGTTTGGTAATAGGACAAAGGGAGGGAAACAATACTGCTCCCCAAGGCCAAAATCCCAAAGAAACCCAATGCCTGAAGAATACCATTATCGGTATATTCCCGGACAAAGTTATCCACGAAGCCAAAACCCCCGAAAACCAAAAAAAGGAGTATGACCGCTAATGAAATGCCATCTTTTAATAGTCCCAACCTATAATTTTCCCGATGGTATTCCTGGGCCTTTTGGTAATCCGCGGCATCAAAAATGTCCTGGAGTTCCTCGGGAATTTCCTTGAGAAAGTGTTTGGTGTTCAGATAGTCCAGAATGGTATCCATTAGGTACTGTATGACCAATATCCCAATAATGGTGTAAAACAGAAAGTCACTATCCATAAATGCTAAAATCCCCGTTGACGTTTGGCCTCAAAGATAAGTATTGCAGCGGATACGGATACATTCATGGAATCTATCTCCCCTAGCATGGGGATAATTATATTTTGATCGGAATTGTCCAACCATTCCGAACTCAGACCCGTTGCTTCGGTTCCAACGACAATTGCCGAAGGACCGGTGAAATTGGAATGGGTATACTTTTGGCTGGCCGTAAGGGCCGCACAAAAAATGCGGATGTTTTTACTTTTTAAAAAGCGGATGGTTTCTTCGGTACCGCCCATTCCTATTTGTGTGGTAAAAACACAGCCAACACTGGAACGGATGACATTTGGATTGTACAAATCGGATTTTGGATTCGCAATCAATACGGCATCCAGGTTTGCGGCATCCGCCGTTCGTAACAAAGCGCCAATGTTTCCTGGTTTTTCCGGGGCTTCGGCTACCAAGACCAAGGGGTTTTCGTGCAAGATAATGGCACCCAGATCATGGTTTTTTAATCTGGCGATGGCCATTACACCTTCTGTGGAACCCCTATGGGCCATCTTTTCATAAACCTCCCTGGACAGCTGAACTATTGGAATGGAACGCTTGGATCCCTGGGAAGGGACACTATTGGAAATATCGGGACAAACCAATAATTGCTCAATTTCATATCCTGCTTTAATGGCCAATTCCAACTCCCGTTGCCCTTCAATAACAAAGAGACCTGATTTCTTTCGTTCCCTGGATTTTGCCTTTAGACCCATGACCTTTTTGACCAAAGGATTTTTAAGGCTCATGATGTGTTTGGAATCTTGCAAGGGTGTTTTGGGCTATTGGTTTTAAATGAGTTCAAATTAAAGTTTAAAATCCCATAATTCCATTACGGATTGGATTAATTTCCTTTGTTCTTTTGGCATTTGATAGGAGAAACTACGCTGATACCAGTCGCTTTTTGGATGTAGCATGGTATCGTTGTCGCTGCAGTTACCCACAAGGAATCAAATTTTAAATGGGTTCAAATGTATTCCAATCGTAATTAAATTGTCAATTTTGCGACCATAAAAGAAAAACCATGAAACTTCAACTTCTAGTATTGTCCATCACTTTATTCGTATGCTCGTGTAAACCAGGTACCAAAGAAACCACTTTGGACAAATCAGGGGAGGCAACGGTGGCCGTCACAAAGAAAAAGGAATACCCGGAAGGATTGGACAAGGTTTTTGCGGCACATGGAGGACTTGACCTTTGGAAACAGCAACGGACCTTAACTTTTGAAATCCCCAAACCGGAAAATCCGGAAACCCATACTACGGATCTTTGGTCACGAACGGATAAAATTGTTAGCCCGTCGTACACACTGGGTTTCGATGGCAAGCAACCTTGGGTTGAAGGAGAGTATAAGGGAAATGCGGAATTCTACCACAATCTTATGTTTTATTTCTATGCCATGCCCTTTATTTTGGCCGATGATGGAATCATTTACAGAGGTACCGATAATCTGGAATTTGAGGGAAAAAGCTATCCGGGAATCAAAATTGGCTACAATTCTGGAGTGGGTACCTCACCAAAGGATGAGTATTATCTCCATTATAATCCCGATACCCATATTATGGAATGGCTGGGCTATACGGTGACCTACCGAACCGGAGAACCATCGGATAATGTAAAATGGATCCGCTATGATGATTGGAAGACAGTGAATGGATTGCTACTTCCAAATTCCATATCCTGGTACAACTATGAGGGAAAACGCATTAAGGACAAGCGAAATACGGTAACTTTTGAAAACATTTCCATTTCCAATGTTCCCGCGCCAACATCCTTTTATGTCAAACCCGATACGGCGGTTTACTACGTTAAACCGGAATGAGCCTTACAATTTCAATGGCATATGAAAATGCATGCTAACGTAGTGAGCTGATTTCCTTTTGTAATGCGTCAGTGCTGGTTCTTGTTCCTGTAATCCTGATCTACCATGGGGCCTAATTTTTTTCCTCCCATGATATGCATGTGTAGATGAAAGACGGATTGACCCGAGTCCTCATTGTTATTTATGGAAAGTCGATATCCCGACTCGGAAATTCCATGTTCCCTAGCCAGTTTTTTTGCCACAAGAAATAGCTTGCCAAGAACAAGGGCATCTTCCTCTTCCATATCGTTGATTGTATGGATTTCCTTTTTTGGCACAATCAAAAAATGTACGGGAGCCTGGGGCCTTAACGGAACAAAGGCTATGATTTCCTCATCTTCGTAAACGATGTCCGCAGGAGCTTCACGATTGATGATTTTTGTAAAAACCGACCCCTTTTCAATTTTTTCCGCTTTTTGTTTTAGGTATTCGGCACTTTGGGACTGCACATGATTGGCGCCCATTAGAATAAGAATACTAAAAATGGAGAATTGTAATTTTATCATTTTGAGGGTTAATTTGGACCTGAAATTAGTAATCATTCCTGTAAATATGTTAGGGAACAAGACCTTTATCAATCCTTTGTTTTGAAAGTAAGTGGTTTTTTGCATTATTTCTCCATTAAGATTTTCGGTACCATTTTAGTTTTGACCTGTTTTTGACGTATTTCGCAAAAAAATTTGGATTATGACCCTTTTTATAGATATGGACGAGGTAATTGCCGATGCCTATCAAGCCCACATTGATATCTATTACAATGAGTATGGAACCTCTTTTACCAAAGCGCAGTGTTCAGGAAAGGAATTTTGGCGTATGGTTCCGGAGGCACATCAAGCCAGTGTTAAAGACCATGCAAACAGGATCGGTTTTTTCAGGGATTTAGCGGTAATTCCGGATAGTCAGGAAGTTGTAAGGGAATTGTTCAAAAAATATCAGGTGTATATAGCCAGCGCGGCCATGCAGTTTCCCTATTCCTTAAAGGAAAAATCGGATTGGCTCGATAAGTTTTTCCCGTTCATCCCCTGGCAGCACCGGATATTATGTGGTCACAAGCATATCCTAAAAGGGGATATTCTCATTGACGATAGAAGCTATAATCTGGATAGATTTGAGGGGAGACGTCTATTGTTTACGTCACCCCATAATACCAATACCAAAGATTTTGAACGCGTATCTACATGGAAAGAAATAGCTTTATTACTTTTATGATATGCGGTTTTTTATTCCAATCGTGGTTGCCACCTTTGTGCTACAAGCCTGTTCTGCACAAGCTGATCTTATTGAAGGGGAACAGCGTATACGAGTAGAGGAAACCTTACAATACTACCTCTCTTATCCATCTGGTTATTTTGAAGGGGAAGATACCAGCTACGGAATACTACTCTTTCTCCACGGTGGCGGAGAAGCTGGTGGCGACTTGGATGACCTACAAAAGAACGGTCCTCCAAAAATGATGGCAGAGGGTTATCCTTTTCCCTTTTTGGTTTTGGCCCCACAGAACCCCCATCAAAAAAAGTGGTGGGACATTAAAGCAGTAAATCAATTGTTGGATTCCATAGTGGCGAACAATAGGGTGGATAAAAATAGAATGTATTTAACAGGGCTAAGTAGGGGAGGAAGTGCAGCTTGGGAAATGGCCGTACAATATCCTGATAAGTTTGCTGCACTGGCCGTTGTTTGTGGAATGGCACCCACGCCTTATGCCCATTGGTTGGAAAAGGAAATGCCCATTTGGGTGTTTCATGGGGTGGAGGACCAAGTAATCCCAGTTACAGAATCGGATACTATGGTCCGGAAGTTAGTGGAAATGGGGTATGATGTAAAATACAGCCGTTACGAAAATATAGGCCATAATTCATGGGAAAAAGCGTATACTACCGAAGAATTGTACCAATGGATGGCAAATCAAAAGAAGGAATGATGTACAGGGTATTGATCATACTCATTGTCTTTATGGGTGCTTGTAAACATTCCGAGAAGAATGGGGCTGGGATATCCACAAACAGAGACGCCCTTCAGGAAAAGCAAGCGATCGATACCACAATTACCAAGGATACTTTGCCAGTTCAAGTTTCCAAAAGAAAAGTGCTGTACGATTCTTTTGACGGTTTTGCCGATACCACTTTTGTACGATTGGCCGATTTTAGCCATGACTTTGTCTATGATTTGCGCTACGCCACCACCAATAATTTCCTAAAATCCAAGGTGTATGACTGCGCCGAGTGCTATACCCGCGTGAAAACGGCAAGGGCCTTGATCAAGGCCAATGACGAATTTATGGGAAAGGGCTACCGAATAAAATTCTTCGATTGTTATCGCCCCAATTGGGTGCAATTTAAAATGTGGAAGTTGGTACCCAATCCCCAATATGTAGCCAACCCCGTTAAAGGTTCCATACACAACAAAGGGGGTGCGGTGGACATTACCCTGGTGGATTTGGAGGGCAATGAATTGGATATGGGGACGGATTTTGACTTTTTTGGAAAAAGGGCCTATCATGATAATACGGACCTTCCACAACATATTCTAAAGAATCGAAAACTGCTCAAGGAAACCATGGAGAAACATGGATTTTGGTCCATACGCACCGAATGGTGGCATTACAATCTTTCGTCGGCCTCCCAGGATAAAATAGCCAATTTTAAATGGCCCTGTGACTAAGGGAAATTTTTATCGTTGGTATGGTTTTCCGCCGTTTTTTTATATCGGCATTCACTAAATTAGTTTCATGCTAAGCAGGATAAAGAGCACTAATAAGCTCATTGGATCCATCTACCTATTAACCAAACGAGTATGTAAATTTAGCACTGAAAATTGGCCTTGCAATTATCCTTAATTCCTAAATGAGACCGACCAAAAAGATCCACAGAAACTTTTTTGCATTAATATATCTTAATTCCATCGTTCCCTTAAGTACCGAAGTCAAGGGCTTTTTGGCGGAACATGTTAGAAGTATCCAATTTTCCAAAGGAGATGTTGTCTATAAAGAGGGGGATATCTGTACCAAATTGTATTTGATCAAGAAGGGGCTTGTACGAGGGTATTTTTTGAACGGGGGGAAGGACGTCACAACATGGATAAGTACTGATAATGAGATTTTTACATCCATTACAGGGTTTTTTACCACCCAACCGGTAAAGGAAAACATCCAGTGTTTGGAAGATACCGATTGCCTGTATTTGGAGTACGGGGATTTGGAATATGGTATGCGTACGTTCTCGGAGTTTGGGGAGTTGTACCGCAAATTGTTGATTGATTATTATATCCATGCGGAAAATAGGGCTTTTATGGCTAGGATTCCCAGCGCCCGGAAACGATGGAACTATTTTACGGAAACCAACAAGCTCGAACTAATTGACAGAATACCAAATAAATACCTCTCCTCGTTACTGGCGATGCGGCCTGAGACCCTCTCCCGAATTATCAAGGAACACGCCGAATTCATGACGAAAAAAAGAACGGAATAAACCAAAGGGTATTTTGGCCAACATTTGGACATAACCATACAAAAGGCCCATATCATAGGTATGCGTTCAGCTTTTCCATAAAGCCAATTTCGATGGTATTCCTGTTGTGCAGGAATTCAAAAATCAATTTATGTATAGGTAAATATCACGAATGCCATCCACTTTATTGGCATGTAGTGAAGCGTCATTTTTAAGCTTTCGCGATTGACGAAAACCAATTTGCCAAGGAATTAATTGACATTTATCAAGCAAGTTCAAAATAATTTGAACCAAACAAAAATATTGCCGTTATCAATTTCGCACACAAAAAGCAAGAAAAGTATTACAAACATAAATTGATAACAAATGATTCAAATCTACTTTCACAAGCCTATTGCCAATGCACTTCTCCAATCCACGGGAGGTAGCCTCTCAAATAGTGCCCTGCCCCATTAAAGTTTGGCGAATTCCTGGGAAGGCCAATGGATAGGGATTTTCGCCCGAGCAATCCAGTTGGAATTTCCATAAAAACCCAAAATCAATTTTAACCAAAATTAATTATCAAACCTTAACATGAAAAAATCCTTAAACCCTAACAGCTTCAATAAGAATGGGATAACTATGGTGGTTATCGTATTCCTAACATTTCTTTTTACGGGCCAATCCAAAGACCTAATCTTTGTCAATCAAGATATTAGGCAAAAGGTACAGTTGGTAAACACCGATGCACCACCTGAGGAATTGGTCATCATTGGACATTCTTTTGACAATAAGATTTCACTAAAAGCTTCATTGCCCGTTGAGGTAATGCTACTTGAAGTCTCTTATTCCGATGAGTTACTGATCCAATTGAATAATGCACTACGGGACAACCCCAACATTACCAATATTCATTTGTTTTCGAAAACCAATGAAAGTGCAATTGAACTGGGCAATGATATTTTAAATGGGGATACCCTTGAGACTTACACGGACGTTCTGGACGATATTTCGGCGCATCAGGATGGGGATGATTTGAACCTTTTTGTCTATAGTTGCTCGCTCTCGGACAATGCAAATGGTCTTTCTTTTTTGAGCAGATTGGCAAACAAGACGAAGTTCAATGTGTTGAGTGCTACAAATTGTGATTCCATACGGGATGAGGGTTTCGTTTTTGATTATAGCACAGCAAACAAAGTGGTTCCCATGCCTGCCCTTTTTCACTAAACCAACCTAAAATTTTACCATGAAAATAGCTTTAAAACCGATTACGGTACTATTGTGCCTTATATCCACCTGCCTTGCTACCGCGCAGACCGTAGATATGGAGGTCCGGCAAGGCCCCAATATAGATGTTGTACTTACCGTAGGGATTACCGATCAGGATATCGAAACCTTCGAGACCGATTTGGACAATGCACTTAGAAGTAAGGGCATCCCGGCAGGAAAACTATCTGTCCAGGGTTTTGAACGAACCACAATTTCTTCAAACGCTGCAGACGCAGCGGCCATCTTCAATAATTGGACACGTTGGGGGTTCAATCCCCAGACATGGGAGTTTGTTGATGCCGAGCGGATCATCCGGAGGATCAATAATGATAGAATGGCAGGTTTTTATGACCCCAACTTCGATTCCTCCAATTATACCTTGGAAGTAGAGATGACCACAAATGGTGGCGACGATGATGATATGGGGATTACTTTTGGAATGGGAAATGGAGCTGTGGGATCCTATCTTTTTAATCTGTCGGGACGTGTTAGAACTTTTACGACCAATGAATACATACCAGGCGATGGATTTGCAAGTGGTCTTTACCAAATAACCCGGGATGATGGCAACGCAAATCCACAACATTACATTCAAGGCATCCAGGGAGCTGCATCCACGGTTTTTAACAATGCGAGTAATAACACGACGTGGTATGCCATAAAACTGGAGGTAAAAGGCAGAAATGCCAAAATCTGGGTGGATGATGTACTACTGATAGATTATACCGCACCACAGGATATTGGGGGGAGTTATGGATTCTTTTCAAATAGCCAACCCAACGCCACATTTAGAAATATTGAGGTTACCAGTCTCAGTTTAAAAAAGTTCAAGGATGTTTTAAGGGAGCCACAATGGCGAAATAGTGCCATGCGCTTTAATGTCAATCTTGATGATCAGGAAGTTGAGGATTTTGACAATGATGAGGACTTGTCAGAAATATTGATGCGCACCATAAACGAGGATGTGCACTACATCGGTTGGGGTAACAATATCAATCAGGCGCAGTTTGAACGCTTCGTTACCCAAAACAATAATAAAGGAACCTTTATCAATCGGGATATGGGGACCTACAGCAGTTGGATAGATGATATGGCCCAATACATTTATGATCAATACAATCTTGGGACAATTACACAGGGTGAAATATTCTTTACGGACCGATCTGTTGAAATTGCGGTAACCCCTGAACAGTTAAAGACCAATACTGCCAATTCCAGTTATTCTAACGGACGTTGGCGGATTACCCATGATGAAACGTATTTTGACAACAACCAAGGTCGGGCTTCATGGAGCGGCCTATATCTGGAGGACATACCGGAGGTGTATGACAAAGTCGGTAGATATACGTTTACCTTCGAGGATTTACCAACTGCACCTACCGTACTTTTCTTTCATAGAAGGCCTGTTGCCAGCTTTACCTATAGTGCAGGCACCGGCCTGATCAATAACACCTCTTATGATTTGGATGGGGGCGCCAATAACGGTATTGCCCAATCCGAATGGAGGTGGAAATCGGTCGATGCCAATACTACAAACGATTGGACCATTGGACAATTTGATAGAAATGCCGTCCCCGATGGACAGTATCTTATCATGTTACGGGTACAGGATTTCCAAAACACCTGGAGTAATCCAACAAGTATTTATGTGGAAAAAACAAGTGCATCTGGAGGTAATGATGACTTGCCCATTGCCCAATTTAACTTACTTCCGGACGTTTTGAATACCTTTTCCGGTAACATGACCGTAACCATTGAGGACAACTCGGTGGATCCCTTTGGGAGGAATCTTACTGTCCAGGAATGGATCGTAACACAACGGGTGTTCGATATAAATGGAGACCCCACGGATACCGAAATCTATAATGCCAATATACCCTTAACGGACTTTTCGGCATACAACAACCTAAGTGCTGAATACATCATAAGTCTCCGCACGCAGACCGATACGGGCGTATGGTCCTTACCCTTTTTTAGGTCATTGACCATTATCGACGATGATACCAATCCAACGATAACTGCAGATCCCGCTAATGGGACCATAGATACGGACACCACCATACAGCTCACATTTTCCGATGAAAGTGGAGGAAGTGGATTCGACGTGCAACGCTATGCCTTTCTTCAAAGTGATACGCCTCCTGCCGATGACGCGTCCGATTGGACTTCCTTGAGCAACAGTCAATCCAAGGACGTTTCTTTTACGGAAGGTGGAACGGGTTGGTATATCCATGCCCAGGCCAGGGACAATGCCGGTAATATAGCAACCCAATCTTTTGGACCCTTTGATGTGACCCTTGTTTTAAGTGCCGTGGATGACTTGGCACTGACCGATGAGGATACGGCAACGGACCCCATTGAAATTCTGTTCAATGATAAATTTGACACCAATGATTTTCCCTTGATCACAATTACCGCTCAAGGAACCAAGGGAACGGCAATCATAGATGGAAGTAACCAAATGGTGTATACGCCCAATGAAAACGAAAATGGGGCGGATACCGTAACCTATCAATTACAGGATACCAATACCATATCAACTGCCCAGGTGACCATTTCCATAAGGGAAGTGGACGATCCCCCGGTGGCTGTTGCGGATGCCTTTAACGTGGACGAAAATGCCACATTAAATGAAAACGTGGCTACCAATGATGTTGAACCGGATGGTGATGAGCGCGTGTATCATGAAATCAGCGGACCTTCCCATGCCACGAGCTTTACCCTGAATAATGACGGTTCCTTTACCTATGAGCACGATGGGGGTGAGGATATCCAGGATACCTTTACGTACAATTTTGAGGACGCGAATGCTTTTTCTGAAACCGTTACCGTTACCCTGACCATAAATCCAATAAACGATTTGCCCGAAGGTGGCGATATCGCACTGGATGTGGTTGAGGATGTTCCCTACAGCTTTTCAAATGCGGATTTTACGTTTACCGATGTTGACACAGGCGACAGCTTTAATGGCATTCAGGTGATAAGTCTGCCCTTAAGTGGAACCCTTACCTACAATGGAAATCCAGTATCGGGCAATGATCTCATTGATGATGTGACAAACTTGGTGTATACTACAGGAACAGGGGAATTCGGTTCGGACTACGCCACATTTGGGTTCAAAGTAAAGGATAGTGAAAATGCGTTAAGTACCAATACCTATACCAATACCATAACCGCTTTGGAGGATACCGATGGTGATGGAGATCCCAATACCACGGATAACGACGATGACAACGACGGTACCCCGGACACGGATGACGATTTCCCGCTCGACCCGACCGAGGACACCGATACCGACGGTGACGGAACGGGCGACAATGCCGATACGGACGATGACAACGATGGTACCCCGGATATGGATGACGATTTCCCGCTCGACCCAACAGAGGACACCGATACCGATAGTGATGGAACGGGCGACAATGCCGATACGGACGACGATAACGATGGTACCCCGGATACGGATGACGATTTCCCGCTCGACCCGACCGAGGACACCGATACCGATAGTGACGGAACGGGCGACAATGCGGATATGGACGATGACAATGACGGTACCCCGGATACGGATGATGATTTCCCGCTCGACCCGACCGAGGACACCGATACCGATAGTGACGGAACGGGCGACAATGCGGATATGGACGATGACAATGACGGTACCCCGGATACGGATGATGATTTCCCGCTCGACCCGACCGAGGACACCGATACCGATAGTGACGGAACGGGCGACAATGCGGATACGGACGATGATAATGACGGTACCCCGGACACGGATGACGACTTCCCGCTCGACCCGACCGAGGACACCGATACCGATGGTGATGGAACGGGCGACAATGCCGATACGGACGACGATAACGATGGTACCCCGGATACGGACGATGATTTTCCATTGGATGCCAATGAGGATACCGATACCGATAGTGACGGAACGGGCGATAATGCCGATACGGATGATGACAATGATGGGACCCCGGACACGGATGATGATTTCCCAGTGGATGCCAACGAGGATACCGATACCGATGGCGACGGAACGGGCGATAATGCCGATACGGATGATGACAACGATGGTACCCCGGACACGGACGATGATTTTCCACTGGACGCCAATGAGGATACCGACACCGATGGTGATGGCACTGGCGACAATGCTGATACGGATGATGACAATGACGGTACCCCGGATACGGACGATGATTTCCCATTGGAGGCCAACGAGGATACCGATACCGATGGTGACGGAACGGGCGACAATGCGGATACGGATGACGACAACGATGGTACCCCGGATACGGAGGATGACTTCCCATTGGATGCCAATGAGGATACCGATACCGATGGCGACGGAACGGGCGACAATGCCGATACGGACGACGACAACGATGGTACCCCGGATTCTGAGGATGCCTTTCCCAAGGATGCCACTGAGGACACTGACACGGATGGTGATGGGGTAGGGGACAATGCCGATGAAGACGCCGATAATGATGGGATACCCGATGCGGAGGATGCCTTCCCCTTGGATGCCAACGAGGATACCGATACCGATGGCGATGGAGTGGGCGATAATGCGGATACGGACGATGACAACGATGGAACCCCTGATACGGAGGATGCCTTTCCCAAGGATGCCACTGAGGATACCGATACCGATGGTGACGGGGTAGGGGACAACGCCGATGAAGACGCCGATAATGACGGCGTGCCGGATATGGAAGATGCCTTTCCGAACGATCCCCTGGAAAGTTCAGATGCGGACGGTGACGGTATAGGGGACAATGCGGACACCGATGACAATAATGATGGGATTGAGGATATTGACTCCGATGGCGATGGTCTGGGAGATGAGGTAGATATCGATGATGACAACGATGGGGTACCGGATACGGAAGATGCCTTTCCAACAGACCCAACAGAAGATATGGATACTGATGGTGATGGCGTGGGCGACAACCTGGACGAAGACGATGACAATGATGGTTATCCCGATGCCATGGAAGTGGAACTGGGTACAAATTCCAAGGATCCCAATAGCTTTCCGGCAGATAATGATGGGGATGGGATTCCCGACAGTATGGACGATGATGATGACAATGACGGCATCGCCGATTGGGAGGATACCTTCCCATTCAGTTCCGAGCCTCCAATTGTGGCAGCAGAAGCGTTTACACCCAATGGGGATGGGATAAACGAGGCCTGGATGGTACCTGGAATCGAGAACTATCCGAACAATAGCGTAAGGGTCTTCAACAGATGGGGCAACCCGGTTTTTGAGACGGTAAGCTATCGCAATGACTGGGAAGGGTTCTACAGGGACAACAATGAAAAGCTGCCCCCCGGATCATATATGTACATCATAGACCTTGGCAATGGTTCGGCACCGATCCAAGGGTGGATCTATATCAACTATTAACAATTTATAAGACACAATATCATGAAATATCGACATAGCATTATCATTGGGGCCTTTCTCCTTTCGTTTATTGGAGTTTTTGGTCAGCAGGACCCGCAATATTCCTTTTATCGGTTCAATATGAACCTGTTCAACCCTGCCTTTGCCGGTACCGGTGAGGGTGGTGAGCTGACCTTGGGACTCCGTAGCCAATGGGCCGGGGTTGAGGGAGCGCCTGAGAGCCAGAGCGTACTGTTTTCGACCCCCATGGGAAACAAGGTGGGCCTGGGAGTGGCCATTTTAAACGATCGGACCTTTATAGAGAATCAGACCTGGGTGGCCCTTGACTTTTCCTATAAAGTGAAATTGAACGATGGCTACGACCTCTTTTTCGGATTGAAAGCCAGTGGGCAGTCTTACAGTGCCAATACCAATGGGCTAACCACCTTTGGGGTAGGTACGGACGGGTCCCTAATGGATTTCAACAGTAGGTTTACCCCCAATGTGGGCGTTGGGGTCTACCTAAGGCACTCGAACCATTTTCTATCACTGTCGGCCCCAAAGTTACTCACCCCGGACCGTTTGGAGGAACGTGACGGAGAGGCTTTTATGAGCGTTGACAAGCGGCATGTCTACCTTGCAGGGGGCTATGACTTTTTCCTTAGCAAGGACTTAACTTTGGAGGCCAGCAGTATGCTGCGGTACGTTGAGGCATCGCCCCTGGCGTTGGACCTTACGGCCATTCTGGATTTTGGCCGGAGGTTCCGTTTGGGGGCTTCCTACCGCTTGGATGCAGCTGTTAGCGGACTGTTCCTCTTCGATATCGGCCCAAAGTTCAATATAGGATATGCCTATGAAGCGGCGATACAGAACTCAATCAATGCCGTTGACAACAGTTCCCATGAGTTGTTCATGCGCTTAAGGATATGATGGCAATAATAAAATAAAAGCCCTAACAGCAGTGTTAGGGCTTTCTTTTGCAGTGTAAGACAATGCGCTCTTCGTTTAAGTTGGTCGTGAAAAACAGATAGTCATCCCCACCCTCCTTTAGTTTTGTCCTTTTTCTGAGTGAGGAAACGGACTGCGGAAAGTTACGGGTAGTGATATTTGCTTTGGTCAGTCCAAGCTGTAGCAACCCCGTTTTGCTGTAGGGCACCACATTTTCAATTGAAAATCTTCGGCCTGGAAAATCAATTAACTCGTGCGATGTGTATAAGTGCGAATGTTCATGGAGTTTGCCAAGATCAAACCTACGGCCCAGGAGTTTAAAAGCACCGGATTTTAAAATGGCGGCATTGGGTTCATAAAGGTAGTCTTGCGGTAATACAATTTTGGATATCGCGGCCTCTTCCTTGGAAAAGTGAAAATTGAACCTTTGGTCCGTTTTTTTTGTGAGGTTTATGGTTTTCAATTCTGCTTCATCCGTATGGCCGTTTTCCAAAACCCAAAGAAGTTCTTTCACCTCGTTTTGAACGGCAACAATATGTACTTCTTTAACACAGCCCAATTCCCTAAGCCCTTGTTTAATATCCAGAAGTGGGGCGGTTTTTATCAATATCCTATTCGCCTTGGAGAAAATTGTTTTCAGATGGGAAAGGATATTGGGCTCACAATCTTTAAGTAAAAAGACCCTTTGGGTGGTATCCCTTCTTGAGGGATCTAGATAAATCCAATCGAACCCCTCCTTTGAGTTTTGTAAAAATGTGATACCGTCCTCAACATGGCACCTTATATTTCCCGCCCCTAAAACCTCAAAATTATGGCAGGCTATTGCTGATAGTTCAGGATTGAGTTCACAATGGAAAACCTTGGGAACTTTTTTGGCAAAATAAAAACTATCCACCCCAAAACCGCCAGTCATATCCAATAGTGTTTTGCCATGGACCAGTTCGGCTTTGTAAGCGGCCGTTTGCTCGGAACTGGATTGTTCTATATGTAGTTTTGGCGGGTAATAAATGGCATTGGTTTTAAACCAGGTAGGGAGTTTTGTCCTGCACTTTTTTTTGGCTTCGAGCTGCATGACCAGCTCCTTTTGTGAAACCCCTGAAAAAAATGGTTTCTGCAACAGCACTGACAAGCTGTCAGTATTCCAATTTTTTTCTATAAATTCTTGAGGACCAGTTTTTAATATGTTTTTATTCAAACTAAAACTTACACATTTTTGGTAAACTTTTTCACAAAGGTATTTTCCCTTAAAAACTCCTTTAGGATAACTTTTATGGCCGTATATCCGGGTACGGCCACAACCATTCCGACCACACCAAAAAGCAAACCTGCAATGATGATGACCAGAAAAATCTCCAAAGGATGTGAACGCACACTTGTTGAAAAGATAAAGGGTTGGGAAAAGAAATTATCCACCATTTGTCCAATGAGCACCCCTATCAAAACATAGCCCGCTTTGGGCAGGATCACCGTGCTAAAATCCATTCCCAAATGGCTTGTCATCGTTAAGGTAACCATGATTACGGCACCAATAATTGGACCTATGTAGGGAATAATATTGAATAGGGCGCATAGGAAGGCAATAACGATGGCATTGTCCACACCAACTATCAATAGGGTAATCATGTAGATGACAAAAAGGATGGTCAGTTGCACCAATATGCCAATGAAGTACCTGGACAATAGACCGTTTATCTTGTCTATGGACACGATAAGATTTCCCTCCTTTTTTTGGGGAATAAAGGTCAAGAGCCCTTTTTGCAACAATTTGCTGTCCTTCAAAAAGAAAAAGGAAATAAAGAGAACGGAAAAAAGACCAATACTAAAACTGCTCAGTACATTTAGAAACGAGTTCAGGATATTGGGTATAAAATTTAAGTTAAGGCCTTCCAGGACGCTTCTTTCCAAATCTGAATTTTTGATTAATTCATTGAGGTCCGCCGTGGAAGCGCCCATGTATTCCAGAATTTCCAGGTAGAGCGTATTCACATCGGCTTTTAAGGCCTCTATATCCAGTAAGGACAAACTTTTTCCCTGTTCATTGATCAGTGGCACGAAAAGCGCAATAATACCCATCAATATAGTGACAAAAAGCACCATGGTCACAATTACGGCCAACGTATTGGGGAACTTAAGTTTTCTTCGCAAGAATAGGGTGATGGGCCTTCCCAAAAGTGCAATGACCGCCGCAATGGCCAAATAGGCAATTACGGACCTGATTTGATACAAAAAGTATAGGGAAAGGACAATACCAACAATAATGGCAACTGCCCTTAAAATACCGTTGGCTATGGTTTTTGAGCTATGGTTCATGAGGAAAAGGCGTATTGAATGATATTTGCTCCCATTTGTAGTGCTTTCTTTCTCACTTTGTCAGGGTCATTATGTACTGAGGGATCTTCCCAACCATCCCCTAAATCACTTTCATAGGTAAATAACAGGAGCAATCGGCCTTCGTGGAAAATTCCAAAGGCCTGTGGTCGTTTCCCGTCATGTTCGTGAATTTTTGGAAGCCCGTCCTCAAACCGGTAATTTTGGATAAAGATAGGATGGTCCCGGCCCAATTCTTCCAATTCCTTTTCTGGGAATACCTTTTTTAGTTCCCTCCTCAAATAGGGTTCCATACCATAGTTATCGTCCACATGCAGGAACCCACCGGCCATGAGATAGGTTCTAAGATTTTCGGCCTCAGCATCGGTAAAGAAAACATTTCCATGTCCTGTCATATGAATGTAGGGATAGGAAAAAATATCCTCACTGCCTGCTTCCACAGTTTCTGGTTTGGGTTCAATTCGGGTGTTGATATTCCTATTGCAGAAAGCAATAAGATTGGGCAGGCCTGTTGGATTGGAATACCAATCCCCGCCACCACCGTATTTTAATATTGCGATTTCCTGTGAGTTTACCCCCTGTATCACAAAAAAAGTTAAAAAAGCGGTAATAACCGTAAGCCCTTTGGTTCGATATCGAATAAACATACAAATCAAAGTTAAGGTATTCATGGTTAAGAAAATTCTAATTCTGATTGTTGTAGCTGTGGGCCTGAGTTCCATGGCGATGTACGAGACCACAAAGGTGGAAGGTTCCAAGGGGATTTCGGGCACCTATGAACCCATAGTGGTATTGGAATTGTTTACGTCCCAGGGCTGTTCCAGTTGTCCCCCTGCGGATATCCTCCTGGACAAGGCAAAAAAGCAGTATCCGGATAATGTCTTTGCATTGTCCTACCATGTGGATTATTGGAATTACATTGGTTGGGAAGATCCTTTTAGTAATCCACAGTTTTCCAGAAAGCAACGGGAATACAATACCAAGTTCCGATATTCCGGTAATTATACCCCGGAAATGGTTGTAAATGGTAGGGAGCATTTTGTGGGATCCAATGCAGGAAAGTTAAGCTCCAAAATAAAGGAATACCAAAAGGCCAATTCCGAAAACAAAGTGGTTTTGGGTGAAGCTACCAGACAAGATCGGGAAATTGACTTTCAGTACCACATTGAGGGGGACTTAACTGGGAAACTTATGCGGGCCGTATTGGTTTTGGATGAACGGACCACTGTCGTAAAGCGGGGAGAGAATAGGAACAGGACCCTAAAAAATTCAAATATTGTGGTTAAGGAACACTATATCCCCTTGAAATCCAAAGAAGGGCAGGGAAGCGTTCAAATTCCGACCTGGGTGAAAACCAGTGAAAAATTGAGGCTGGTAGTGCTTGTGGAAAACTCGGCACTTGACATTACAGGAGCGGCCAAAACGGCAATTTAATGGCGGTCCAACGATTATCTGTTGATCAAGGCCACAGTTGAACAGGCAACAATACCAGCGGTTTCGGTACGTAAACGATTCCTGCCCAAGGAAACGGGATGGAATCCATGATCCAGGGCCCTACGTATTTCACTTTTGGAAAAATCGCCCTCTGGTCCAATAAGGACGACCACATCCTTATCTGCCTGTACTTTTCGTTTTAACTCAAGCTTTTCATCTTCGTGGCAATGGGCAATGAATTTCAATTCCCCCTCAACCAAGTCCAAAAAATCCTGAAAAGGGGTAAGGGGGTTTAGTTTTGGCAAATACGTCTGTAAGGACTGTTTCATTGCTGCCTGTAGTACCTTTTCCAAACGTTCCGCTTTTATGACCTTTCGTTCGGAATGGTCACAAAGAATGGGGGTTATTTCGTCCACACCAATTTCCGTGGCTTTTTCCAAAAACCATTCGAAGCGATCATTCATTTTGGTAGGGGCTATGGCAATGTGGAGCGAGTGCAATTTAGGAATCGTCTTTTCTTCGGAAACAATTTGCGCCTTACATTTTTTGGGGTCCGCTTCAAGAATTTTGGCCCGGAAGTGATAGCCCCTTCCATTGGTAATATTCAACATATCACCTTCTTTTTTCCTTAGGACCTTTACAATGTGTTTACTCTCTTCCGGTGGGAAGAAGAACTGTTTAAAACTGTTGTCCAGTGTTGGATTATAAAAAAGCTGCATTATTCCCCTAATTTATTTTTTGCATGTTCCAAACCGAGTTCCACCCAATAGTGCAGTTGTTCTTCGGTTTGGTAACCTCCTTCCGACACAAACACAAATTCCTTCATGGGTGTTCCGGTAAAATCCATGGGACGAACATGCGCCATTTGGAGCACGGTTTCCATTTTTGTCCCGATTACCCGTACCATTACATCCTGGTTTATGGTGCCCACGGTCATTTTTCCTTTGTAGAGGAAGGCAATTCCACCGAACATTTTCTTTTGGACAAATTCCTCCGGAAATAGCCCAAGAGTGGCTTCAATTCGTTTGGTCAAATCTAGATTATAGGCCATTTTAAAGTATGTATCGCGCTTTTGCAGAAACCTCCTGACGGGCAAAATCCCCTTTTAAGTACTTTAGATATCCTACAATACCTATCATTGCGGCATTGTCCGTACAATATTCAAACTTGGGGATGTATGTTTTCCAGCCCAAGGCTTGCTCCATATCCCTGATTCTTTTTCGTATCTCCGAATTGGCGGATACCCCACCACCAATGGCAATTTCTTTGATCCCTGTTATTTTGGAGGCCTTTTTAAGCTTGTCCATCAATATCGTTACGATGGTCTCCTGAATGGAAGCACAAATATCGTTAAGGTGCTCCTGGACAAAATCGGGGTTTTCTTTGGTTTTCCTTTGAATGAAATATAAAATGCTGGTTTTTAGTCCGCTAAAACTAAAGTTAAGGTGTTCCACCTTAGGTTTTGGAAATTCAAACGCCTTGGGATTTCCCTTTTGCGCGTATTTGTCAATTAAAGGTCCTCCAGGATAGGGCAATCCCAATAATTTGGCACTCTTGTCAAAGGCTTCCCCTACGGCATCATCCAAACTCTCTCCCAAAATTTCCATATCAAAATGGTCGTTGACCTGAACGATTTGGGTATGTCCGCCACTTATGGTCAAGGCAAGAAAAGGAAAGTTGGGAACGGTTTTATCTTCTTCCTTAATAAAATGGGCAAGAATATGTGCCTGCATATGGTTCACTTCAATTAAGGGAATACCCAATCCCAGGGCAAGGGATTTTGCAAAGGAAGTGCCTACCAAAAGGGATCCAAGAAGTCCCGGACCTCTTGTGAAGGCTATGGCGGAGAGTTCATTTTTGCCGATATTTGCCTTGGCCAAAGCTTGATGGACGACAGGTACAATGTTTTGTTGGTGTGCCCTCGATGCCAACTCGGGAACCACCCCACCGTATTGTTGGTGAATTTCCTGATTGGCAACAATATTACTTAACACGGTACTGTTACAAAGAATAGCGGCAGCGGTGTCGTCGCAAGAAGACTCAATGGCCAGGATATATTTTTTTGAAGTGTTCAATGGCTTTGGAACGAAAATTGTCCTACAAATATAAAAGGTAACGCGCTATCAAAAAATTAAGGAAAATAGGGGTTAGGCTACTGCTGATATTCATTTTGATGGGTGTTTTGGCAACGATAGTCTTCTCCCTCCCCATAGTACAGACCAAGCTGGCGAAATATGCCACGGATAGCCTTAACCAGGAATTTGGCACCAATATAGGTATTGAAAGGGTAAGGTTTTCCCCGTTTACCTTGGGTACCACCATAAAGAATATATACGTTGAGGACTACAGAGGGGATACCTTGATATACATCCAAAAACTATCCACTTCCATTTTGAACCTGAGAAAAATGATCGACGGGGATATGGAATTTGGGGAAATTGATGTTGATGGGTTGTTGTTGCATATGAAAACCTATGCCGAGGAGACCAATACCAATTTGGATGTTTTTATTGATAAGTTGGATGATGGAAAACCCAGGGCACCCGGTACCCCACCATTTTTTATGGCGGCTTCGGAAATTAACTTGAGCAACGGTAGGTATGTGCTCAGTGATGAGAATTTGGAGAATTCCAAAATACTGGATTTCAAAAACCTGGAACTGAGTTCGGAGGATTTCCAAATTTTAGGGCCTGACGTTTCCCTGCAAATTTTGGAATTGGGTTTAAAAAGTGGAAGGGGCGTTGACCTTAAAAGACTGCAGACCAGGTTTTCGTACACAAAACAACAAATGCGATTTGATTCTTTGCGCATAGAAACGCCGGAATCCCAGATAAAGGGCCAGTTGGTCTTTGACTATAACCGGGAGGATTTTGGGGATTTTTTGGACAAAGTCCAAGTATCGGCCCAGTTTGATGAATCCACCATGGCCTTTAATGAGATCAACAAATACTTCAACGAATTTGGTAAGGACAGGATCGCCACCTTTTCGACCACGGCAAATGGTGTTCTGAACGATTTGAACTTTGAGGAATTATTGCTCTTTTCGGACAATACCGGGATACGGGGGGATTTTAACTTCAAGAACATGTTCAAGGATTCGGAGCCTTTTAAAATGGAGGCCCAGATGAAAAATGTCACTTCCAGTTATTATCAATTGCGGGCCCTGTTGCCCAATATTTTGGGAAAGAACATTTTGCCTACCTCATTTCAAAAATTCGGACAGTTCACCGTAAGGGGGGATACAGAGGTCACGGAGAACTCCATTGATGCCAAAATAAATCTCAATACGGCCATTGGAAGTTGTTATTCCGATCTTCAGATGACCAACATCAATAACATTGATGACGCCTCCTACAGGGGATTTATTTCTTTGATAAATTTTGATTTGGGAAATTTTTTGAGTGACCCAAAGTTTGGTAAAACCTCATTGGATGTCAATGTGGAAGGCCGGGGTTTTATCGCAGAATATCTAAATACCGAGGCGATTGGGGATGTGTACACCATGGAATTCAATGGGTATCAGTATAAGGATGTTAAGGTTTCAGGAATTATTAAGGAAGAACTCTTTGATGGGTCCTTGATCAGTAATGACGAAAACCTAAAGTTGAACTTTAAGGGACTTGCGGATTTTAGTCAGGAGGAGAACAACTTCAATTTTATAGCCTCCGTGGATTATGCGGATTTGAGCAAGCTGAATTTTATTAAGGAAGAGGTTTCCATTTTTAAGGGAGATGTACGAATGGACATTACCGGCAATACATTGGATAATATTGTTGGCGATCTAAAATTCTCCGAAACACAATTTCAAAATAAAAACGATACCTATCGTTTTGACGACTTTGCGGTTTCCTCCACATTTGAAAAGGATAGTCTAAGAAATATTCAAATCATCTCCCCGGATATTATCACCGGTTATATGAAGGGGAACTTTAAGGTCAGGGAACTGGGAAGGCTTCTACAGAATTCCATAGGGAGTATTTATACCAATTACAGGCCATACGAGATTTCGGAAGGACAGAAATTGGATTTCAATTTTCGCATTTACAACAAGATTGTGGATGTGTTCTTTCCCGAGGTGAAACTGGGGCCGGATACCTTTATCCGGGGGAATATCAAATCGGACCAAGGAGACTTTAAACTCACATTCAAATCACCCAGTATTGAGGCGTTCAAAAATAAATTCAATGAGGTTGAACTGAAAATAGACAATAAGAACCCACTTTTTAACACCTTTCTTACTGTGGAGGATATGTCCACCGTTTACTACGATGTCCATGATTTTAACCTGATCAATACCACTTTAAAGGATACCTTGTTCTTTAGGACTGAATTTAAGGGAGGCAGTCAATTCAATGATAGCTATAACCTGAATTTCTATCACACCTTTAATAAGGAGAACAAATCCGTAATTGGACTAAAAACTTCGGACATCAACTTCAAGGGCAACACATGGGTATTGAACAAATCCGGGGATAAAAAGAATAAGGTTATCATAAACCGGACTTTGGATAGCATCCAAATCGAGGAGATTGTCATGGACAATAATAACGAGGAGCAAATCAGATTAAGGGGCGAATTGGCCGATTCCACCTATAAGGATTTGGAATTAGGATTCAGGATCGTCTCCCTGAATAAGGTAACCCCTTCCATAGATAGTTTAAAATTGGATGGAAAGGTCAATGGATTTTTAAACATCTTACAGAAAGATGGCAAATACTTGCCTTCATCAAGTATGCTCATCAATGACTTTGCGGTCAATGAAATGATCTTGGGGGACATGGAGGTGGTAATTTTTGGAAACAATGACCTTTCACAATTTGGGGTCAACTCCTGGGTGAGCAAGGACGGTGTGGAAAAATTCAGTTTAAACGGCAATATCAACAACGGGCGTAACGAGACTACGTTGGATTTGTTGGCGGCATTCGATGATTTTGATTTGAAACCCTTTGCGCCGTTGGGAGAGGACATTATTTCCAATATCCATGGTTTTGTAAATGGTAATGCCCGTATTACCGGAAATGCCAGGAATCCTGCTATGAATGGTACCCTGACCCTAAGCGAAGCCGGTCTGGGAATCCCCTACTTAAATGTGGACTACAATTTTGCTCCTTTATCCAGGGTACGATTATTTGATCAAAGTTTTTATTTTGAGAACATGGCATTGACAGATGCTTCCGAAGGAACTACGGCATACCTGGACGGTACCATTTCCCATAGGGAATTCGGCGATTGGACATTGGGCCTAAATGTAGATACCGGTGGAGAGCGATTTTTGATCTTAAACACGGACTATGAGGAGGAGGCCCTGTATTATGGCACAGGTTTTGCCAACGGAAGAGGGTCCATTTATGGGCCAACAACGGCATTGAACATAGAATTTGAGGGTGCCACCGCTCGGGGGACGTCCTTAAAAATCCCATTGAGTGACGTGACCAGTGTAGGGGATTATTCCTTTATCAATTTTATTGAAAAAAATCAAGGGGGGACAATTGCCTCAGAGCGGGTACTGAGTGAATATGAAGGTCTGGAAATGATTTTTGACCTGGCCGTTACCCCGGACGCCGAGGTCGAAATTATTGTGGACAAGGAAAATAAGAGTTCACTGAAAGGTACGGGAGAAGGGCTGTTATTGATGGAGATCAATACCAATGGCAAATTCAATATGTACGGAGAATTTGTTGTGGTGACCGGGCAATATCGATTTAGAAGGGCCGGATTGATAGACAAGACCTTTGTTGTGGAACCGGGGGGGACCATTCTTTGGGACAGTGGCAATCCCCTGGAAGCCCAATTGGGGTTAAAAGCGGTGTATTCCCTAAATGCCAATCCTGCACCCCTGTTGGACAATCCTGGAAATACAAGGAGAATACCAACGGAGGTTGTGGTGCGCTTGGATGGCGAATTGGAAAACCCCACAATTGATTTTGATATTGAATTTCCAGGAACCAGTTCCGTGGTGAAATCGGAATTGGAATACAGACTACAAGATCCCACTATAGAAAACAATAATGCCTTCTTCCTTTTGGCCCAGGGAACTTTTGTTAACGAGCAGACCGGTCTCAATCAGCAAGCGGTCACCGGAAATCTGATTCAAACGGCTTCGGGATTATTGAATCAGGTATTGGGGGGCAATAATGACAAGCTCAATTTTGGAGTTTCCTATGAACAAGGCTTTCAGGATGCAGGAATTGATACAGAGGACAGGATTGGTGTTACCGTTTCCACCCAGATATCCGATCGCGTTTTGGTCAATGGAAGGGTCGGGGTGCCGGTGGGGGGCGTTTCCGAAACCGTAGTTGCCGGCGATGTGGAGGTGCAGGTACTCTTGAATGAGGAAGGAACACTAAGTGCCAAAATATTCAATCGGGAAAATGTGATCGAACAATTCCTGGCGGAACGTCAAGGATATACCCAGGGCGTGGGACTTTCCTATCAGGTAGACTTCAATAACTTCAAGGATTTAATGACACAGATTTTTAGGCCAAGAAAAAAGGAAAGGCCCAGGGAAAAAGAAACTTTGGACACTTCCGTGATGGGAAAGGACAGTCTTATTAATTTTCGCTCAAAAAACTCGGTTTCCCGTCAAAAAAGATAGGATTTTATCATTTTTCAATACGTTTTTGTACGAAAACGTTTGAAAAAACCCTTGGAAGATAAAGTAGGACAAAGCTCATTTTTTTATTGGGGGAAGTTTGCTAGCTTTGACGTTTAATAAAAAAAATGGCCAATAGCATCAGTAAAATAGCCGTCCTGACCTCAGGAGGCGATTCCCCCGGAATGAATGCAGCCATTCGTTCCGTGGTAAGGTCCTGTGCATACATGAAGCTTAAATGTGTCGCCATTTATCGCGGATATCAGGGAATGATCGATGGGGATTTTAAGGAAATGAACGCCCGTAGTGTGAATAACATTATCAACAAGGGCGGAACCATCCTTAAGTCTGCACGATGTATGGAGTTTAGAACACCGGAAGGTAGGAAGAAGGGGCATGACCAATTAAAAAAGCATAATGTGGATGCTTTGGTAGTGATCGGGGGCAATGGTAGCTTCGCCGGGGCCTTAAAGTTAAATGAAGAGTTCAATTTTCCCGTGATGGGGATTCCAGGAACCATTGACAATGATATTTTGGGGACATCCTATACCATAGGGTTTGACACGGCCATTAACACCGTAGTGGAAGTGATTGACAAGATCAGGGATACCGCAAGTTCCCACAACCGCTTGTTTTTTATAGAGGTTATGGGAAGGGACGTGGGACATATTGCGTTGAATGCAGGTGTTGGCGCGGGAGCTGAGGAGATTTTGATCCCTGAACAAAACCTGGGCCTTGATCGTCTTTTGGACTCTTTAAAACGAAGTAAAAAATCAGGGAAATCATCAAGTATAGTTATCGTTGCAGAAGGCGATAAGACCGGAAAGAATGTTTTTGAACTCAAGGAGTATGTGGAAGAACATTTGCCCATCTATGATGTACGGGTATCGGTTTTGGGCCATATGCAACGCGGGGGAAATCCCACCTGTTTTGACCGTGTCTTAGCGAGTAGAATGGGGGTAAGGGCAGTGGAAGCGCTACTTGAGGGCAAAACAAATTACATGGTGGGGATAAGGGACCATAAACTGATCCTTACCCCAATAAGTGAGGCAATTAAAGCACATACAGCGGTCGATGAGGAACTCATTAGGGTTTCGGATATTATGACCACATAAACAACTAAAAATAGAACATATGGCAAAAGTAAAAATTGGAATCAACGGATTTGGTAGAATCGGTAGATTGGTCTTAAGGGCATCGGTGAAACGGGACAATGTAGAAGTTGTGGCCATCAACGATTTATTGGATGTTGAACACCTGGCATATTTACTGAAATATGACTCGGTACACGGAAGGTTTGATGGCACTGTTGATGTTAAGGACGGACACTTGATAGTAAATGGTAAAACCGTTCGTATCACAGCGGAGCGTGATCCCAAAAACCTGAAGTGGGATGAGGTAGGAGCGGACATTGTTGCGGAATGTACAGGTATTTTCACCACTTTGGAAACAGCACAATACCACATTGATGGTGGTGCCAAAAAAGTGGTTATTTCCGCACCATCCAAAGATGCGCCAATGTTTGTAATGGGGGTAAACCACCAAGCGGTAAAAGCCAGTGACACCATTGTGTCCAATGCTTCCTGCACCACCAATTGTTTGGCACCATTGGCCAAGGTTTTGAACGATAACTTTGGAATTGTCGAAGGTTTGATGACCACGGTCCACGCCACAACAGCTACACAATTGACCGTTGATGGTCCCTCAAAAAAGGATTATAGGGGAGGTAGGAGTGCCATGTTGAATATTATTCCAGCTTCCACGGGTGCTGCCAAGGCAGTAACTAAAGTAATCCCTGAATTACAGGGAAAATTGACAGGTATGGCCTTTCGGGTACCTACCGCGGATGTTTCCGTTGTCGATCTTACGGTGAGACTGGAGAAGGATACCTCCTATGACGAAATCAAAAAAGTCTTTAAAGCAGCTTCGGAAGGGGAATTGAAAGGAATATTGGGATATACGGAAGAAGCAGTGGTTTCCCAGGATTTTGTTTCTGACGCACGGACCAGCATTTTTGATGCCGGGGCCGGGATTGAATTGAACTCCAATTTCTTTAAGGTCATCTCCTGGTACGATAATGAAGCGGGGTATTCCCACAAATTGGTTGATCTGGCCGAACACGTGGCCACACTTTAACCCGGCATAACAGTATTCCTGAAGATATGGGGTAAAATCCTTATTTTCAGGAATATTTATTTCTACAGGAATGATTTTAATAGTTGATAGTGGCGCCACTAAATCGGATTGGATTGCCTTGGATGAAAATGGCGAACAACTGTTCGTTACCCAAACCTTGGGATTGAGTCCGGAAGTACTGACCCGGGAGGTTATAGAAGACCGTTTGGCAAACAATTTTGAACTTTCGAAAAATAAAGAGGCCGTTAGCCGACTCTATTTCTACGGGGCGGGCTGTGGGACGGACAGAATGAAAAAATTCCTTAAAGGGATTTTCGGTGATTTTTTTCCCAATGCAAAAGCTGAAGTTAGGGAAGATACCTATGCCGCAATTTATTCGACGACCAAAATAGGTTCCCAAGGTATCGTATGTATTTTAGGAACGGGTTCCAATTGCAGCTATTACGATGGGCACCAATTGTTTCAGAAGGTAACCTCTTTGGGCTATATCCCTATGGATGACGGTAGTGGGAACTTTTTTGGAAGGAAATTACTTCGGGATTACTACTTTCATAAAATGCCACAGGATTTGGGAATCAAATTTGCCAAGGAGTACGAATTGGAAGCTGATGTGATTAAACACAATTTGTACAAACAGCCCAATCCCAATACCTATTTGGCAACCTTTGCGAGGTTCATTATTGAGAACAAGAACCATCCTTACTGTCGTGGTGTCATAGACAAGGGCTTTCAACAATTTGTGAACAATTATATTATGCAATTTGAACTGGCCACTAAGGTTCCAATCCATTTTGTGGGCAGTATTGCCCATTTTCTTAAAGAGGAATTGACCACTGTTCTGGAACGAAACGATTTGATCCTTGGGGTTATACGAAGGAGGCCTATTGATGGGCTGGTGGAATTCCATCAAAATACGATTTAGCCTTTGGTCCCATTTACGGTATATTGATAATCGACACTTGAAATCCTTTTGATAAAGAGGCCGTGTTGCTCCCGATATACCTCCTTTCGAAATGACAAGTACAACCCGAACGTCATTTCCAACCGGTATACCGAGTGACCCATGTGGGCAAGGCCGAAAGGCCCATACTTCGCTCAATTAATATGACAAAAAACGGTATTCCAGAAGATTAAATGGGTTCTTTTATGCTATTGAAGTCGAACGGAAGTTATTTAACAGCAATCATGGATATTTCGACATTTACGAACATGGGTAGGTTCGCCACTTCAACGGTCTCCCTTGCTGGAGCAGTATCTGGGTCAAAATAGCTGCCATAAACCTCGTTCACCAAGGAAAACTGATGCATATCCTTTAAAAAAATGGAGGTCTTTACTACATTTTCAAAAGTCATGTCCGCAGCTTCCAAAATAGCTTTTAGATTTTGCATACACTGTTCTGCCTCTTTTTTTACGTCTCCTTTTACCAGTTCCCCGGTTCTCGGGTCAATAGGTGTTTGACCGGAAATATAGAGTGTGTCTTTAATCAGTATCGCCTGGTTATAAGGTCCAATGGGAGCGGGTGCATTTGAGGTGGTGATTATTGTTTTCATCAATTTAGAATCTTTAGTGCAAGATAGCGCAACTTTCCGATTTTGGATTCCGATATTTCTATTTGAGTTAAAGTATGGAACTCCACGTTGTGGAAACCCAATTATCTGGGCCGGATATTGGCCTGGCTACGCTGCTCCCACTTAAGGTCACTAAGGATGGAACTACTGATACCAATAAAGAAATCCCATCGTTCGTTACGACCAAAGGGTACCCAGTTGAAACGAAGGTCAAAACTTTTCAGATTTCGATTGAAGCCCAGCTGTGTCTGTGCAAATCCCTTTTGGACAAAATCATATCCCGAGGATACCCGAACATCCCATCTGGGCGATAATTTTACGTTTCCACTGAACATTAAAGAGGCATTGTTGATTTCGTTTTGCCTATTGGAGTTTTGATAGCCAAGTGCGAACTGCATGTTTAAATCCCACGGTATTTTGGTGCCGTAAACGGGGTTTTCAATATCTTCATCGTTGCGTTCATTATATTGGGTCCTATTATCAAATCCAAAACCAAACAAATCATCATCCCTACCACCACTTGCGGCCCTGTATTGATCACTGGCTTCCTTGGATTCGTCCTTGGTGGCCCCTGTCTTTTTAAACGTTTCATTGTTAAGTGAGTAGCGCAGGTTCAATGAGGCTCGGGTCAATCGCAATAAACTGCCCCCATTGGCTATATTGAAGGTGTTGATTCGTTGTCCATTGTTGTTAATGGTATAGGGGTCCAAGCTTCCCGTAAAGTTTATGGTCATCTTATTGTCCAATAGCTGCGTGCCACCATTAAAATTGATTGGTGCCAGTTTTAACGAATCCGCTTCAAAATTATAGGAGGTTGAAATATTGAAATTACTTAAAATGGGAATCTTTTTTGGTTCGGTCACCGTGGAATCCCTGTCCCTAACCTTGGCCTCAATGGTGTTTTGTAGTGAAAAGGAAATGGCATTGGCCTGGTTTAACGATGGTGCCCCATTGAGGGTTCCTTCAAACCTACTGTACAATACCTCTTCACCGTCATTGTCCAAATAAGTGTCGTAAAACTGTTCAAAGGAAGGGGTATAGGACCAGCCTATCTGTGGTCTCATAACATGTCGAATAGCCTGGATTTTCTTATCCTCACCAAAGGTCACCGTTCCATAGAGCGTGGTTCCAATACTGGCGTTGAGTCCGTATCGGTTGTAACGGTCAAAACCACTGATGGTATCCAGTACAACCTCCCTGTTGCTTTCGGGATCTTCCGGGTCCAATCCCCTTTCAAAGGTTTCCAAAGTCCAGACATCCTCATAATTTCCACCCACGGAAATACTAAAATATTTAGCGACTTTGAAGTTGGTGTTGAATGGAAGGGTGTGCCGGGCTCCGGCACGTGCGTTTTCGAACATTCGGCCCGTTAAAAAATCTTCGTCATTGGTCGTAAGCCTATTCTCAGCACGCATCTGGTACTGAAAATTGAAATTTTTGATCAGCCCCTTTTTAATACCGTCCCGTTTGGCAAAGGGAAAAATACGTTCCATACTAGCCTGTAATGTGGGTAGGGTCAAAGAAATATTATCGACATCCGGATCTCTGTTCAGACTGGTATTCTGATTATGGGACGCTGTCAGGTTTATATTTACGGATGGATACTCGGGGAACGTTTTTGAATAGGTTATGGATGATGACAAGTTGTTGTTTTGCGTATTCTGCACATTAACCTGATTAAAGGAATTGGTGAAGAATTCACTACTGCCCAAATTGACACTGGCCGAAAATCTGGAATTTGGATTGGCCTTTGCATCTTGGGAATGGGAGATTTGGATATTATAGGTGGTTGTCCTGGAGAAATCATCAAATCCTTTTTGACTAAAGATTTGATTCTCAAACCTGAAATTGATGTTTCCCCTAAATCTATACCGTTTGGAATAAATGGACTGTGTTCTAAATCCATAACTCCCATTGGTAAAGAAATCCCCCATAAAGCTAAAATCCACATAATCATTTATGGGTAGATAATAGCCCCCGTTCTGTATGGCGAACCCCCTTCTGGGGTCTTGGGTAAAAGTGGGGAAAATAAGGCCTGCGGTTCTTCCGGTTGTCAAGGGAAAATAGGCAAATGGCAACGCTATTGGCGTAGGGACATCCACTAAATAAATATTACTGAAGCCGGCTATGATTTTTTTGCCCGGGACAAACTTGGCCTTTCTTACCCTAATGTAATAGTCGGGATCCAAGGTATCCTTGGATGTAGTGATTTTGCCGTCCTTTAGAAAATAAACGGAGTCATTTTCTTTTTTGGTCACTTGCGCGAGAACTTTCATGGCATCGGAACCCAAAGCGCCGGCTCCGGCATTTTGCTCGGTCCTGGAGTTCCAAATCAATGCTTTTTGGGTATCAAAATTGAAACGAATGGAATCCGGGATGACAATCTGATCACCTTGTTTAAAATAGGGGAGTTGGGTATAGGTGCCGGTGGAATCCTTGATCCTTCCGGCATACACTTCATTCTTAACATAATCCATTACAATGATACCCGCTTTGAGCTCTGTATCCTGATAATAGATTTCCGCCTCATTATAAAGATAGATTTTTTGGTCCTTTTGACTCAATTTCACATAATCCTTGGCCTTGTAGTTGATCTTTCCCAGTAGCAATTTCTTTTTTGTTGCGGCGGAATCCGCTGCTATGGAATCCACGGCTACGGAATCGGAAACTATGGTCGGGGGAGGCAAGGGGGCATTGATGGTATCCTTTAAACGTTTAATGGGCAAAGGCACAATTTGGTCTTCCTGTGCTAAACCAATTTGGCCTGCAAACACCAAAAACAATAGGATGTGGAAATGAAGTTTGTTTGTTTGCAAAGCGATAAATCCTATTTTTGTAAAGGTTTGGCTTAGTTTTTGGTGGTCAAACTTACATATATTTTTTGTTCCTCTTATGCGTCGTTACCATAAATTTAACCCATAGGGGAAGCCGAAAACACACCATTCCTATGAATAAAAATCGGTTCGTTTTTGCCATTTGCCTTGGGTTGATATTCCTACTTTTTTCATTTATCAAAAATGATACCGAACCATTCGATAAAGAGAAGTTCGTAGTCGTACTCGATGCAGGTCATGGTGGACATGATCCAGGGAACCTGGGCAATGGATACCTGGAAAAAAATATTGCCCTTTCCATTGTTTTGAAGGCGGGACAAGTTTTGGAAAAGTATCCGGACGTTGAGGTTATCTACACCCGAAAAGACGATTCTTTTGTTGATTTGTACAAAAGGGGTGAGATTGCAAACAAAGCCAATGCCGATTTGTTTGTTTCCGTACACTGTGATTCCCATAGTTCCAATGCCTATGGAATGGGAACTTTTGTTTTAGGTCTTCATGCCAATAGGCAAAACTTTGAGGTCGCTAAAAAGGAGAACAGTGTAATTTACCTGGAGGACAATTATGAACAGCGCTATTCGGAATATGATATCAATTCCCCTGAATCCGTTATTGGGCTTACCATTATGCAGGAAGAATTTCTGGACCAGAGCATAGAATTGGCCAAATTGTTGCAGGATAATTTTACCAAAAAATTAAAACGAAAGGATAGAAAAGTAAAGCAGGCGGGTTTTATTGTTCTCCATCAAACCTTTATGCCCAGTGTCTTGGTGGAAACAGGTTTTTTGACCAATAAAGATGAGGGGAGCTATCTCAATTCTGAAAAAGGCCAAAGGGAAATTGGCACGGCCATTGCCGATGCCATTTTAAGCTATAAAAATGGGTTCGATGCCAATTTAGTGGAAGAGGAGACCGTTCAGGACAATCCTTTGGAAAAGGCAGGGAAAGCCGTTGTGGAGCAAACCAAGGTGGACCCAAAACCTAAAATGGAGGAGCAGGTTACGGAAAAAAAAGAAACCCCGACTGAACCATCCCCAAAAAGCAATGCCCCTAAAAATCCACTAAAAACCATCGTTTTTAAAGTACAACTCTTGGCCAGTTCAAAATCCATCCCCTTAAAACCCGACAACTTTAAGGGCCTTGATAAACTCTCCTCCGAGCCTTACAAGAATATGTATAGATACCTATACGGCAGTACCTCCAGTTATGAGGAAGCCGAAAAATTGAAGACAGAAGCAAATGCCAGGGGCTATACCACTTCATATATAGTGGCTTACCAAAATGGGAAGAGAATCTCCGTAAAGGAAGCCTTAAATTCTGCTTCTACACAATAAGCCTCTAAAATTATTCCTAATTTTGTTTGAAACTGAAAAAGCGACCTTTTGAGATTATCCAGGGAAGTAAAGACAGGAATTTTGGTATTGTTGGGAATTCTTGCGCTAATAATGGGCTTTAGTTATCTAAAGTCCTCTTCAATTTTTGACCATTCGAGAACCTTCTATGCCGTTTACGATCGTGTCGGTGGACTCCAAACGGGGACACAGGTATCACTTAACGGATTGGTAGTAGGTAATGTGACCGGGATTCGGTTCAAGGACAATTCCGGGAAGTTATTGGTGACCTTTGTGGTGAACAATGATTTCGAATTCTCCATAAATAGTAAGGTGGAACTTTTTGACACAGGAATTATTGGGGGAAAGGGACTTCAGGTAATTCCGGCCTTTGATGGTGCCAGAAATGCGCAGTCCGGGGATACATTGATGTCCTCCACCAAACCGGGACTCACGGAATTGGTACAACAAAAATTGACCCCGCTACAAATGAGCTTGGAAAGCACCTTTACGGATGCGGATACCCTTTTGACCAATATCAATAGCATTTTGGATAATAGGACCAAAAAGGAACTTCAGGAAAGTATAGCTGGTCTCAACGATTTGATAAGAACCTTTAAGGGAAGTGCTTCCAAATTAAATTCCTTTCTGGAGGAGAACGGGGAAGGATTGGATAGTACAATGAAAAATGTAAATACCATAACAACAAACCTTTCCAAGATTTCCGATTCTTTGGCAAATGCCGGACTTGGAAAAACCATGGCGGACCTTCAGAACACCATTTCGAGTTTGAATAACATTCTTGGGAAAATTGAGAGGGGAGAAGGAACTTTGGGAAAAATGGCAAATAATGAAGAGTTGTACACCAATCTCACGGAAGTTTCCAGGGAATTGGATCTACTCTTACAGGATTTTCGGTTAAACCCAAAGCGTTATGTGAATGTTTCGGTCTTTGGCAAAAAACAAAAAGAGTATAAGGTGCCGGAGGACGATCCCGCCAGTAAACAATAGCAAGTTAAATAGGCAATAAATTTATTATGCATGCATAATAAATTTTGTAATTTTGTATTTAATTATTTTCATGATCTCATATATACCAAATATTGTTTTTGCAATTTTCCTTGCGTTGGGTATTGGTTATTTCACTAAAAATGTAAAAAAACTGATTCGCAATATAAGATTGGGAAAGGAAGCGGATGTAGATGGCGATAAGGGGCAACGATGGAAGAATATGGCGAGGATCGCATTGGGGCAAACCAAAATGGTGGTCAGGCCCATAGCGGGTTTAATGCACATTATTGTTTATCTGGGTTTTATTATCATCAACATTGAAGTATTGGAAATCATCATAGACGGGTTACTCGGAACACACCGAATCTTCGCCTTTATGGGTGGATTCTATGATTTTCTTATCGGTTCTTTTGAGATACTGGCCCTACTTGTGATCATCGCTGTGATTGTTTTCTGGATTCGCAGGAATATGATCAAACTTCAGCGGTTCATCAAGCCTGAAATGCAAGGTTGGCCAAAAAAGGATGGCAATCTTATCCTCTATATCGAGTTGGTATTGATGCTGTTGTTTTTGACCATGAACGCAACGGATTATCAGCTTCAACAAATGGGTGCGGAACACTATTCCGAGGCCGGTTCCTTTCCCGTAAGTCAGTTTATTGCGCCCTTATTTGATGGAATGTCCCAGGCAACCTTGATTGCAGTGGAAAGAAGTGCTTGGTGGTTGCATATTTTGGGTATTCTCTTCTTTTTGAACTACCTCTATTTTTCCAAGCACCTGCACATTCTATTGGCATTCCCCAATACCTTTTATGGAAAACTGAAGCCTAACGGGCAGTTCAGTAATGTTGAAGCCGTTACCAATGAGGTGAAACTGATGCTGGACCCTTCCGCAGACCCCTTTGCCGCTACTGCGGAGGACGATGAAGAACCTGGGAAGTTTGGAGCATCCGATGTTATGGACCTAAATTGGGTACAACTAATGAACGCCTATACGTGCACGGAATGCGGCAGGTGTACTTCTGAGTGTCCGGCCAACCAAACAGGAAAAAAGCTTTCGCCCAGAAAGATAATGATGGATACCCGCGACCGGTTGGAAGAAGTGGGCAAAAACATGGATGCCAATGGTGGTACGTTTGAACCGGATGGAAAACAACTATTGGACGATTATATATCAAGGGAGGAGCTTTGGGCCTGTACTACGTGCAACGCTTGTGTTGAAGCCTGCCCCGTAAGTATAGACCCCTTGTCCATTATTTTGGAGATGCGCCGTTTTTTGGTGATGGAACAATCCGCCGCACCTTCGGAATTAAATAATATGATGGGGAATTTGGAGAACAATGGTGCCCCATGGCCCTTTAACCAAATGGACCGGTTGAATTGGGCACAAGAAGCATAAAAGTCAATATATGAATGTACCAACAATGGCATCCCTATTTGCCGAAGGCAAACAGCCAGAAGTCCTTTTTTGGGTAGGTTGTGCCGGGAGTTTTGATGATAGGGCAAAAAAGATTACAAAGGCTTTCGTGAAAATTCTAAATCAGGCCAAAGTAAGCTTTGCGGTTTTGGGAACCGAGGAAAGTTGTACAGGTGATCCCGCAAAACGTGCGGGAAATGAGTTCTTGTTTCAAATGCAGGCCATGACCAATATTGAAGTCATGAATGGGTATGAAGTAAAAAAAGTGGTGACCACCTGTCCCCATTGCTTTAATACCTTAAAGAATGAATATCCGGGCTTGGGTGGAAATTACGAGGTAATCCACCATACCACTTTCTTAAAACAGCTTTTGGAGGAAGGCAAAATTTCAATGGAAGGAGGCAGCTATAGGGGTAAACGTATCACTTTCCACGATCCCTGTTACCTGGGCAGGGCCAACGGTATTTTTGAAGCGCCGCGGGAACTCATCCAAAAGTTGGATGCCGAACTGGTCGAAATGAAGAGTTGTAAAAAACGGGGGCTTTGTTGTGGAGCCGGTGGAGCCCAGATGTTCAAGGAACCCGAGGAAGGGAAAAAGGATGTGAACATAGAACGTACGGAACAGGCGTTGGAAACCCAACCGGAAATCATAGCGGCGGCTTGTCCGTTCTGTAATACCATGATGACGGATGGTGTTAAGAACAAGGAAAAAGAAGCCTCCATTAAAGTCATGGATGTAGCAGAATTGATTGCCGATGCAGAAGATTTATAGCACCCATGGACTTTTCCAGGAGAATGGGTATTATTTTGTAAGTAATACCTGGATTTCCGTCTACTTTTAAAAATAAATCGATGGCAATGACAATCCTTTCTAAAATGTGTAATAAAGCAATAGCAACTTTGATCTTTTTCATGGTTTCTTTTTGGGGAAATGCCCAAGACCGGGCCCTAAAGGAAAATCCTATTTTTTATGCCTCATTTGATGGAGGCACAAAAGCCCAGGTGGCCGTTGGGGATTCGGAAATTTATACGGCCTTGGACAGAAAGAACCTGGAAGGTGCCAGTATGGGGCTGGAGGGTTCCAATGTAATCCTTGCCAAGGACAAGGGACTCAGTGGTGATGCTTTGGACTTCAAGAAAAAGGGGAAACCGGTCGTTTTCTACGATGCGTTTCAAAACGTGGGATATTCATCGGAATCATGGAGTGGTGCCATTTCATTCTGGTTGCAACTTGATCCGGCCGAGGATTTGGAACCGGGATATTGCGATCCCATCCAAATTACCGATGTGAATTATAATGATGCATCGCTTTGGGTGGATTTTACCAAGGAAAACCCAAGGGACTTTAGGTTAGGGGTCATTGGTGATTTGAAACAATGGAATCCGGATAATTTGGGACCCGACGATAATCCGGAATTTGAAAAAAGACTGATCAGGGTTAAAAACCCCCCTTTTGGAAGAGGCCAGTGGACACATATTGTGATTAATTTTTCTGAGTTGGGCACGGCCAATGCAACATCGGAACTATATGTGAACGCGGCCCTACAAGGAACCTTAAAAAATGTGGAGGACTTGTTTACCTGGGAAGAAGAGCGGGCCAAAATCTTTCTTGGTCTTAGTTATATAGGTCTTATGGACGAGCTTTCCATTTTTGACCAGCCGCTTTCTCCCACGGCAATCAAAAAGATATATGGGGCCAAGTCCCTAAAATCAATAATAGAATAACAATGCTTGTACCTTTTCAATCCCTTCCCAATACCGCACGCATTTGGATTTATCAATGCAATAGAACATTTACGGATAGTGAACTTACGGAAGTAGAGTCCCTATTGGGGGGTTTTTTGACCCAATGGACGGCCCACGGTGCAGATTTAAAAGCGGGTTATGAACTCCCGTATGGTCGTTTTATAGTAATTGGTCTTGATCAATCCATGAACAGTGCATCGGGATGTTCAATTGATGCCTCGGTACATTTTATCCAAGATTTAGAACAAAAGTTTCAAGTGCAGTTATTGGATAAAATGAATGTTTCCTACAAACAGGGGGAATATATCGCTTATAAGCCCTTAAAGGATTTCAAAAAAATGGCCAAGGAAAGGGCGGTTTCCAAAAACACCATTGTTTTTAACAATTTAGTGGCTTCAAAACAGGAGTTTTTAGAAAACTGGGAAGTGCCTGCTTCAGATAGTTGGCATGCCCGTTTTATGTGATTTTATCACTTAAAATTGTCCTTACATCATATTTTTAGGGCACTTTTCGACCAAATACATATTTTTGGTACGTAAATTGAACCCAACAATTTATGAGTATAAAATACTATTGCTTAACCCTACTCTGTTTAGCGGCTTTGTTTTCCTACGGTCAAAAAGACCCGTTACTTGCTGCGGATAGCCTTGCACAGGCCCAATGGGTGAATGAGACCTATGCCTCCATGAGTTTGGATGAGCGTATTGGTCAGCTTTTTATGGTCAGCGTAGCATCCAATCAAAACAAAAATGCTACCGATGCCATAGGAAAGCTGGTTCAAGAACATCATTTGGGCGGAGTCATTTTTTCCAAAGGGGGTCCCATACGACAGGCAAGATTGACCAATCAATTTCAGAAAGCTTCCAAAATTCCACTTATGGTCGGTATGGATGCCGAATGGGGACTGGCCATGAGATTGGACTCTACCTATGCCTTTCCCTGGAACATGACACTGGGGGCCATACAAGATGATGCCGTTGTAAAGGAAGTGGGTTATCACATCGGACTTCATGTAAAAAGAATGGGGGTGCATATCAATTTTGCACCTGATATTGATATCAACATTAATCCAAAGAATCCCATCATCGGGAATCGTTCTTTCGGGGAGGACGTGAACAACGTTGGGCGTAAGGGAATTGCCTTTATGAATGGAATGCATAATGCTGGGGTACTGTCTTCCGGCAAACACTTTCCAGGGCACGGGGATACCGCTACGGACTCCCATAAAGTACTGCCGTTTCTGGAATTTACCAGGGAACGGTTGGATAGTGTTGAACTCCAACCTTATAGGGAATTGATACAAAAAGGCCTAACCAGTGTAATGGTGGCACATTTGGATATTCCCAGTTTGGAAAGTAAGCCTGGACATCCATCCTCATTGTCCCAAAGCACCATAACCAATTTGTTAAAGGGGAAAATGGGTTTTAAAGGGTTGGTTTTTACCGATGCCCTTAATATGCAGGCGGTTTCTGGATTTGCCCCTACGGGAGAGGTTGAGCTTTCCGCGTTTTTGGCGGGAAATGATATGCTTTTAATGCCGGTGGATGTGGTAAACGCCAAAAAAAAGCTATTGGAGGCCTATGAAAGTGGGAGGATTGACGAAAACAGATTGGCACATTCTGTGAAAAAGATTTTAAGGGCAAAGTTCAAAGTAGGATTGCAGGACTACAAACCGATTGACCTTGAGAATTTAAGGAATGATTTGAATACCGCACAAGATGATTTGGTGTACGAAAAAGCGATGGAAAATGCCATCACCGTGGTTAAAAATCGATTTTCTTTGATTCCCATAAAAAAGTTGGAAAAGAAAAAAATTGCCTATGTCAAATTTGGAGACGCGGATGCAAGCCATTTTACCGGTGCTTTGAATCGATTTGGGGAAGTTACCGTGGTAAAGGCCAAAGATATGGCCGGCTACCGGGAGCGGCTAAAAGAATTCAATTTGGTGATTATTGGGCTCCATAAAAGCAATGCCAGTCCATGGAAGGGGCATCGTTTTACCGAGAACGAACTTTTTTGGTTGCAGGAGATATCCCGGATGCGTACACATAATACGCTACTGGCCGTCTTTACCAAGCCATATGCTTTATTGGATGTGATTAATTTTGATACCGTGGATGGTATTGTGGTGTCCTATCAGAACAGTAAGATTGCCCAGGAAAAAACAGCCGAAATTCTTTTTGGTTCCATAGGTGCAAAGGGAAAGTTGCCCGTTACGGCCAGTAGTGCTTTTCCCGTGAATTCCGGAATTGTGACAAAACGCATATCCCGATTGGGATACAGTATTCCTGAACGTGTTGGCATGGACTCCAAAAAACTGGCCTATGTGGATACCTTGGTCCAAAAGGGATTGGATTCGTTGATGTTTCCGGGAGCCCAGGTATTGGTGGCCAAAGAGGGCAAAGTGATTTACAACAAAAGTTTTGGGAGACCCACCTATGGGTCCACCGAAGAAATAAGCGAGAACCATATTTATGATTTGGCATCCCTTACCAAGATTCTGGGAACCTTACCATTGATCATGAAAATGGAGGAGGAAGACAAACTAAGATTGAACGATACCTTTCAAGATTTGGTCCCGGAGTATCAGGAATCCGAATTAAAGGACGTAACCGTGTTAAAAGCGTTATCGCACTATGGGCGTTTGCCCGCATGGATTGCCTTTTATTTGAGTACGCTCGATGAAAACCGAAAACCCTCGCAATTATTCTATAAGAGATACCCCACCCAGGATTATTCCATAAAGGTTATTGATGGAATGTACCTGGCCAATTTTTATCGGGACTCCATATACGACAGGATTGGGAGGCAAGAATTGAAATCGAACAGATATCGTTACAGTGATGTGGCGTATTATGTCTTAAAGAAATATATTGAAGATTCCTACGGAAAGACCCTGGATGTCCTTTTGCAGGATTATGTCCTTAGCTCCATGGGGACCAATAAACTAATGTACAATCCAATTGAAAAGTACAATAGGGAGCAAATTGTACCTACCGAAGAGGACAATTACTACAGGTATCAGACCGTGCACGGTTATGTGCATGATATGGGTGCTGCAATGCAGGGTGGGGTAGGAGGCCATGCCGGACTATTTGGAAATGCAAATGACGTTGCCAAAATAATGCAAATGTATCTGCAAGGAGGCTATTATGGTGGTCAACGCTATTTGGATGCCAGGACGATCAAAAAATTCAACACTTGCTATTTCTGTGACAAAAACGTTCGGCGGGGAGTGGGATTTGATAAGCCACAATTGGAAGAAAAGGGCCCTACCTGCGGCTGCGTTTCCAGGGAAAGCTTTGGGCATAGTGGTTTTACCGGCACCTATACATGGGCGGACCCCGAAAAAGAATTGGTTTATGTCTTTCTTTCCAACAGGACCTATCCTTCAATGCGAAACAATCTTTTGGTAAAATCAGCTTTGCGTACACGAATTCAAAAAGCTATTTATGATTCCATTATCAACTAGCTTAAAAATATTGCGCTACTTTTAACACATGAAAATTGCGATTGTATGTTATCCCACTTTTGGTGGGAGTGGTGTAGTGGCCACGGAATTGGGGATTGCTTTGGCGGAGAGGGGCCATGAAATCCATTTTGTGACCTATCAACAGCCCGTAAGATTGGGGTTGTTGAGCAATAACATCCATTTTCATGAAGTTCATGTTCCAGAGTATCCGCTTTTTCGGTACCAACCCTATGAGCTTGCACTATCAAGTAAATTGGTGGATACCATTAAGCATTATGGCATTGAGCTATTGCACGTTCATTATGCCATACCACATGCGTATGCGGGCTATATGGCCAAAAAAATGTTGAAGGAAGAGGATATTTACATCCCCATGGTCACCACTTTACACGGTACCGATATTACACTGGTGGGCAACCATCCCTTTTATAAACCTGCAGTAACCTTCAGCATCAATAAATCCGACGTGGTCACTTCCGTTTCCCAGGATTTAAAACAGAAAACCTTAAAAATATTTGATGTTGAAAATGAAATTGAGGTGATTCCCAATTTTATTGATCCAAAAAAGTACAGTAGTGCGTTTACCGATTGCCAGCGGTCGCTCATGGCTTCGGATGATGAGAAGATAATTACCCATATCAGTAATTTTCGAAAAGTGAAGCGGATTGAGGATGTAATAGCCATCTTTTATCAGGTCCAGCGGGAGATTCCCTCCAAACTGATCATGGTCGGAGAAGGACCCGAGAAGGAACGGGCAGAATTGCAGTGCGAACAATTGGGATTGGAGGAAAGAGTGCTGTTCTTGGGGAATAGCAACGAAATTGACAGGATTCTTTGTTTTTCCGACCTGTTCCTATTGCCTTCGGAAACGGAAAGTTTTGGTTTGGCGGCCTTGGAGGCCATGGCCAACAAAGTGGCCATCATTTCAAGTAATGCCGGGGGCATACCTGAAGTGAACAAACATGGGGTAAGCGGTTTTTTAAGTGATGTTGGGAACGTGGATGAAATGGCCAAAAATGCAATTCATCTTTTGGGTAACGATCAACGCTTGGAGAAATTTAAAACAAATGCCAAAAACCTTTCCAAAGAGTTTGAAATCCAGAATATTCTCCCACTTTACGAAGACGTTTACGAAAAGGCCTATAAATCCAGATATAAAAATTCGTATTGATGAAATCCTTGATGGTGATCCTGGTCTTGTTAACCTTTTCTTGCAAAAGCCAAAAGAAAGGTACGGAAGCGAATGCTTCCCAACAAGATGACCAACTGGTACTGTTGGTGGAGGATGCTTATTTTCCTGTGGAGACACCTGTCACCCATATTATTGAGGATGCCAAGACATTAAAAGCCTTTTTTATCAAGGTAAACCGAACAAGGAAACCGGGAATTCCGGTGCCTATTGTGGACTTTTCCAAGGAAACCGTTTTAGTGGCCTGTTTGGGCGGTGTAAGAACCGGTTTGGCCCCAAGAATGAAGATAAAAACGGAGACGGCCCAGACCATAGAGGTCATTACAGCATTGGAAGGTGATGAAGATGGTCAGGGCGCACTATCGTATCCCTTTTGTGTATACAAAATTCCCAAAGGTCAAAAACGGATTACTGTGGAGATACTATAGCGCTTATGTGATCTCTTACATTTCATCGGTAATAATGGTTTTTGGTATATCATTTTTATCCAATGCCTAGAATTGGTTTACATTTGTTTCGTAACCCCCGAATTACGAAACATGAGGATACCCAAATCTATAGTGTGCTTTGCATTCTTACTTTCTTTCCAACTTGGGTTTACCCAGGATTTAGCATTGACCAAAAAAGATAGCATTGTTCAGAGTGCCTGGATTTTGGGCATTGGCTTCAATGTTGTTGACGATTCAGGTGATGAATTTGGGGAAATATTTGATATTTCCGATAGTTGGAACGCAGTTCCTTTCCCCTCCCGTTTGAGCATAGGGAGATACTTTAAGAATGGTTTGGGCCTGGAGGCCATTGGGAGTTACAACAGATATAACGAAGGTAAAATCATTGATGGGGTTTTAAACACTGAGGATATTGATTACTATGCCATTGATTTTAGGGTGAGCTATGATTTGAACCAAATACTGGGTGAAACCGGCTGGTTTGACCCCTATGTGGGCATTGGCGCAGGGTATACGGATGCCAATAACCAGGGAAGGGGTACCTATAATGCATCGGTTGGTTTTAGGACTTGGTTTTCCGATAGGTTCGGTTTGGATTTCAATTCCACTGGAAAATGGGCGATGAGCACGGAAAACGCCACCAATCATATACAACATGCTGCTGGGGCCGTATATCGATTTGGTATTGAAAAGGGCCTTTCGAAAAAAGGTGAGGAAAAACTGGCACGGATGCAGGAAATGGAGAAGGAGCAACAACGTATCCAAGATTCCATAGCAGCCGCGCAAAGGGCCGAACAAGAGGCAAGACTTTTGGCAGAACGTTTGGAACGTGAAGAGGAATCCAGGTTGGCCGAAAAGGAGAAAGCCTTACTGGACGCTGAAAAAAACGCCAAGCGCAAAAGGTTGGAAGAGATGATTACGGCCTTGGGATATGTTTATTTTGATTTAAACTCCTCATACCTCAATAAAAAAGATAAAGAACTACTGGATGAATTGATTATCATCCTTGAAGAAAACCCGACTTTGGTACTTGAAGTCAGTTCCCATACCGATGCCAGAGGAACAGATGAATACAATCTATGGTTGTCCAAACGCAGGGTAAAACGTACAGTGGACTATTTCTCCTCCAATGGGATTGGGAGCGAAAGGATAGTCAGTAAGGCTCTTGGCGAAGAAAAGCTGACCAATGAATGTGATGACAGAGTATACTGTACCGAGGAAAAGCATGGAAAAAACAGACGATCCGAATTTAAAATTCTAGAGTTCTAAATAACCCAAAATAAACCAATGCGAGACCATAAACCTTTGTTTATGGTTTTGTGCTTTAAAGGAAAACAGTTTTTCTATTTTTAGTGTTTGGAAGCGATGAATTGTAATTTTGGTTGTTTCAATTCTTACAGGGTCTTATTTTGTAATGGTCAGAACTTCTCACCATGATTGAAAAAATAACCGGTTTTCTTATTAAAAACAAGTTTTTGGCCTATTTGGCCATCGTCTTGATCATCTTGTTCGGTAGTATTACCTCACCCTTTGATCTGGGATTTGGGTTTTTACCCCAAAAAGTGATTGCCGTAGATGCGATACCAAACATTGGCGAAAACCAACAGATAATATATACCACTTGGGAGGGACAATCCCCACGGGACATTGAGGACCAAATTACGTATCCCCTTACCTCAAATTTACTGGGAATGGCAGGTGTAAAATCCATAAGGAGCAATTCCATGTACGGGTTTTCCAGTGTCTACATCATTTTTGAAGATGATATAGGGTTTTATTGGTCCAGATTCCGAGTCTTGGAAAAATTGAATTCATTGCCTCGAGACCTGTTGCCAGAGAATGTGCAACCAAAATTGGGTCCTGATGCTACCGCCCTTGGACAGCTCTATTGGTATACCTTGGAGGGTAGGGATAAAAATGGCAAGGTAACAGGGGGTTGGGATTTAGCGGAATTACGAAGCATACAGGATTTTTATGTCAAGAATGCCTTAGTGGCAACCCAGGGGGTTGCAGAGGTAGCTTCCATTGGTGGGTTTGTCAAGGAATATCAAATTGATGTCAATCCTGAGCTTTTAAAACAATATGGAATTTCATTAAGACAGGTCGTTGACGCCGTGAGGGCCAGCAACCGCGATGTTGGTGCACAGACCTTGGAAATAAATCGGGCAGAATATTTTGTAAGGGGACTGGGATATATAACTTCTGTGGAAGATATTGAAAGTACAAGCATTGTTTCCAACAACTTTACATCAATTACCATTGGGGATATTGCCAAAGTTAGCCTTGGCCCTGCAACACGAAGGGGAATTTTGGATAAAGGAGGGGCTGAGGTTGTGGGCGGTGTTGTGACGGCTCGTTATGGGACCAATCCAATGGAAGTCCTACAGAACCTACAGGACCAAATTGCAATAATAAGTACGGGACTTCCTAAAAAAGAGCTAAATGATGGGCGAATATCCCAACTCACCATTGTGCCTTTTTACGACCGTTCAAAACTTATCAAGGAGACACTGAATACGCTTGAGGATGCATTATTGTTTGAAATTCTTATTGCCATCCTTGTTGTTGTTGTTATGTTAAGGAATTTCAGAATATCCATTTTGGTTTCCGGACTTATGCCCTTGGCTGTACTTACCGTTTTTATTACAATGAAACTCTTTAATGTAGAGGCCAATATTGTTGCGCTTTCCGGTATAGCCATTGCCATTGGTACCATGGTGGATATGGGGATTGTATTAACCGAAAGCATAGTAAGGCACCAAAAGGACGTTCCCAATAACAATTTGGAAACGAATATAAAAGATGCATCAAAAGAAGTGTCTGGAGCAATATTTACTGCTGGCTTAACCACAATTGTGAGCTTTGTTCCCGTTTTTGCACTTACCGGGGCAGAGGGCAAATTATTTTCGCCATTGGCGTTTACCAAGACAGTTGCGCTTTTTGCTTCTATTGGAATTGCATTGTTTGCGATTCCACCCATTGCCGCATCACTTTTAAGGAAGAAACTCCCCTGGGGAAATGCCATTCCATGGATAGTTGTCCTCCTTGGTTTTGTTTCCAGCTTTTTTGGAACCTATTTGGGACTTTTTCTCATTTTTTTTGGTGTGGTAGAGCTATTGCACCAACATGAAAAGATAACATTGCGGACCAGAAAAAGAACTGTATTGATTGGTACACTAACGGTAATTTTAATTCTACTTACAATATATTGGCGGCCTTTGGGAATTGGAAACAATTTGTTTGCCAATGGTCTTTTTATAGCATTTTTGGTCATATTGGTTTTAGCACCATTTTGGTATTTTATTAATAAATATGAGAGGATATTGCGGTGGGTACTTAACAACAAGGGCCTAAGCCTCAGCGTCCCAATAGTACTTCTGGTTTTAGGTATTTCAATCATGCTATTTTCCCAGAAGGAATTCATGCCAACCTTGGATGAGGGGGAATTTTTGTTGATGCCCACTTCGCTTCCCCATTCAGGAATTTCAGAGAACAACGAAATACTCAAAAAGTTGGACATGGCGGTTATGACCATCCCGGAAATTGAGTACGTTGTGGGAAAGGCAGGTCGTGTAGAGTCTGCTTTGGACCCTGCTCCTCTTTCCATGTACGAGAACCTCATTTCATATAAGCCAGAGTATATTTTGGATGATGATGGAAGACCGGAACGTTTTGAAACGGACGTGAATGGTAATTTCATCACAAAATCCGGGGCCGCCATTCCCTCAGGAACAAGGATCAATAAGATCGATTTGGTAGCTAATGATTACGGAGACTATTATCGGAACTGGCGCCCACATATTAAGGGGCCAGAGGATATTTGGAATGAAATTGTAAAAGTTACCAAACTTCCTGGGGTAACATCAGCCCCTCAATTGCAGCCAATTGAGACGCGTTTGGTGATGTTACAGACCGGAATGCGCTCAAATTTGGGAGTGAAAGTAAAGGGATTGGATTTGGAGAGTGTTGAAGCATTTGCCCTCATCTTGGAAAAGGAACTAAAACTATTGGAAGGAGTTATTCCAGAGTCCGTCTTCGCCGATAGGATGGTGGGGAAGCCTTATTTGTTGTTGGACATCGATAGGGCAAAAATAGCCCGTTATGGTCTGCAAATCGACGATATTCAGGAAACTTTGGAGATTGCCGTTGGGGGAAAGGTGCTATCGCACACCAGTGAGGGGAGGGAACGGTATGGTGTTCGCATTCGCTATCCGAGGGAGTTAAGGGCTACACCTGAGGATTTTAAATCCATATATATCACACTCCCCAACGGAAACTCCATACCCATATCAGAATTTGTTGAGGTGAAGTACGAACAAGGTCCACAAAGTATTAAAAGTGAAGATGGTTTTTTGGTAAGCTATGTAATCTTTGATAAAACCGACAATATTTCCGAAGTATCAATAGTTCAAAAGGCCCAGAAAGCTATAGTTTCAAAATTGGCTTCCGGCGAAATTACGGTTCCTTCCGGGGTCAACTACGAATTTAGCGGAACTTTTGAGCACCATTTAAGGTCCCAAAAGACCTTGGCATTTGTAATTCCATTGGTATTGGTTATCATTTTTCTATTGTTATACCTTCAATTTCGATCCGTTTCCATTGCGTTCATGGTATTTTCTGGGGTTGCCGTGGCATTTGCCGGAGGTTTTATTATGATATGGCTATATGGACAGCCATGGTTCATGGATTTTAACCTGGGTTCCAAAAACATTAGGGATTTGTTCCAAATGGGCACGGTGAACCTGAGTGTTGCCGTATGGGTAGGGTTCATTGCGCTTTTTGGTATTGCCACGGATGATGGGGTAATAATGGCGACCTATCTAAAACAGTCTTTTAATAAATTATCCGCCAATGATGTCCCTACCATTCATGAGGCTATTGTACAGGCAGGTAAGAAAAGAATTCGCCCTTGCCTAATGACCACAGCGACCACTATTTTGGCGCTTTTACCTATTTTGACATCTTCCGGTAAAGGGAGCAGTATAATGGTTCCAATGGCCATTCCTGCATTTGGGGGGATGTTGGTCGCATTGATTACGTTGTTTGTCGTACCCTTGCTATTTTGTTGGCAAAAAGAAATACTTTTGAAGAAGCAATAATATTCTAATCCATACGATGTTATCCATGAAAAAATGGGGTATTTATGCAGCATTGGTTTTTGGAGGGCTTTTATTGGGCTATTTTTTCTTCGGAACCAATGATACCACCGAGAGCAAGACCGACGACATTGTCCAAAGTATGGGTAAATGGACTTGCTCAATGCATCCCCATGTGAAGGGGGAAGAAGGCGGGACCTGTCCGCTCTGCGCAATGGATTTAACATTCATGGAAGAATCGGTTACAGCATCTTCCGATTTCCAGTTTGAAATGAATGAAGATGCTCTTGCTTTGGCAAATATCCAAACTACGGTAATAGGGGCCATGAATGCCAACGTTGCATCCATTAAACTTTCGGGTGTCATTACAACCAATCAACAGACCGATGCGGTACAGACCACTTTGTTCGAAGGTAGAATTGATGCCCTTTACCCAAATTATGTAGGGAAAAGGGTATGGAAAGGCCAGGAAATTGGAAAGGTTTATTCCCCAGAGCTTTATTTGGCACAGGATAAATTACTTACATCAGAGAATTATCGAGGGACGCACCCTAAGCTGTTCAATGCCGCCAGATATTCCATGGGACTTTGGAAAATGACGGATGAGCAGATTGATAAAGTGTTGGCCAGTGGAAAGCCGATGATGAATTTTCCCTTGTACTCGGATGTTACGGGCACGGTGACCAAAGTTTTGGGAAAAGAGGGCAATTATTACGACGAGGGAACACCACTTTTTAAAGTATCAAATCTAAACTCCGTATGGGCCGTTTTCGATCTCTATGAGGACCAAATGGCCATGCTGGGCGAGGGACAGGAAGTTGAGATTTCCATAGCGGCCATTCACGGAAAAAATAGAACGGGTAAAATTTCTTTTATTGAGCCAATATTGCAAGAAGACAAGCGTACGGGCTCAGTAAGGGTGGTTCTTGATAACAAAAATGGGCAATTGAAGCCGGGAATGTTTGTGGAAGCTGTAGTGCAAACCCCCTTAAATTTAAACCCCAATAGCGTGATTGTGCCAAAAACGGCAGTTTTATGGACTGGAAAACGCTCCATAGTGTATAAAAAGCCATTTTTGGACAAGCCTATTTTTGAAATGACTGAGGTAAGTTTGGGACAAAGCCTACAAAATGGTTACGTGGTTCAGTCCGGTCTGGAAATAGGGGACGAGGTTGTAGTGAACGGGACGTTTACCATAGATGCAGCGGCACAACTTAACGGCAGGCCATCAATGATGTCAAAAGATTCCCATTTTGGGAATTCGAAACATGAAACCGATCAAAAGGAAATAAGGGATATCAAGGTCATGGGGGCAATCCCTATTCAAGATAACGTTACCTTGGAATTTATGGGACATTATTTTGATTTGAAGGACGCTTTGGTGGAAACCAACTTTGAACGGTCAAAAAGTGAAGTGGATGAATTAAGTTCTTCTTTAAGGAAATATAAGGAAAAGGGCACGATGCAACCTGGTTTCTGGACCAATATTGAGAAAGGACTCGCATTGTTGTCCTCTGCCGAGGATATTGAATCCTTACGCAAACACTTTAAACCCTTTTCACGGGAATTGATTGCTTTAGTGAAAAAAGGGAAATTGGACCAAGCAACGATTTATGTCCAATTTTGTCCTATGGCGGATAATCATAAAGGGGCTTTTTGGATGAGTCTTCAAGAGGAAATAAGAAATCCCTATTTTGGAGATAAGATGTTGATATGTGGAGTGGTAAAAGAAAAAATCAATTAACGGTCACCTCAAAGGAGAAAATTTGGGAGTTGGATTGATTCCCTTGTGCATCCCTGGTCAGAACCCTCCAAAAATATTGTGTACCTGATGTAACATCAATATTTTCCAATGAATTGGACGTCAGTTCCTGTGCAAAGGGTCCAGGTGGATTAGTAGTGCCAAAGAAAACATCATACGTAGCAATATCACCATCCAAATCGCTGGATTGCCATTCCAGGGTTATTGTGGTTGTATTGGAAGGTAATTGGGCGTTTTGTTGTGGGGACGGATCGGTTGCGGGAAAGGGCGCATATGATGATAACCCTGGCCCGGCATTGTAAAATGAGGCAATGGCACTGTCCGAAGTGTTGTCACTGGACTCTAAAACTGAAGTTACATACCAACTATAAGGTGTGCTTCTTAACAATCGTATGTCCAAAGAATTTGTTTCTGCAGTGAAGGTATCCGTTTCATTGGTTTCCAGATTGATCAGGACTACCCTGTAACTATCCGCATTTTCCGATTGTGTCCACTCAAAGGTCACCTCACTTTCCGTATCAGATAAAACAATACCCGTAGTACATAATGAGTTGTCTTCGGGAAAAACAAGACTTACGGCAATTGGGGATAACACCTCGTTAAGTAAATCAACATCACTACTACAACCGATCAGTAGTACAATGGACCATATGACCAGATACCGCTTCATTTTTTCAATAGTTTAAATACACGTGTCTTACCTTGATATTTAAGGGAAATTACATAAACTCCGCTTTGCAGGGTATGCAATGGAACTTCGGTTCCACCGCTTTCAATGGTAATCCCATTGGAATAAAGCAGTTCTCCGGATATTGTAAAAATGTCGAGCTTCACATCCAGCGTATCGGAATTCACAGCAGCGATGCTGATTACATCATCAAAAGGATTCGGATAAATACGTATCCCTTCGGAAAGCAAAATGGTCTCTTCGTAGAGTCCCAGGCAGTCCTTTTCCGTGGATACCATGAGGGTATTGCTATCTTGTTTTAGGTCTAAAACTATTTCACTGCGATTAGTGGTAAATACGGTACCATTAAGGGTTATCGAATAAGAGGTCCCCCCGGACATGATTAGGGTAAGCGAATTTTCCGCTACGTTTAAGGATGAACTTACCGAAAGAAGTTCAGGTCCCACAATGACCACGACAAAACAAGATTCAAAATCTGGAAAGTCCGTTGTGGTGATGCATAAGTCGTAGGTACCTACAGCTAAATCATTAATATCCAGACTTTCGTTAAATGTATACTCCTGACTGCCCGAAGCGGCGTTGGAAAGTGTAGCCATATAGGTAAAGGAAAGTCGGGATGTGATAATGATTTGCCCATCGTTGGCACCAATACAACTAAGTCCAACGGTATTGATGGTAAAGTTATCCGCTGGGATGGTGATTTCACATCCACTATTGTCAACCATGGTATCTGGTGGGGTGTTCGGGCACAGGTCCAAATCATTGGTTACGCCATCATTGTCGTCATCAAGTTCCGAACCGGCACATCCTTCAGAATTTACGGTTTCTCCGGCAGGGGTATTTGGACATAGGTCAATATCATTGGTGATTCCATCATTGTCAGTATCAAGCTCTGATTGTGCACATCCGTCGGAATTTACGATTTGACCGGCTGGAGTGTTTGGACACTGATCCAAATCATTGGATACATGGTCATTGTCATCATCCAGCTGGGATTGGGTACACCCATTGGCATCCACCTGGGCACCTAAAGGGGTACTGGGACAGAAGTCAATATTATTGGTGACCCCATCGTTGTCATCGTCCAGTTGGGATTGGCTACAACCATTCGCGTTCACAACTTCTCCATCGGGTGTATTTGGACATAGATCTAAATCATTGGATACATGGTCATTGTCATCATCCAGTTGCGTATCGGCACACCCATTGCTATCTACTTGTACACTAATTGGAGTATTGGGGCATTGATCCAAACTGTTATTGACTCCATCATTATCCAGATCAAGTTGGGATTGGGAACAACCGTCGGCATTTACAGTCGCCCCTACAGGTGTATTGGGACATAAATCAAGGTTATTGGGAATACCGTCAAGGTCACCATCGTTTTGTCCGGTAACACACCCAAATGCATCCACGGTAGCCCCATCGGGAGTATTTGGGCATTGGTCCAAATCATTGTTTACCCCATCATTATCATCATCAAGTTCGGAAGGGGCACATCCATTGGAATTGACCATCTCCCCATTAGGGGTATTTGGACATTGATCTATTTCATTATTGATTCCGTCATTGTCATCGTCCAATTGGGATTGGGCACAACCAGTGGCATCCACGATTTCCCCCATTGGGGTGTTCGGACAAAAATCCAGGCTGTTCGGGACATTGTCGTTATCATCGTCCAATTGGGATTGGGCACAACCATCTGCATTCACCGTTTGACCGTTGGGGGTGTTCGGGCAAATATCCAGGCTGTTCGGGACATTGTCGTTATCATCGTCCAACTGGGATTGGGCACAACCATCTGCATTTACCGTTTGACCGTTGGGGGTGTTAGGGCAAATATCCAGGCTGTTCGGGACATTGTCGTTATCATCGTCCAATTGGGATTGGGCACAACCATCTGCATTCACCGCTTGACCGTTGGGGGTGTTTGGGCAAAGATCCATATCGTTGTTCACCCCATCATTGTCATCGTCCAGTTGGGATGGGCTACAACCATCGGCATCCACACTTTCACCATTGGGGGTATTTGGACAAAGATCCACATCGTTGTTCACCCCATCATTGTCATCGTCCAGTTGGGATGGGCTACAACCATCGGCATCCACACTTTCACCATTGGGGGTGTTTGGGCAAAGATCCATATCGTTGTTCACTCCATCATTGTCATCGTCCAGTTGGGATGGGCTACAACCATCGGCATCCACACTTTCACCATTGGGGGTGTTTGGACACAGATCTATAGCATTGTTCACCCCATCGTTGTCATCGTCCTGGAGTATTGGAATCAAACTCCACAACGCAATGTTGGATGCCCTTATTTGGCCTGCATTGGAAAAGTTTCCCCCAGCAAACAATCTTGTGTTGTCATTGGAAAATTCTAGGGAGTTGATTCTGATATCCATCCCTACGGAAGTATTTGTGCCCAAGGCTTCCCAACCGTCGTTTTCACTCCATCTGGCAATATTGTTCATTATCTCATTGATGTCGGTTTCGTCCGAAGCAGTTTCGAAACTACCCCCAACATAAAGATGGGCCCCATCAATTTGCAAACTATTGACATTACCACTGAGCCCATTGTTTAATGACTGCCATGAATTGGTATTTCTATTCCATCTTGCAATTCTGTTGACAGTTTGGCTACCTGCTATGGAAAAATTACCACCTGCATAGATATAATCATTGGTAATGGCAATGGCTTGGACAAACCCGCTTGTCCCCAAACCTAAAGTTCCCCAATTATTTCCATCCCATGTGGCTATTCTAGGAGCAGAATTTCCCCCGGCAAGGTCAAAATTCCCACCAACGTACAAATTATCGTTTTCATCAAAATTTATGGCCCTAATTTCATTATTGGTACCGGAAATACCATTTCCAGAATCGGTCAAGGGACTCCAGCCGTTATTTTCCCAAACCGCTATATTGTTTACCAATGTCCCGCCCGCCGTTTCAAAAGCACCTCCCACATAGACACTATTGCCACTATCAATTCCCAATTTTGCAACCGGGCCATTGGTCCCACTTCCCAGTGCCGACCAATTTGTTCCATTCCAAACCGCAATATTGGAAGCGGAAACCCCACCTACTTCCGAGAAATCCCCTCCAATATATACATCTCCATTGTTGGCGATAGCAATGGTGTTTACCTTTCCATTTGTACCCGATCCCAAAGCGGACCATCCGGAGGAACTGTTATAAATGGCCAGATTGTTGACAGTTAAGCCCCCTGCATTTGTGAATTCCCCTCCAACATAGTAATTGTCGTTGCCATCATTGGCGATGATTTCAACTATTCCATTGGTTCCCGATCCCAGTGCGTTCCAACTACCAACACCATCAACGGCAACTGTAACCGGTCCCGAATTGGTTCCGCTTATGCTATAGATTCCCGCAGACGACCCATAGTCACTGAAGTAAAGCTCTCCAGCTTCATCCAACCCAAAGCTGGATATGAATTGGCCGCTGGTCCTAAATAAAAACTCTGAGGTAGCAGTGTCGGTGGAAGCATTGTAATCCAAGGCCCACACCCTTCCGGACACGTAATCTCCATAAATGTATTTGCCCTGTATCAAAGGATCGGTACTGGAGCCTCTATATACATAACCCCCTGTTACGGAAACATCCCCATTATCGTGGTTGTATTCATAAATTGGCTTAATGTCCGGCGTGGTGACAAGATTGGTGGACAAATCTTCATTTGAAGTACCTTCAAATCTATTCCATCCATAGTTGCCTCCATTACTGATGATATTAATTTCTTCAATATTACCCTGTCCTACATCTGCTCCCCACAATATGTTGGAATCGAACGAAAACTTCCAAGTGTTCCGAATGCCCCAAGCATAAAGTTCATCCAATCCACTTTGGCCTACACGTGGGTTATCCGCAGGTATTTCGTAGTTCCCATTTGGTAATTCGGGGTTGGTTTCTACAGGATTATCGCCGTTCACATCCACATCAATGCGTAAAATACTGCCAAAAACGGTATTCAGATTTTGTGCGTTCCGTAGTGGATCGCCTGCACCACCACCATCGCCAATGGACACATAAAGGTATCCGTCCGGACCAAATGCGATTTTTCCACCGTTATGGTTTGATTCGCTTTGATTTTTTTCGAACTGGAAGATCAAAACCTCACTGCTGGGGTCTGCAACATTTGGGTCCGAAGGGCTTACGGTATAACGGGACAGGTTCATTTCATAACGACCGTCCCATGTGAGGTAATACACATAAAAAAAGCCATTTTGTGAAAAGTTCGGATGAAAAGCCAAGCCCAATAGCCCTGTTTCCAAACCTGCCGTATAGTCCACTACACCCGTTAAGTCCAAAAATGTGTTGACATCAGCACCAGTGGACGAAGAGTTGTTGGGAAATACCCTAATGCGCCCCGGTTGCTCAACAACAAATAATCTATTGGAGCCGTCGTTGGCATTTTGAATTTCCACTGGAAAGTCAAAACTAAGATTTGGAAATGCATTTTCGAAGGAAATTTGGGCGGATAACTGGGTGGGGGCAGTAGTTGACCAAAGAGTTATAATTAAGCAGAAAACTCGTTTTAGGCCAATTTGGGAGGGTATCATTTTAATGGTGTGTGCTGTCAGCAAATATACGTAATGAAGCTTGACTTTGGACGTTGGTTTATTGACCGTTTACCGAATAAAATGGAAATCTTTTAAGATAATAAAATGGAGAAGTAACTAGTCGTCAATCGTGTTTTTACCGGTGTAAGTTTCTATCTCATGAGCTTTTTCCTCCAAAACCGCATCGATGTTTTTTTGCGTTACAAGATTCCCAAAGCTTTTTACACCTTTGATCGGGACAGCCTTGGTCAAAACCTTAATTATGGAATCACCAATCATTGGCCTATAATGTGAAGCTTCATAGTAAAAATAAGGATCCGTAGAAATTTTGTTAACACCACTAAAATCGTAGAAATCAGATATTTTGGACAATGCCCTTAAAAACCTAAAGAACTCCTCCTTATCCTGTTTCAGATAAGTGGTCACAAAGATTGGGTTGATGAACAACTTCAAATTGATTTCGTTTTTCTTGCAGATGGAAACTATTTCCTGAAGTTCCTTTATGGCCAAGTCTATCCTTTCATTGTACTCGTTATTGTTCCAAGAAGGTTGTTTGAATTTGGGTAGATTTCTATGCGTCTCTATATTATTCTCAATCCATTGGTCAACATTTTTTGGTATGGGAACTCCGGATTTATAAAGTTCATCGTATGTAGTGAAAAACGTAGCTTTATTGGCTTCGGCTATTTGCCGATAAATCTCGGGAGAGGGTTTTAAGAAATAATAGCTCAATAATGGATCCCACGTATTTACGTAGGATTTACGGTTGGCTTGCGATTTGTGTAATTGTTTGTCCACTAAATAGGACGTCTCCTCAAGACCGATCCAAATGTTCTTAATATCCACATTGTTTTCCAAGAACATCTTTAGCTCACTTAGGTGTTCGCCTGGGACGCCTTGGGAATAGGACATGTTGTACCATTTGTAATCGTCCTTTATATTTCTCACATCAATTTTTCCCACCCTGGAAGATCCAAAAAGATAGGAATCATACTTTTTGGGGTTGTTCAGTATATGCTTGACCTTTAAGTAATGTTGATTGGGTTCAATCCGTTGTTTGGACATATCACTTCTTATGACGCCGTAGGGGTCTATGATGATATTATAAGCTATTACCCCTATTCCAAGAACTATGGGCGTAATCAAAAAATACAGGAACCTTCTTAGAAAAGTCTTCATAGGCTAGAATTGAAAATAGATAAACTGTTGCTCATTATCTCCATACCAGTAAATAAATACAAGTAGAACGACATAGAAGGTCCATCGAAAAGGCCTTGCCCATTTTAGTCCTAAATCTGAAATAGCATATTCCCGCTCCCTTCCGATCCATTCGATCACCAAAAAGAAAATCACGTAGGCAATGACCGGAATTGCACCAAGTCTGTCATCAAAATAGGGGTCTGTAAAAAGTGAAGTGGAGAAAATTTGCTTTGTGATTTCCCAGCCATGGGTGACATTTTCTGCCCTAAAAAATACCCATGCAAGGACCGTAATGAAGAAAGTGATTGCAATATTTAGGGTTTCCTTGAATGTGGGCAGCAGTTGTCCTTTTGCCACTATTTCCATATTGGTTCTATTTCGTTTTGCCAATAGGAGGGGCAAAAAATAGATGGCATTCAGTGCGCCCCACACCAAAAATGTCCAATTGGCCCCATGCCAAAATCCACTAACGATGAAAATAATGAAGGTATTTCGGATTTTCATACGTGTACCTCCCCGACTACCGCCCAATGGGATGTACAAATAATCCCTGAACCATGTTGATAGGGAAATATGCCATCGTCGCCAAAATTCAGCGATATCCCTTGAAAAATAAGGGAAAGCAAAGTTTTTCATTAGGTTGAAGCCAAATAACCTGGAGGTCCCAATGGCAATGTCGGAATAACCACTGAAATCCCCGTAAATCTGAAAAGCAAAAAATACGGCCCCCAAAAGGAGCGTGCTTCCTGTGTATTCATCTGAATGGTTAAATATTTGGTTGGCATAAATGGCGCAGTTGTCCGCAATCACCACTTTTTTGAAAAGCCCCCATAATATTTGACGCATGCCATCCACTGCTTTATGGTAATCAAAAACCCTTTTCTTATAGAATTGGGGCAGTAGATTTGTGGCCCTTTCTATTGGTCCCGCAACTAGTTGGGGAAAGAAACTGACAAATGCCGAAAAAGCGACAAAATCTTTGGTTGGTTCCAGTTTTTTTCGGTAAACATCAATCGTATAGCTCAATGTTTGAAACGTATAAAAGCTAATTCCAACGGGCAATACGATATTTAATGAGCCACCCTGTATTTCCTTTCCGAAAAAACTAAAGGCATCGACAAAGCTTTCTACGAAAAAGTTGTAATACTTAAAGAACCCCAAGAAACCCAGATTTACCGTTATGCTCACCCACAGTAGAAGCTTCCTTTTTGATTTCTTGGATTCATTTCTTAAAAGATTGCCAACGGTAAAATCTACAATGGTGCTAAAAACGATCAATGTCAGAAATCTCCAATCCCACCATCCGTAAAAAACATAACTGGCAACAACAATGAGAAAATTCTGCAGCTTAAGGTTTTTGTGCGTTACAAACCAATAGAGGAGAAAGACTATTGGTAGGAATAGGGCAAAATCTATGGAGTTGAAAAGCATTTACTTGGTGGTTATGGTGGATTGATGCTAAATTAAATTACTTACGGGCATCAGGTTTTTTTATAAATCTTATAATCAATTACTTAAATCCGGCTTTTAATCATAATCCATATTACATTGAAAACGGGTTCCACGATTCAATATTGTTGCAATGGGCATTCATTGTACCTATGGTATGGTATTGATTACAGCGCGTAACTTCTTTCATATATATTGACATACCATTTTTGAAAACAATAAAAAGCCCAGACGCTATAAGTACTATCTTTTTTGTTGGACAAATGGTCTTTGACCAGCCTAGTGGTATTTTCAATATTGAACAGTTCCTGTGACTCCAAGAACTTGGGGAGGATATAGGATTCCAGTTCGGCCCTAAGGCTTGATCTAAGCCAGTCACCAACAGGAGAACCAAAACCTTGCTTGCTCTTTTCCAAAAACTGATTGGGGAAACTGCTCTTAAAGGCTTCCTTTAAAATGTATTTTTTGTTCCAACCCTGCATCAAATAGTTCTCTGGCAAACCAAGGGTAAAGTCCCATAATTTTTTGTTCAGGAACGGAGCCCTGCATTCCAATGAACATAGCATGCTCGTCCTGTCGACCTTTGCGAGCATACCCCCTTCAAGACTTAGTGCCCTGTCAATGGTTCTGAAGTCATTCAGGGTTTTAGGCTTTTGAATTCCAAGTTTATCCCGGTATTCCGCGAACAAATCGGTTTCAAACTTGTCGGGTAAAATAAGGTCCTTCAGTTGGTTTTCGGTATTACCCAAAGAAATAATGTCCCAATAGTAGTCGCCTTTGTAATTGACGGCCTCTACCATTTTGCGGACCTTAAAACGTTTTCCCCTTTTATCATCCTTGGTGGTGAGCAGCGCATTGGATGCTTTACGTATTAACCCATGTAAAGCTTCAGGTACAATTGAAGTATACCTGTTGTTCAACTTGCCAACGTAATATTTATTGTAGCCTCCAAAAACCTCATCCCCACCGTCCCCGGTAAGGGCAACTTTTACATAATCCCGTGTTTTTTTAGAGACCAGATATGTGGGAAGCGCTGCGGTGTCGGAAAAAGGCTCGTCAAAGTTCAATAGGATTTCATGGATATTGTCCTTTAGATCGTCCTCATCAATGATGAACTCATGGTGGTTGCTATTGATAAGTTTGGCCACTATCCGGGATTTATCCGTCTCATCAAAAGAGGCTTTTTTAAAACCAATGGAAAAAGTATCTATCTTTTTATCCGTTAGCTCCGAAAGGCAAAGTGAAACGATCGAGGAATCCACACCTCCGGACAGGAAAGTTCCTAAAGGTACATCTGAAATAGATCGGCTTTCAATACTTTCCAAAACCAGTTCCCGGGTCTTTTTTTTGGCCTCCTGAAAACTTAAAGGTCCTTCAAAAACAGTTCTAGGGGTATTGATTTCATTTACAGTATACGTATGACTTTTTAAATCATACGTGATGTAATGGTTGGCCTCCAGTTTATAGATATTGTCGTAAATGGTATAGGGGGCAGGTATGTACGTGAGTCTCAAGAAGTGGTTTAACCCTTTCTTTGATACTTTGGGTTTTTCCGATAAAAAATCAACCATTGATTTCAACTCTGAAGCCCACATAAATTGGTCCGCGACATCGGCATAATACAAGGGCTTTTCACCAAAAAAATCCCTGGCAATAAACATTTTGTCCCTAGTTTTATCATAGATACTGAAGGCAAACATACCATCCAGTTTCCCAAAAGCTTCTTCCCCCTCCATTTCATAGAGCCTCAGGATGACCTCAGTGTCACTTTTGGTTTTAAAAACTACCTGTTTTTGTTGGAGCTGCTCCCTAATTTCCCTATAGTTATAGATTTCCCCATTAAAAACAATGACTTTTTGATTATCATCTGAAAAAATGGGCTGACTTCCCGAACTCAAATCAATAATGGACAGTCTTCGCATGCCAAGGGCCACATTGGCCAACTCATCGGGATACGTAAAAGTTCCACCTTCATCCGGTCCCCTATGGACGATATGATCATTCATTGTATGAATCTGTTCGGCCAAGTTGTTTGGATGATTGTCAGTTTTGGTAATAAAACCGTTTATTCCACACATACTACCCAGTTTTAATGGTTTATAAAGTTGTTAAACTTGCGGTAAATGTTTTCCAATGAATACGCTTTGGCCCTTTTTAGGCTTAAGGCACTGTACCTCTCCCTTGCCTGGGGATCGTTTTTTAGGTATTCCAGTGCTTTTGCCAGGGCAATTTCATCATCGTTATTGATCAATATGCCATAGGATGCCTTAAAAAAGAACCCTTTTTCTATAGTCAATGGCTTATTGTCATGTAATAATTCATGGGGTCCCGATAAGCAATTCGTAGAGATGCATGGTAAGCCCATGGCCATTGCCTCCAAAAGGGCATTTGGGAACCCCTCGGTAAATGAGGATAGTACAAAACAATGACTTTCCCTTAAAAAGGTATTGACATTCTTGACCCTACCTTTCAAAAAAACCACTTCCATTAACCCATTTCTTTGAATTTGTTCTTGAAGACGATCATGTTCGGGGCCACTTCCCAGAACAGTGAGTTCATAACCTGACCCTAATTTGGATAATGCCCCAAGAATCATTTTTTGGTTTTTTCTTTCATTAAGTGTCCCTACATTAATTACTTTGAAAGGCTCCTTTATAGTAAGAAGGGTTTCTGAAACTATAGTTTCTTTTGGCAGTTCTATGGGGTTATATATGACATCCATGGGTATCCTGATCCTAAAATTTGTTTGTAGATCTTGGTTGATGTAAACGGAGTTGGAAAAAAGACTGTCACAACGGTTATAAAGCAGTGGATAAAAGATTTTTGAGATATAGAGCGAAAGTTTGGAGGAGGTATTGTCCGAGGGAAAGCCACGCTCACTGATGATTGTTTTGGTTTTTGGGTTAAAGGGGCTGACCAATCCGTTAATTAGATTGGGAAATGCCAGGAAAGAGATGGCATGCGAAATTTTCTTTTTTCGCAATATCTTATGGTACTTAAAAAGAAATCCAAAGGCGTGCAAAAGTTTTTTGGGAAAACTTATCTTGTCAGGATGCTGTTGTGATAAAATAATCGTATCCACCTTGCTTGGGATTGGAAAATGGATTTCATTGTAAAATAGTATTAGCGTTACGTTGTAATCGTTTACAAGTTCCTTCAAGAGCAAACTGATTACTTTTTCAGCCCCACCACTTGTTAAACTGATGTCTAAAATACTTATGTTTTTCCTTGGGGTCATCATTTCCATCTCTTGGTGAAATTCCTATGCTAAAACATCCGAAAATAGTTTTTCGTATGCTCTCAATATTTTTTCTTTGCTAAACTTTTTATGGACAGAATCGCGAATTTTTTCAGGATTCCACGTGGTTTCATCAATAGCCTTTCGTATCAGATGCTCGTATGCCGTTTCGTCTTTTGCAATAAAGCCGTTTACCCCTATTTCTATGATTTCGTCCAATCCGCCATAGGCATTGAATGCCACTATGGGCGTGCCAACCGAACAACTCTCCAACAAACAATTGGGAAAACCCTCTACATAGGATCCCTGCAGGAACAAATCACTTTGTGCCAGGTAGGTAGCCACCTCTTTTGTATGGGGGACATGGGTAATCTTTGGGCCAATTCCAAGATCGTCCATAAGTGTTTTTAGCCTTTCCCGTTCGGGCCCATCCCCAATCATGAAATACGTAAAATCAAAATCAAGATTTCCCAATACTTTTAAGATACGTTCGTGCCCCTTTTGGCTCTTAAGACTGGCGACCGTGATGAACTGGATTTTGTTGTGCTTTTTATCCGATGGCCGCTTTAAATGGAAATCATTGGTAATAGGGTTGTTAATCAGTTTCAACTTTTCTGCCGGGATACCAAAATTCTTTTGCATATCGTTTTTCATGTCTTTGGATTGACAGATAATCATGTCCAAAAAACGATAGCTGATTTTTGTAATTGTATTGTATAATGCAGTGTTGTGACCTTTGTAGGCCTTTACCACACTCAACACGTTGGCTTCCCTACCTATGAATTTGATCCTTGGGAAAACTATGGAAATAAGCCCCAGGATAGAATTCAGGTGGGAGATGGAGCTAAGAACAATATCAGGTTTGTTTTGCCTTATGAATTGATATAGTGGCCAAATGCTATGGAGTACCCTGGATGTATTCAAATACGTTACGGTTGTATTGGACACATTGTAGAAAGTATCTTTTTCAAAACCGGTAATCAAAAGTTCAGTATCGAACTTGGACGAATCGATCTCCTGGCATATAAACGACATTATTCGCTCTGCACCACCCGCCACCAATGAAGGTAATACGAATAAAACTTTAGGTTTTTTGTCTTTTGAAAGTTTCTTGCCCATTAGTTGGTCAATAAATAGAGTGATTTAAATCCTTATAGATGGGTGATTATTTTTGTAATATCAATTTCCTTGATTTTTTTGGCGGGATTCCCAGCAATGAGTATGCCTTCCTCTTCAAATGATTTGTTCACAACGGCATTTGCCCCAATTGCGATGTTGTTACCAATTCTGATGTTGCCATAAATTTTGGCCCCCGGAGCAATATATACATTGTCTCCAATTATTGGAGCTTCTTTCCTTCCACCAGATGCCCCAATATTTGTACATGCATGTATTCTACAGTTTTTACCAACTTTTACATTGACATTTATTACTATGGTTCCATAATGGACAATGGATAATCCTGGGCCAAATACGTTCTCAGGGATGGTAAAACCAAGCTTTATGGAAGATTTTTTGAGCAATAGTCTAAGCAAAAGATAATACACTTTGGAAAAAAGGTCCGATTTCGTGTTTTTATAATATTCTGCTTTCCTTAACCTTTTTTGAAACTCCCAAATGACATCAGGTGAAACGATGTGTTTTACTTTTTCACCAAAGGTTTTGGACGTAATCCCCAATGCTTTTCTGTCTTCCGATAAATACTGGAGGTAATCTTCCCTTGATCGTATCATATTGCTACAGTTTTATTGACATAGATTGATTCTTTGTTCTTATTGATTTGTATTTGTAGCCACATGGCGCAAAACAGGATATAAAAAAAGTTAAAAAAGTTATGGTTGGCCATTAGAAATACCGATAAAGCAATGTACTGCATCACTAAATTTGGGGCTTTGGAAAACAATCTTATGCTCCAAAACAGATGATAGAATATATAGGCAAGAAACAATAAAAACGGAATAAAACCTGCTTCGCCCAATAGGAGTAGATAATTATTGTGCACTCCAGTAGTGTGTTTACCTACGCGGCCTTGAAAAGTGCCATAGCCACTTCCAAAAAATGGTTTCTCCAAAATATCTTCATAAAACTTGGCCCAGGTATCCGTTCTGGAGCCCTCATTGATTTCGGCAGTGGACACTTGTTCGTTATTGACAATTGCCATGATTTGCTGAAACCTGGGATTGTTCAAACCAACGACCTCGTCTATAAACACCATGGTCATCAGGATGCCAAAACCCAGAAAGAAAATCCGTACATTCTTGACTGAAATCCAAAGTGAGATAATATTCAAGGTCACCCATAAGGCGATAAAGGTCCTTGAAAAGGTCAAAAGACCCATAAGGGAAAACACGAACTGCCCTATCAATTTTAAGCTTACACTACGAAGCCCATAGATTAAACCGTAGCCCGAAATACAAATAAAACCGGCTACGTTGGGGTTCAAATAGAGACCACTATACCGGCCAAACTTGCTGGGAAAAAAGACAGCCTCGATAACAATGGTCAAAGCCCCAATGAGCAAAAGGAAGAACAACTCTCTTTTACTCACCGTTCTAAGCAGTTCGTAACCACAGACAACCACCACAAAATATTTAATGGTATCCGTTATCAATATCATGGTTTCCCCAATATAACTAAAGCTGGCTATGAGGTAATAGGCAAAACCCAGGACTATTAGGGATACATTTAACGAAGACCGCTCTTGGAAGAGATAATAAAAAATCAGGAGCAAAAATATGGAGTAACTGCTAATGGTACCCAATGTAGGACTTACGTAACGCAGAATGGCCGCAGGTACGTTCAATAAAACAAGAACCAAAATCAGGTATTTTAAAAATTTCATTCTTGTATGCGTTTAGGCCAGTGTTTCTAAATAAATTGCTCAATTACGATTTGCCATTTCCCAACCGCAATATCATTTTCGAATTCCTTTGTTGTGATTTTTCCTTTTTCCCCAAAACTTTTTCGAAGACTTTTGTTCCCCATTAGCTCAGAAAGTCCACGTTCCAACGCTTTTTGGTCATTTACGGGGATTAAAAATCCGTTGATTCCATCTTCAATTAGATCCGAGGGACCAAATGGGCAATTGGTGGATATGCTCGGTATTCCAAAATGCATTGCTTCAATAAGCGCGTTGGGAAGGCCTTCATTTTCAGAGGTCAGCACAAAAATACCAGCGTTTCGGTAATACTTTGCAATATCCTTGGTTGGTTGTCGTAAGGTTACCTTTCCCTCCAAACCGTGCTCCGCTATCAAACTTTGCAATTCCCTTTGCTGATTACCGTTCCCAACAATTTGTATTTCCCAATCCTTTTGCTCAACATTACTGAAAGCGTTAATTAAAAGCCGCTGGTTTTTTTCTTTGACCAATCTGCCAACGGTAAGGATTATTTTTTTTTCTGAAGGAGCTTCAGGCCTTAGACGGGATAATTCCTTTGAGATTGGATTTGGTAAAACACCGATCTTGTTGGGATTTAGGAGTCTTTCATAGTACTGTTTTACCCCCTGGGTTTGTAAAATAACGAAGTCTGCCTTCGGATACAATAACCTTCTTAAGACCCTCCAAAATTTGGGGACCTCTTCGATTATTGGATTGTTCCTTTCACTGATCATGCATGGAATTCCGTTCAACTTCGCAGCAATTAATGCAATAATGTTCGCCGAGGTTATAAAACCTATGGTCAAATCAACGTTTTCGCGTTTTAATATACTGTAAGTGCTTTTTACCAATTGGTAATTCAACCGTAAAGATTGAAATATATTTCTTGGAGAAGGAATATGATTCTTACAAGGAATAACTTTTACCCTTTGGTCCAAGTGGTAGAAGGGCTCCTGTTTTAAAAATGTAATGATGAGCACCTCAAAATTCTCGATCAATTGGTTGCTTAAGGTAGAGATGACCCGTTCCGCACCACCACTGGAAAGCGATCCAATTACAAAAGCTATTTTTTTCTTGGTGTTATCCACTTTTACAATTAATCAGATGTTCATTGATTTTATCGCAAATCACTATTTTTAAATACCCTATGCCTTAACTGGTTTAATTTTAACAGTTTTTCAAATTGTTTGATTGATAAATAATTGGCCAGTTTTAAATATATATGATGTCCCTTGTCCTTAAAATAATTCTTTTGGATCAAGCCTTTGATTTTGTTACGGTAATGGTATGAAGGGTCTACTTCGGCATTGTAGTTCAATTTCTTATAGTGCATAAGTAGTTTCCCCAAAATATGTTTTTGGGTAATCATCAACAGCTCTGAATCCTTCTCATTTTCGTTAATGGTTTTTTGGACATAAAGGCCCGCCTCTACGGAATCCAATTTGTCTATGGAATAAGCGCTGTGGGTTGTGCCACTTTCATTATAATAGTAATAGTATAGTTTGGCATCTATATAGGCCAGTTTATCAACCTTTTTTACAATGTCTATGGTCAAAAAGACATCTTCAGAAGTTTTGTTGAGTGTATAACGATAATTTCCTATGACGCTTCTGGAGTATATCCGTCTCCAATTGGAAAATTGTGTGTTTTTGATGATCCTTTTTATGGCCTCCAGGTAGTTTTCAATACGGTAATTGTACGTGTTGATTTCTGGAAACTCAACTTGGTCATTTTTGGTCTCTATGATATCACATTCCACAATATCCAAGTTTTCTTTCAAAGCTACCCCCATCATAATTTCCAACATTTTGGGATGCATCCAGTCGTCACTATCAACAAATCCGATAAAATCACCCGAGCATTTATCCAAGCCGGCGCTCCGAGCGGTGGCAGCACCTTGATTTTTTTGGTTAATGACCAGTACCCGCTTATCTTTTGCGGAATATTCATTGCAGATATGACCACTGCTATCCGTAGAACCGTCATTGATCAGGATTAACTCAAAATTCCCATAAGTTTGGTTCAAAATACTGTCCACGCATCTTTTTAGGAACCTTTCTGCATTATAAACCGGGACAATTATGCTTATTTTTTTATCTGTTTTCATTTTTTCTGAAAATAATTTGGTTTACTGGAATCATTTCTGTTTTTGCAACTTTCCCAGGCCTATTACCATGGAAAAGCGAGTAATACTGTTTATCTAAAAACAAATCTTAGAAGGAAAAGATTTGACAATCTAATTATTAAACCCTTTTTTGTTGCATCCTTCGTCAACACAAAATTTTCATTGAACACCTTTTTAGCTTTTTTTCTTAGCTCAAAATTGGCGTCCAGATTTGAGTCTTTTGATTGGTATATACTTTGAAGATGATAAATGGCATTTTCAAGTGTACTTTTTCTAACGGTCTCTATAACCTCATTGTCCTCGGGAAAAAGGGTGGCCACCTTCTCCTGAATATATAAATTGGCATGTAATGAGGTAAATTTACTTTTATCGTAGGCCCTTCTTGTGAGGGAATTATTGGGACCTATGAAATAATTGTAAAAAGGGTATTTTACGTGTACGGCCTTTCCCAAATTGGCAATCACGTCCATGCTGAAGAACATGTCCTCCACGAATTTTATATTCTCTCGAAAACTTAAATCTTTTATAACTTCCCTTCGATACAAATTGGCCCAAACGTAAAACCCATTTTCACGGTAATATAGTATAGTTTGCTTGTTGTTGAGTACTTCATTCCTGGGTTTTGGTATCGGTGAGGCAACTTGGGAAGATAACTCCATTGATTTGGAAAAATCGGTAATGGCCATATCACTTTGGGTATCCACAATAGCCGAAATTAAGGTCCGATACATGTCTGGTTCCAGCCAATCATCACTATCCACAAAAGAAATATAATCTCCAGTAGCGATTTTCATTCCGGAATTCCTTGCTCCGCTTAAACCCTTGTTTTCTTGATGGATTGCCGTTATCCGGGTATCTTGTTTTTCATAGGTATCACAGATGGTACCACAATTGTCCGGTGATCCGTCGTCCACCAATATAATTTCCAAGTTGGAATAGGTTTGGTTAAGAACACTATCCACACATCTATGTAGGTATTTCTCAACCTTATAAACGGGAATTATAACACTGATTTTATTATCCATTTATTTTTTTTAAAATGATTTTCTTAACTCTAAACGTAAAATCACGAAAACCCTGATTGATGAAAAACATCAATACAGAATAAATTATTGAGCTTAAAGAGACAATTTGTAGCGCATATATAAACCAATCCCAATAATTGGAGATTTCGCTATGGATCAACTTCCCTATTAAAAACTTGGAAATCATGAAAGCAAGAAGGAAGGAACCGAACAGCTTAAAAAAACCGATCCAATAGGATCCTACCGATTTCGAAAAGCCATCCCTGTATAGAAAATACGGTTTCCACAACAAGACTATTATTAGTGTACTAACAAAGGTGCCCAACATAATTCCTGCAATGCCATATAGTTTTCCAAATATTATGGATATCACCAAATTAATGACTGCTTCGGTAATTGGAGCCCAAGTATCATTAAAAAGACCATAGGCGTTTATAAACATTTCCGTTGGAGATCTTATTTGGGAAATATAAATATTGGCCAGCATTAAGATCAGGACCTCCCTTTCCAAAATATATTCACTACCGATCCATATTAGAATAAATGGTTCTATCAAAAAGAATAAGCTAAAAAATAGAAAACCAGCAAAAAAGTGTCTTATTGCCATCATTTCCCAATAAACTTTATTGATGCTATCCTTATTGTTCTCGGCAACTAAGTTTCCCACACTGGCTTGCGTGCCTGTAAAAATATTGTTTATCAGAACTTTAAGGTATCCGAAAATTAAATAATAGTTGCTAAAGAAAGCAACACTCTTTAAGCTCACAAAAGCATAAATGAGAATTTGGTCAGTACTTTCCTTAACAAAAAAAGCCAGTTTATGAACAAAAACCTGTTTGATTTTGGTGACCAACTCTGGATGTTTCTTTAAAACATTTCGGGATACGCCCTTTAAGGACAATTTTAACCACGGATAGACATTGCCGGTTTTCCATCTAAATAGAATTGCCTGTACAACTGTGAACAGTAGCTCGGCACCAATCCAAAGGTAGATGTCCGAAAAGTAGGATACCAGCGCAATCTGGGTTAAGGACTTGACGATACTTACACTCTGGGAGTATTTCGCGATGACATATTCTTTCTGATCTGCTTGTAATAGGATTTGATGATAATTGACAAAATACGCCAACAAGGAGGACAGAACGAATGCGAAAAAAGCAAAGTAAACGATATCAAGGGATATGCTTTGATCCGCAAAAAACCATGGAAAAAAAACAGAGGCCAGCACTGCTAACCCCAAAACAATGAGCCCAATCCTCCTATAGGCAATTCCTGTAAATTGGATTATTTCATTGATTTTCGCCTTATCGTTATCATAGAGTGGTTTGTACAATTTGACCCCAACGGCCCAACCTATTCCCAATTCGGCCAAATTCAAAAAGCCAAGGATATTTCTTAACAATGCGACCAGCCCTACAAAATCGGCGCCAAGAACATCAAGAAATATTTTTCTTGAAAAAAAGGCCACAAAAATGGTGATGGCATAAAAGAATATTGTTACCCTGGCATTTTTAATCGAATTTGCTATCCTTGACATAATATGGATTTCCTGGATTTTGCCGAATTCTCAAGGCTTTTCAATAAACATTTTCCCCTGTTTGTTGAACGCTATTTTAATATGCCAAATTTTAAAAAATCCCATTGGACTTTATTTAATGGACCAAGTGTATCTAAAGTTTATTTTAAGCCATAATCTTGGCAAACTTAAATTTGTAAATCCTTAATTTCCAAGTTGCTATGACAATCAAAGCCACTTATGTTATGCAATGGTTGTTCCTTTTTGGGAAACAATGACACAAAAAAATAGGCTTAATGCGATTTTGTATTCAAAAATTATCACAAGGACATGAAGTACTACAAAACGAAATCTTAATCCTGGCAGCGGACTTATTTTTTCCCAATTTGGAAGTACTCAAAGCCCAGTTGTTCCATTAAACTATCGTCATATTGGTTTCTCCCATCAAAAATAATGGGCTGTTTCAACTGTTGTTTTAACTCTTCAAAGTCAGGTGACCTAAATTCTTTCCATTCGGTCAACAAAATCATGGCGTCCGCATCCTTTAAGGTCTCATACTTGGAATCGAAATAGGACATGCCTTCCAAATCTTTTAAATAAAAGTGTTTTGCTTCATCCATGGCTTTTGGATCATAAGCCTGTATTTTGGCCCCTTTTTTAATCAATTCCTTGCAGATGTATATGGCTGGCGCTTCCCTCATATCGTCCGTTCCCGGTTTGAATGAAAGTCCCCAAAGGGCAAATGTTTTTCCTTCCAAATTCTTGCCAAATCGTTTAATGACCTTTTGGGCAATAACCAGTTTTTGTTTGTCATTTACATCTTCAACGGCCCCGATCAAATTCGCCTTATATCCGTTTTCTTGTGCGGTCTTCTTTAAGGCTTTTACATCTTTTGGAAAACAAGATCCGCCATAACCGCTTCCAGGGTAAATAAAACTATATCCAATTCTACTATCGGATCCAATACCAATTCTAACTTTGTTTACGTCTGCCCCAACCAACTCACATATATTGGCAACTTCGTTCATAAAGGAGATTTTTGTGGCCAACATGGCATTGGCCACATATTTGGTCATTTCAGCAGAGCGGATATCCATGCAGATGAGTCTGCCGATATTGCTTCTAAAAAATGGTGCGTACAGGGATTTCATTTTTTCCTCGGCATTGGGGTTATCGGTCCCTATCACCACTCTATCGGGTTTCATAAAATCGGAGATAGCATCCCCTTCTTTTAAAAACTCGGGATTTGAAACCACATCAAAATCGATTTCTACATTCCTCTTATCCAGTTGTTGCTGTATGGCATCCCTAACCTTGTCCGCTGTCCCTACGGGAACTGTTGACTTATCGACAACAATAAGGGGATGGCTCATATGCTCACCAATTTCCTTCGCTACTTGAAGTACATACTTTAAATCGGCTGAACCATCTTCTCCCATTGGGGTTCCAACAGCTATAAAGGCAACATCACATTTATTTAGGTTTGCTTTTAGTTCGGTGCTGAAGAGCAAGGTTTTTCTGTCTACATTGCTCTTTACCATGGGTTCCAATCCAGGTTCATAGATAGGAATGACACCGTTCTTTAATTTTTCAATTTTGGCGGCGTCAATATCAATACAAGTTACCTTATTACCCATTTCGGCGAAACACGTCCCGCTAACGAGACCTACATAACCAGTACCAATTACAGTTAAATTCATTTTTCTAAAAATTTATTAATTAATGATGAATGGTTTAGTATTTTTTAAATCGGCATTTTTTCAGGCGACAAAGATGTGCAAAAGAAATTGAAATAAACCTTTTTTGGTTTTAAGTAATATTTAATCCGATGAAATGGAGTTTTGAAAGTTTGTTATCGAGAAATTGACCAAATCATTCTGAGAAGGGTTCTCCATTTTGTATTTTTTTTGGAGGATTTCACTTTTGCAAATACCCATTCGATCGAAAGGTAAATCCATTAAAATTTTTCCACGGGAAACCTACTTCTGCCCAAACCTGCTTTAATCGATAAAATACATACGTTCAACGTTTATATTCAACCTGGCATTTGGGCCATATTATCTTTGAGTGTTCCCTGAAATTTTTTAAGCAAGAACACTTTTGAATATGAAAAAAAATTACACTTTTCAAATATTTTGTATTACCGTTGTGGCGCTGTGCCTGAGCCACAAAGTCAATGCGCAAAACCCAGCACAGGATGGCCAATGGAGTGACCCTGTTGGGTTTGGGTTAGTTCCGGTTGCCGTGGCCAATCTTCCCGATGGCCGGTTGATAACTTGGTCATCCCAGTTTCGTGACACTTATTTGGGAGCCGGTGATGGAGCGACGTTTACGGAAATATTTGATCCTTTTTTGGGGGCAGATGGGCAGGCACTTGGTGAATTCACCAGTAATACCAATCACGATATGTTTTGTCCTGGAATTAACAATCTTCCGGACGGTAGAATTCTCTCGGCAGGAGGTACAAGTAGCAGAAGAACGAGTATATATGACCACACTACGGGACTGTGGAGTGTGGCACCGGAAATGAACATTCCCAGAGGTTATCAGGGTAACGTTACGTTATCCGATGGATCCGTTTTTACCATAGGGGGATCCTGGAGTGATGGAGATAGCCCGGCTACCAATGGAAATAAAGATGCGGAAATTTGGACCCCGGAAACCGGTTGGGTTTTGATTCCGGGAATTACCGGGGAAGATATTTTTACCGCCAATGACCTATCAAAGGAACTTGGGGGCATATATCGTGTTGATAACCATGTTTGGTTATGGCCAGCTCCAAATGGTCAGCTTTTTCATGCCGGCCCCAGTGAAATGATGCATTGGATCAATTTGGAAAATGGAGCTTCCATTACCGAGGCAGGTTTAAGGGCTGACGACACCTATTCGATGAAAGGAACCACGGTAATGTTTGATGTGGGTAGAATTCTGAAAGTTGGTGGCGCGGAATCCTATGGGGATTCCGATCCAGCTTTTGTTCCGGCAAAGGATAACTCTTATGTCATTGATATCAACAACCCGTCAAATGTTACTGTAACGCCTACCGTAAATAACCTATCCTTTTCGCGTACCATGCACAATAGTACGGTATTGCCCAACGGTGAAGTATTGGTGACAGGAGGCCTAGATCGGGCCGAGGTCTTTTCCGATGTTGGCGCAAGACTCACCGCGGAATTATATGACCCCAGCACCAATTCATGGCGTAATGTAGCAGGAATGGCGACCGCAAGAACCTATCACAGTGTTTCGATTTTAATGGTGGATGGTCGAGTTTTTGTTGGTGGAGGTGGGTTGTGCGACAACTCCAACACGGATGAATGTGTGAACCACTTTGATGCGGAAATTTATAGTCCACCTTATCTTTTTAACCCTGACGGCTCACTTGCTACCAGGCCTTCCATTTCAGCGCCAGATACCGCCGATTACAACACCTCAATTTCCGTGACCGGAAGTTCGAATATAAATGAATTTAGCTTAATTCGTTTTTCATCCGCTACCCACAGTACCAATAATGAACAACGAAGAATACCTGTTTCGTTTACAGGTGGTGGAGGTTCATATGGAGTTAACATACCTGACAGAAACCTATTGCCCCCAGGGTATTACATGCTTTTTGCCATTGATGCCAATGGTGTCCCCAGCGTGGCGGAGATTATTCAAATTGGTAATACGATACCATTGTCAAATGAATTCGATTTAGTACTTGATTTGAGCTTTGACGAAGGATCGGGGAACAGTATTGCAGATAGTTCTGGATTTGGAAATGATGCAACCATTGTAGAGCATGACAATAATGGGAATCCCATATCGCTAACACAGAATTTCTGGACTTCCGATGGAATATATGGGGCGGCCCTTGAAATGGATGGATTGGAGTTTGAAAGCAATAGTATTGTGGACATACCGTACTCATCTTCCTTGGCTACCATTGAAGAGGAAGTAACGGTAATGGCCTGGGTATACAGGGATGAAAATGAAATGAATTCAGGAATTTTGAGTCAAAACTACCCTGCACTCTTTTTTGGATTTCATAATAGTCTGTACAAATGGGAATTTCCTACTACCGGTGGAAGTGTAAATTGTTATTCTGGTTATGTCCCTACGGGAAGGTGGGTACATATGGCGGCCACATATGATGGACAAACGGGAAAATTATTTGCCAATGGTGTTGAAATATGTTCGCAAAACACTACGGGCAGTTTTATACTGGAAACTACAGATCCAACCTATTCCGCATTTACGTCCTCTGGATTTTACGATGTAAGGACCGATCTTTCCCCAAGCGGCATAACAGATGAGTTGGACGGCAGAATAGATGAGCTAAAGGTGTATAACAGGGTATTGAGTTTAGATGAAATCAATGCTGTTTTCCTGGATGGGCAACAGCAAGACCCATCGGTCCCTGTTTGTCCTCCGGGTACCATTGTTGCCCAATACAGAATTGGAACGACCGGTGCCTGGCAAACCGGTAACACTGTAGACGTTCCGGAAGGGGAGCAGGTGTATATAAGGGCGCAGGTAAGCTCTGGAGAAGAATATTTTGTTACAACTACCACAATTAATGGGCCCACTTGGAGTTCAGTTGATGATTTACCAAGACATGGCGAACCAGGTGCTTATCAAATTGACACTTTTGTCGATGCCGCCAGTGATGGAATTGTAGGTCTTTCCAATACCGGACAATATACAATGACCACTGCTTCTGGCTGTCCGGCTGTTATTAACCTTAACGTATCTAGAAATTGTGGTCCGGGATCGACACCTATTCATAATGAATACAGCGTAAACGGTATTTGGGATGTAGGGGCTTCCGAAATTACCTTGCAAGAAGGCACAGAACTAATTCTTAGTGGTTTACCGGATGAAGTGAATGGCAACGATCAGCAGTATACAATTACATTGCCCGATGGGACCCAAGTTGGCGACAATTATAATTTAGGCAATATTACTTCGGCAAATGCAGGCAGCTATACGATTACTTCCATTGAAGGATGTACCTCCGTCTTGAACGTGGTTATTGGGACATCTGATTGTTCGCCCGGTTCATTTGTCCCCGAGTATACCCTTAATGGAATACTGCAAAGTGGTTCGGGCTCCTTGACGGTTCAGGAAGGCGCCGAGGTGGTACTTATGGCACCTGTGGGATCGGGAACGATCACCTTGCCCGATGGTACCATACTATCTGCGAACCACACAATTGCCAGTGCGGCATTCTCCGATAATGGCTTATATGTGATTACCAATACCGATGGTTGTAGTAGTGGTATTTATATTGATGTACAAAGTGATGCAGCCAATTGTTTTCCTGGGAGCATCATTCCCGAATATCGTGTTGACGGGGAATGGTTGAGCGGTTCGAACGATTTGAACCTTGTTCCCGGTACGGAGCTGATGTTGAGCATGCTTCCCAATGGCGTCGGCCTTATGATTACACTTCCGGACGGTACGGAAGTTGGTGATGACTACGATCTTGGACCGTTGACCACGGCAGACACCGGTTCCTACCTTCTGACCTCTGAGGAGGGTTGCCAGACCACGATAAACTTAACGGTGGAGGAAGACGGATGTGCGGCATCGCCGGTTGTGCCGGAGTATACCCTTGATGGCTCTTTACAGAGTGGTGCTGGGCCCATAACAGTATTTGAGGGTGCCGAGGTGGTACTTCTGTTACCCGCAGGACCTGGAACGATTACCTTGCCGGATAGTACCGTGGTTACGGCGGACTATACGATGTCCAGTGCGGTGACCTCCGATAGCGGCGTATATGTATTCACCAATTTGGAGGGATGCAGTGCCTCTTTGGACATTACGGTACAGGTTGTTGGTGATTGTCCTCCTGGTAGTATCATTCCCGAATATCGCATTGATGGGGAATGGTTGAGCGGTTCGAACGATTTGAACCTTGTTCCCGGTACGGAGTTGATGTTGAGTATGCTTCCCAATGATATTGGTGTGACAATCACACTACCGGATGGTACGCAGGTCGGTGATGACTACGACCTTGGGCCGGTGACCGCGTCGGACAGTGGGGCCTACCTTCTGACCTCTGAGGAGGGTTGCCAGACCACGATAAACTTAACGGTGGAGGAAGACGGATGTACGGCATCTCCGGTTGTACCGGGGTATACCCTTGATGGCTCATTACAGAGTGGTGCTGGGCCCATAACGGTATTTGAGGGTACCGAAGTGGTACTTCTGTTACCCGCAGGACCTGGAACGATTACCTTGCCGGATAGTACCGTGGTTACGGCGGACTATACGATGTCCAGTGCGGTGACCTCCGATAGCGGCGTATATGTATTCACCAATTTGGAGGGATGCAGTGCCTCTTTGGACATTACGGTACAGGCCGTGGGTGGTTGTCCTCCGGGGAGCATTATCCCAGAATACGAAATCAACGGCGAGTGGTTGAGCGGCTCCAACGACCTGAACCTGGTTCCCGGCACGGCGCTGGTGCTGAGCATGCTTCCCAATGATATTGGTGTGACGATCACACTACCTGATGGTACGCAGGTCGGTGATAATTACGACCTTGGGCCGGTGACCGCGTCGGACAGTGGTGCCTACCTTCTGACCTCTGAGGAGGGTTGCCAGACCACGATAAACTTAACGGTGGAGGAGGACGGATGTACGGCATCTCCGGTTGTACCGGGGTATACCCTTGATGGCTCATTACAGAGTGGTGCTGGGCCCATAACAGTATTTGAGGGTACCGAAGTGGTACTTCTGTTACCCGCAGGACCTGGAACGATTACCTTGCCGGATAGTACCGTGGTTACGGCGGACTATACGATGTCCAGTGCGGTGACCTCCGATAGCGGCGTATATGTATTCACCAATTTGGAGGGATGCAGTGCCTCTTTGGACATTACGGTACAGGCCGTGGGTGGTTGTCCTCCGGGGAGCATTATCCCAGAATACGAAATCAACGGCGAGTGGTTGAGCGGCTCCAACGACCTGAACCTGGTTCCCGGCACGGCGCTGGTGCTGAGCATGCTTCCCAATGATATTGGTGTGACGATCACACTACCTGATGGTACTCAGGTCGGTGATAATTACGACCTTGGGCCGGTGACCCCGTCGGACAGTGGTGCCTATCTTCTGACCTCTGAGGAGGGTTGCCAGACCACGATAAACTTAACGGTGGAGGAGGACGGATGTACGGCATCTCCGGTTGTACCGGGGTATACCCTTGATGGCTCATTACAGAGTGGTGCTGGGCCCATAACAGTATTTGAGGGTACCGAAGTGGTACTTCTGTTACCCGCAGGACCTGGAACGATTACCTTGCCGGATAGTACCGTGGTTACGGCGGACTATACGATGTCCAGTGCGGTGACCTCCGATAGCGGCGTATATGTATTCACCAATTTGGAGGGATGCAGTGCCTCTTTGGACATTACGGTACAGGCCGTGGGTGGTTGTCCTCCGGGGAGCATTATCCCAGAATACGAAATCAACGGCGAGTGGTTGAGCGGCTCCAACGACCTGAACCTGGTTCCCGGCACAGCGCTGGTGCTGAGCATGCTTCCCAATGATATTGGTGTGACGATCACGCTACCTGATGGTACGCAGGTCGGTGATAATTACGACCTTGGTCAATTGACCGCGTCGGACAGTGGTGCCTACCTTCTGACCTCTGAGGAGGGTTGCCAGACCACATTAAACTTAACGGTGCAGGAGAGCGTATTGTGTGCCCCCGGCAGCATTATCCCTGAATATCGAATCAATGGCGAATGGTTAAGCGGTTCCAACGACCTGAACCTGGTTCCCGGCACGGAGTTGGTGCTGAGCATGCTTCCCAATGATATTGATTTGACAATTACATTACCTGATGGTACGGAGGTTGGTGACAACTATGATCTTGGTCAATTGACCGCGTCGGACAGCGGTGCCTATCTTTTGACTTCCGTGGAAGGTTGCCAAACTACGATAAACCTTACGGTTGAAGATAGTTCGAATTTGTTGTTACAAACAAATTCGGTCTCTACGGAAAATATTGTAATATACCCGAATCCGTTAGTGATCAATGAGGAGCTGAGTCTTGTAATGACCGATTTAATGAATCGACCCGTGGATGTAGATTTTTACGATATTCAAGGAAGACATTTATTAAAGCAATCAATCCCAGAAAATCATGCGGAAATAGAAATACTTGAAACGCAATCCCTAAGCACGGGAACGTACATGATTCTGATCAGATCGACAAATTTTTCTACCACCAGGCGATTTATAAAACAATAACAGTTTCAACAGTAATTACTTAAAAAAGCGCATTTTCCATTGACTTGGAAAATGCGCTTTTTGTTCATGATAAGGGTAATCAAGCTAATTTTAAGATAACCGATAATATTTTTTGTACCAATCTATAAAGCTGGCAACCCCATCTTTTATTGAAGTGTTGGGTTCATAATCGTAATCTTTGATCAAGTCATCTACATTGGCCCATGTTTTTTCAACATCCCCTGGTTGTATGGGTAAGTATTGACGATTAGCCTTAATATTTAGTTCTTTTTCTATAGCATCTATAAAATCAAGTAGTTTTACAGAGTTGTTATTCCCAATATTATAAATTTTGTATAGCTTGTTATTTTCCACACGGTTGGTGGCACTTTTCTCAATGATACGGATAACACCTTCAGTGATATCATCAATATAGGTAAAGTCCCTCTCCATGTTTCCATTGTTAAAGACCTTAATTGGTTTGCCATTGACCATGGCATCGGTAAAAAGGAACATCGCCATGTCCGGTCTTCCCCAGGGGCCATAAACTGTAAAGAAACGTAAACCTGTAGTCGGAAATTTGTATAGGTGGCTGTAGGTGTGCGCCATCAACTCATTACTTTTCTTTGTAGCGGCATAAAGACTAATGGGATGGTCCACATTATGTTTGGTCTCAAAGGGAATTATTTTGTTCATTCCGTAGACACTGGAACTGCTTGCATATACCAAATGTTTCACTTTAAAACTTCTACAACATTCCAGAATGTTTAGAAAACCAACAATATTACTATCAACATATGCCGAAGGATTCTCCAAACTATAACGAACACCCGCTTGAGCCGCTAGATTACAAACTACTTCAAAACCATGCTGGGCAAACAGGGAATGCAAGTTTTCTTTGTCCTCCAATGCCAGTTTTATAAAGCTAAACTGCTCTCCGTGGATTTGACTTTTTACCAAATTTCCGGAAACACCCGCATTGGTCTTGGGAATCCCTAATTCCACTAGCCGGGCATATTTTAAGTTTACATCATAATAGTCGTTTAGGTTGTCTAGCCCTACAACGGTGTGCCCCTTGTCAATTAGGCTTTTGGATACGTGATACCCTATAAAACCGGCTGCTCCGGTTACCAATATCTTCATTACGCTTTTTATTTTGGTGCAAATATCATAATGATTTTAAAAACCACATATCAAAACGGCATTGAACTAGTAAAATTGCATCAATTGTTCTGTATTGTGGGGAATAGGGAACTCTTAAAAAATCTTAAAAAAGAAAAGGAATCCAAGCATTTCATCGATTTTTTTGTTAAAAAACCCGATGAAAAGATCCAAACCTAGGACCAACTGCGTAATGTGCTGAAAGCTGTAAGAAAAACTTTAAAGAATCTTGCTAGTGACAAGGCTTTTCAAAGATTAACCATTCCTTAATAAGTCAAGTTCACAAGTTGTGCATTTCAACGATTTTTTAAGTTTTTAATCGATAAAATAATATTTAATATATAATTTTAAAATCCTAAATCTTTTGACCATGATTTCCCCAAAATCGTCTAAACCATTCCCGAGCTATTGTATGTTGTTTTTAGTTGTATTAATGTTTTTTGGATGTGCTAAGGACAGTGATTTGTTTGTACAGACCATTGAAGAAGAGATTATTGAGAACATTGAAGAAGAAAATAATGAGAACAATGAAGAAGGGACCAACGAACAAAATGATGAAGAACAAAATGGAAACAATCCAGGAGAAGATCCCATTTTAGATGAAACATATTCTACAGATTTGAAGGCTTTTCCCACTGCCTATGGTGCTGGGGCATATGCCACCGGAGGTAGGGGAGGAAGAGTCATTGCAGTTACTAATTTGAATGATAGTGGAGAAGGGAGCCTCCGAGCTGCTTTGAATACATCTGGCCCAAGGACTATAGTGTTTCGGGTATCCGGAGAAATTAGATTGCGATCCGAATTATATGTGACCAATGATGATTTCACAATTGCGGGTCAAACGGCCCCGGAAGGAGGAATCACGGTTACAGGTAACCGATTTTCCCTGGGTGGTATAAGCAATGCTATTATTCGTTATATAAGGTTTAAAGGAGGCGAAGCCGTAAATGAAGATAGTATAAGTGGTTCATCCATGACAAACGTGATTTTTGATCATGTTTCGGTTGGATTTGGAGGTGATGAAGGATTTAGCCTGATTCTGTACAATGAGGCCTCAACAATTGATGGTATTACCGTGCAAAGATGTCTAATTTCCGAATCTAAGACCGGTTCCATTTTTGGTGGTTCGGAACCCGTGGAAAATGGTGCGGGGGATATCTCGATCTTAAATAACATGTGGTATAATATAACGCATAGACATCCTAATATGGGAGCTGGCGGAACCTTTGAGGTGATTAATAATATTGTATGGGGTTTTAGGTGGAGGATACACAGGGTTAATGAGGCCGTAACACTAAATCACATAAACAATTGGTACTACTTTGCTGAAGAAAATACGCATAATGGTTTAAAGGGGTCAGGATCGGCCCAAGGAAACAAATGGTACAGCGAATCGAGAAACATAGAATCCGTAGACTTTAGTGTACATACTTGGGGAAATGTTTATGAAGGCAATCCAAGGTTTTCCTATACCGATTCCCAGGGATTTATATATGACGGTTCTGATAAAAGCAATTTTGGGGAAACATGGGTGATCTATTATGCCGACAATGATCCAAATTATGATCCAGGGGATGATTTACCGGCATTTTTTGAAGACCCCAATAGAAAACCCTTGCTAGGGGAGCCAGTACCAATTTTGAGTGCCCAGGAAACATACAACAATGTTTCCAATGATGTGGGCTGTAATAAGAGATTGGGTGAAGATGGAAGGGTATACATCAATTATGATATTGAGGATGCTGAATACGTAAATGCAGTCCGAACGAGGGACTATATAAACCGAATATCGGACGATGAAAGATTTGTTACTCCTTTCACTGGCTCTTCCTGGGGCGATAATTATGATACCGATATGGATGGCATGCCGGATGTTTGGGAGGTGGCCAATTATGGTAGTCTTGCAACAGGGGCCAATGACGATACGGATGGTGATGGCTACACCAATTTGGAGGAGTTTCTGAACCTGGTGGATTTATAAAAGGGAGAAGATCGGAAAACGACAAAAGAAGGTGCGGGTCTGAACAGACTTGCACCTTTTTAGTTTAAAAAGCCAAATTCCGTATACCACTTGCTCAAAACATATAGCTTCCAAATGTTAGCGGTATGATCTTCAATTTCGTTCATATGTTCCTCATACATTTTTTTGAATACAGGAATGTTCAAGTTGGGAACCTTTGAGAGAAAAGTATCGTTTAAAGCACCATCGAACTCCTGTCTTAATTCCTTTCGCATCCACTTTCCGATTGGTACGGCAAAACCTTTTTTAGGTTGATCAAAGATACTTTCCGGAATATATTCGTTCAGAATATCCCGTAATATCTTTTTCTGTCTACCTTTCTGGTAGCGAAATGACATGGGTAGGTTTCTTGCATATTCTATTACCCTGTAATCTAGAAAAGGACTTCTAACTTCTACAGAATAGGCCATGCTGGCTCGATCCACTTTAACGTTGCTATCATTTTCCAACCAGAGCTTTATGTTTAAATCAGCAGCCTTTTGCAAAAAAATTGTGGACCATTTTTTGAAGCCTTGGTAATGCTTCATCCAATCTTGTTTTCTTTCCTTCAATAAGAGCCCCTTTCTGGAAAAAATGTTTTCAATAAAATCATTTCTGGTTTTTGTATTTAAAGCATTCCTTACCCTATGGGAGTTTTGACCTATTAGATTAAGGAAAAAAGGACGACTTAAAAACTTCCTAAGAAAGTACGGTAGGTCTATTATTCTTTTATTGCGGATCAAAGAGTCGAAATAAGTATACCCAATAAAGCTTTCATCCCCACCGTCACCCGATAGGGCCACCGTAACATGCTCCTTGGTCACGGAGTTCAACAATAAGGAAGGTAGTGCAGAGCTATCACCAAAGGGCTCATCATAGATTTTGGTCAGTTGGGGAATAAGGGCGATTACATCTTCAATTTTGCAAATGGTCGTTTTGTGATTGGTATCCAGGATTTTCGAATAGTGTTCTGCAATTTTGCTCTCGTCATACCTCTTTTCGTCAAACCCAATAGAAAATGTATTTATTTTTGATTCAGATACTTCCGTTGCAATACTGGTCACCAGGGCCGAATCTATCCCCCCGGATAAAAAAGAACCAATGGGAACGTCCGATTGAAGTCGAATTTTCACCGCATCCCTTAAAAGATCGTGTAATTCACTCTTGGCCTGTTCGTAGGATATATTTTTGATATCCACCTTTTGTAGGTTCCAGTATTCTTTAATTTCAAGGGTGTTCTCATTGAGATCCAGAATCATGAAGTTCCCCGGAGGAAGTTTGGAAACCTCGTTTACAATAGTATAGGGACTTGGTACAAACATGCAGTCCAAAAACATGGAAACTGCTTCGGCATTTACGGTCTTTCCTTTTAATAACGGTTTTATTTGGCTACAAATCTCAAACTTCCCTTCGTTCCAATAATAATAAAACGGTTTCACTCCAATTCTGTCCCTTGCAGAAAAAACTACATTTTTATCCGTATCATAAATGGAAAAGGCATACATTCCATTGATTTTTTGAAGCAACCCTTCCTTCCAAGCTTTGTATCCCAATAATAAAACTTCTGTATCGCTTTGGGTCTTGAATTCATATCCAAGATCGGACAATTCTTCCCGAAGTGGCACATAATTATAGATTTCCCCATTAAAAACAATATGGAGATTTTCATGAACCATGGGTTGATTGGACCTTGGATCCAGATCCAGGATAGCTAACCTGAGGTGTCCTAGTGTAAGATCGTTCACTTTTTCAATTCCAGTAAAATCAGGACCTCGATAAACAATGGAATTCAGTTTTTCCTCGACTTCACTTGTATCATATGGGATGTTGGTGATATATATTCCGCACATGGACTAATTTGATTAAAAATGTGTTTTACTACTACTGTTTTAATTTCCCGAGCTGCACTATTTTATCGTAACAAAATGGCATAAAACGTCTGTAAGATAATGGACACATCAACAAAAAAACTTTTTTTGTTGATGTATTCCTTGTTCAGTTCCAGCTTTTTGGGAAGGATATCCGAAATGTATTTTTCTTCAGGATTTTTAGCGGCTTTGAGCATTTCATTTTCATTTCTAAAGTGGATGGAGGCATAATCTGTAATCCCTGGTTTTACCGAAAAAATTATTTTATCATCTTGCGAATATAGTTCGGTGTACTTTCGTACTTCGGGCCGCGGTCCTACCAAACTCATGTCACCAAGAAGGACATTGAACAATTGGGGAAGTTCGTCCAATTTTAATTTCCTGAGGTATACTCCCACTGATGTAACACGGCTATCCCGGTTCCCAACGGTTAAGAGCCCCTTTTTATCCGAACCAACATGCATAGTTCTGAATTTTAAGATTTTGAAATCCTTTTCATGTAGACCAACACGTGTTTGCTTGAAGAAAATAGGTCCTTTTGATGTTACCTTGATCAGAAAGGCAATTATAAGCAATAATGGGGATAGGATGCATATACCGAGCAGGGCACTACCGAAATCAAAAATTGCTTTCATCCCATTACTTTTTCTACAGCAAGACTGACATTGTCCATAACATACTGAAGCTGTTGATCGGTTAGTTGTGGATAAATGGGCAGGGAAATCTCATTTTTGAATTGCTCATATGCCATTGGATAATCCTCGATTGCATACTTCATGTCCTTAAATAAGCTTAACAAAGGAAGGGGCTGAAAATGAACGTTTACAGCAACTCCCGTTTTGGATATTTCTTCAATAATTGAGTCCCTTTGACTTTCAGAGGCCCCTTTTATTCGAAGTGCATAGAGATGACAGGACGAAACGGATCCATTATCTTGGTATGGAGGTAATATGGCCCATTCCTTGTTTTTGAAAAACGAGTTGTAGGCTTCAAAGATTTGCACCCTTTTAGGCAAGATTTCTTTTGTGTAGTCCTCTATTTGACCTAAGCCTATGGCAGCAAGGACATCTGGCATATTTATTTTTAACCCCGGATAGATGATGTCATATTTCCATGCTCCAGCCTTGGATTTGGTAAAGGCGTCCTTGGTCTGGCCATTTAACGAGTAACACCTTAGTAGGCCATATAGTTCAGCATTATCAAAGGGTTCGGGAAGGTTGAGGCAGATGGCTCCTCCTTCTGCAGTTGTCACATTTTTTACCGCATGCAATGAAAAGATGGTAATATCGGTCAGGACACCGACCTCGGTACCCTTGTAGGTAGCCCCAATGGAATGTGCTGCATCCGAGATTACCATAATACGGCCCAACTTTGCTTGGATGTCGTTTGAGGGTCTGTATAGGGATTGATGTTTTCGTGTCAAACGATTTATTTCATCATAATTGCATGGCCACCCCGCAATATCTACGGGCATGATGACTTTGGTGTTTTTGGTAATGGCATTTTCTATGGCCTCGACCGAGATATTAAAATCGTCATTAACGTCCACGAGAACAGGTTTGGCACCGGCATGTATAACTGCCAGGGCAGTTGCAGAATACGTATATGCTGGTATAATAACTTCATCGTTAGGTCCCAATCCAAGCCATTTTAGGATAAGTAATGCACCCGAAGTCCAAGAATTTACACATAGGACGCTAGGTGCTCCGGTTAAATCCGAAATATGATTTTCCAATGACTTTACTTTTGGACCCGTTGTAATCCAACCGGATTCCAAAGATTCGAGTACCTCTTTTTTTACGGATTCATTAATGAACGGTGGTGAAAACGGTATGGTCATATTAAATTTCTATAGAGATTGATGTAGTTTTTACTAATTACGGAAAGGCTGTATAATTCTACATTGCTAAGTGCATTCTTGGAAAGCGTGTTGCACAAAACCTTATCTTTAAATAACCTTATTATTGCATTTGCCAGGGCTTGGGAGTCCTGAATAGGTACGATCAAAGCTTCCTTCATATGTCTGGCAATATCCCTAACACCGGGAACATCGGTAGTTACCAGTGGCAATCCAACTGCCGAGGCCTCCAATAAGACCCTCGCAAACCCTTCCCTGTAAAATGTTGGCAACGCAAAAACATGGGATTTCTTAAGCAAGTCCGTGATATCTTTTCGCTCTCCCAACCACTCTACATACGCACTGTATTGGTCAAGGATTTTTTCATTAAGCCTAGTCGTGTCTTCCTCTAGGGGACCCACAAGCATAAATCTTATCTTGTAGCCCATTTCGGAACAGATTTTTGCCGCCTCTAGGTAATTCACTATACCTTTTTCATAAATTAATCTTGACACACATATAACGGTGAATACTTTACCATTCCTGGGTGCTATGTCCTTAATGTCCCCAAGAGGGATTCCGCTTCCGTATATCATGGAATGATTGGAAGCCGTGATCAGTCTATTCTTTAAAAAAATGTCCCGATCCTCAATATTTTGAAAAGTGGTGTGTTGCACCTTATTGCGAACAATGAAATGAAGTAGGACATACAAAAAACGGCCAGGTAAACTTTTAAGGTTTTGATTGATGAATACTTTACCAAGGCCAGTGATGGTTCGCACAATGATTACCTTTTTACCAAATAGGGACAGCGGTACTAAAAAGGCCGGTTTGGTATCAAAAGTTTGAATAAGGTCAAAATCGTTTTCCCTGACAATTTTCCTGTATTCAAATACCGTTTTTATATCTGAAACAACATTTAAGCTTCGCTTTAAAGAGTATTTAATAAAGTTGATGTCCTCGGGATAGTTGTAATCCTTAGTGCCCAAAATGGTCACTTTAAAATTATCGTGAAGCAGTTTCTTTGATAAATCAATTCTCTTATGGGCATCTTCTCCACCAACCAAACAAATATGGATGCGTTTACTCATGCAAAATTCATTTACGGGCCAAATTTAAATTTTAGCTATTACACAACTGGGAGTTTTTAGGATTATTGTCAAGGTTTTGGCTGAACTTCACGGAATATCAGTTGAAACGAACATCATTTGGTGCAGAAACGGTTTGGAACATAGTGGGATTTTGTCATAATCCATTCATACTTGTATCAAAAGTTTGACTGGGAATTGCTTGCTGGCCCATATGGTTTGCGCTGTTGCTCAAAAACAAGGTGCTTTTTGAATACTTGTTATTGCAAATCACTTCAGCGGATTTAAGAACAATTTGAGCGAATTATTTCCCCAAAAATCCCCTTCGCATTGGCAAATAAGTATTTTTGGTCTGCGAAACATCAAAAACCTTAGGTTAACCTAAGATAACCAAGAGAAGTTCTAAATAACTATATCTAAACCCCAACCATCATGATAAAGAATTACATGACCAATACGGTTTTCAGGTATGCTTCCAAATGGCTTGTGCTGGGAATAGATTTGATCATTGTAGGCCTGTCATTTGCCCTCTCTTACTTTGTACGATTTAACTTAACCCTAAACTTTGATGTTGACAAGTTATTGATACAATTGCCCTTGGTGCTTGTTTTTGCACTAATGTCTTTCATCTTTACCAAATCTTACAAGGGAGTAGTAAGGCATACCGGGGTTAGGGATGTGTATAACTTGTTCAATGCAATTTGTCTCCTTAGTATTCTTTTGGTCTTCATGGTAATTTTAAACAAGAAATTCTACTTGATAGATGATTTTACCATTCCTTTATCCATTATCATTATTCACAGTTTAATAAGTTTTGTTTTTCTTACCTCTTCCAGATATATTTTTAAAACGCTTTATTACAATCTTGTAAATAGCCTACAAGTCAAGGCTTCCAAAAACATTTTAATTTATGGTACGGGAGAATCGGGGATACTAACGCATAATGCCTTGACCAACCATAGTAAAAACAATATAAAGGTCGTTGGCTACATTACAAGTGATAAGCGGAAAATAGGGAAGAATATAAATGGTGTGACCGTATTTGGGGAAGAAGTTTTGGAAGAGAATTTTATTCTTGAAAAGGATATTACCGAAATTATTTTTTCTGAGCAGGACATAGATCACAATAGATTACGTCAGTTGGTCGAAAGTCTTGTTGATTTTCCGGTTCTTGCCAAAATTGTTCCACCTGTTGAACATTGGATAGATGGCGAATTAAAAGTCTCACAGATAAAACAGGTTCAAATAGAGGATTTATTGAACAGGCTACCCATTTCGATAAAGAATTCCAAGATTTCTGATGAGCTCAAGGATAAGATAGTCCTTGTTACGGGGGGAGCAGGTTCAATAGGGAGTGAAATTGTTAGACAAATCTGTACGTACGAATATAAATCCTTGATAATTATTGATCAAGCCGAGTCCGCACTATATGATTTGCAGCAGGAATTGAAACAGAATGGTCATCACAATTTTGTTTCAATAGTGGGGGATATAAGGGATAAAAATAGAATCAATCTTATTTTTCAGGAATACAAACCAAATCTTGTATTTCATGCGGCGGCTTATAAACATGTTCCATTAATGGAATACAATTCCTACGAGGCAATTAAAATAAATGTGGCCGGAACCAAAACACTGGTAGATCTGGCGCTGCATCATGAAGTGGACAAGTTTGTTTTTGTTTCTACCGACAAGGCAGTTAATCCAACCAATGTAATGGGGGCAACCAAACGGATAGCGGAGATGTACATTAGTTGCATGCAACAAAAGAATTCTACCAAGTTTATTACCACTAGATTTGGCAATGTTCTTGGGTCTAATGGTTCCGTAATACCGTTGTTCAAAAAACAGATAGAAAAAGGAGGACCACTTACCTTGACCCATAAGGAGGTTACTCGTTATTTTATGACCATTCCAGAAGCTTCCCAACTGGTTTTGGAGGCAGGTGCAATGGGTGATGGGGGAGAAATATTTATTTTTGATATGGGTAAATCAATCAAGATTTATGATTTGGCCAAGAATATGATAAAGCTTTCAGGGCTTAGATATCCTGAAGATATCAATATCAAGATAACCGGGTTAAGGCCTGGAGAAAAACTATATGAGGAGCTTTTGGCCAATGGGGAAAATACGCTTCCAACATATCATAAAAAAATAATGATAAGTAAGGTCAGGGAATTGGATTATGCCAAGGTGAGATCTAAAATAGATGAGCTTTGTTTGACCAACATGTTCTTTAATGGGGACACCATAAAAATCATGAAAGAAATTGTACCGGAATATATCTCCAAAAATTCCAAATTTTGTGAATTGGATACTGACCAAAAGGAAATAGTTGCTGAGGATAATAAATTAGAGAAACAGGTTTGGCAATCTTAATTTTTACTACACTTGTAAAAAAAAGCCCATTATGCATTTATTGAGATTATCCCGCAACTTTGGTTTATTACTTGTTGTAAGCATGTTATTCTTTTCATGCGGTTCCAAAAAAGATGTAGTTTATTTTCAGGATGCCAAAAAATTTGAAACCTTGGTGGATGACAATATCTCTTTGACAAAATTCAAGGTAGATGATGTTATCAGCATACACGTGTCTACATTGGACTCGGAAGCAAGTGCTCCTTTCAACCTTTTTCGTGGATCGGGTCAAGGAGGATTTGCGCAGGAACAAGTAGACTATATCGTGGATAAAAAAGGTGAAATAGATTTTCCAGTAGTTGGTAAGTTGAAAATAGAAGGATTATCGCCTGAAAAGCTGCGACTTTTATTGAGGGACAAACTCAATGAATATCTAAAGAACCCTATTATTAATATCAGGTTGAAAAACTTTACGGTCACCGTTCTGGGTGAGGTAAATAGACCTGGAACCTATCAAGTCAATGGAGAGCAGATCACCATTCTGGAGGCTATTGGCCTGGCGGGTGACCTAACGATTAAGGGTATGCGGGATAATGTTTTGGTAATCAGGGATTTTAACGGCGCAAAAGTCTATGAAAGAATAGATTTGACAAGTAAAAATGCGATGAAATCCCAAGTGTACTACCTTACTCAAAATGACGTTGTTTATGTAGAACCGAACCAGTCTGCCGTTACCTCGTCAACACTTGATAATAGGGCATCCATAGCAATTTCCATAATCTCCTTACTTGTTACTTCAACAGTAGTTATCTTGACAAGAAATTAATTTAAGTCTTATAAACGAAAATGGGGGCAAAGTTGAATAATAGTACTCCTAGCAACAAAAATTTAAAAGAGTATATAAAGGTTTACACCAAGCATATACATTGGTTTGCGCTATCTGCGATTTTTGCTGTTGCCATGGCATTTTTATATATCAGATACACCACCCCGCAATACCAGGCGAAAGCCAAAATACAAATATTGGAAGACAAGGGTTCTTCACCTGAACTTAGTCTATTTCAAGAGTTGGATATTTTTTCTGGGTCCAAAAACAAGGTAGAAGATGAGATTGACATTATTAAATCCAGGGGAAATTTTATCCAAGTGGTAAAAAAACTTGGAATCAATGTAAGGATTATCGCCCTTGGTAACATAGCTGACACGGAAATATACGTTAAACCACCTTTTAGGATAAACTTTATTTCATCAGATTCAATTATTGATAATTCCACATTCGAGTTTCTTATAAACTTGAACGATAGTGAGACTTCTTTTGATTTTGGTAAGGAAGAGAATAAATCCTTCAAAACGCTCTCGTTTGGGAAGAATTTCCCATCACCTATTGGGGATATTGTGATTACCCCTACGGAGAATTTTAAGTCATACAAAAAGCAAAGGTTCAAAGTAATAGTAAAACCTGTTTTCAAAATTGCGGAGTCATATAAGAAAAAAATTTCTTTGAAGATAGCATCTGAATTTTCCAACATCATAAACATTTCCCTTAATGATCCCATTCAGGAAAAGGCCGAGCAGATTTTACAGGCGCTCATAGAAACCTACAATCAAAATGCGGTAGATGATAAGAGGGCGATTGCAGATAAAACCTCGGATTTTATAGAAGAAAGGATCAACGATATCTACTCCAACCTGGCTGCAGTTGATCAGAGCGCCGAGGATTTCAAGACGGTAAGGGGCTTAACGGATATTTCTTCGCAAGCGAACATTAACTTAAATGTGAGTGCTGCCAGCCAGCAAGAGCTGGAAAATGCAAAAGTACAATTGAATATTGCAGCCTCCATGAAAGATATTGTTGATAATCAGGGGGATTATGATTTTTTGCCTTCCAACATAGGGTTGTCCGATCAGTCCATAGCCACTACGACTTCCAAATTCAATCAATTGGTTGCCGAACGAAAACGATTGTTAAAAAGTTCCAATGAGAAAAATCCGGTTATTGTAAATTTAGATCAGCAACTGGCGGGCTTAAAGCAAAGTATGCAATCAAGCTTGAACAGTATAGAGAATAACCTGAATTTAAAGGTAAACAACTTAAGTGGTCAGGTATCCCAGCTTAACTCAAGAATTTATTCGGCTCCAAAAAATGAACGTGCGTTAAGGGATATTACAAGAAGACAGCAAACTACGGAATCCCTTTATCTTTATCTATTGCAAAAAAGGGAAGAATCACAAATTGCATTTGCTTCGGCGACCCCTAAATCAAAGGTTATAGATTACCCATATGGCAACAATAATCAACCCATATCGCCGAATAAGCCCATCATATTTTTGGCATCTTTTATTTTAGGTTTGGCAGTTCCTTTCTCAATTGTCTATTTAATGGATTTGATGGATAACAAAATCCATAACAAAGCCAATTTGGAAAAATATACAGGTGATATTCCCGTAATTGCGGAGTTGCCAAAAATACGAAAGAAGGAAGATACGCTCATTAAAACAGATGAACGTACGGTATTGGCCGAGTCCTTGAGGATTTTAAGGACAAATTTAGATTACGTACTTAAATCCAAATCATCACAACGAGATAGGATGGGAAGTTCAATTTTTGTGACATCCAGTGTTCCTGGTGAGGGAAAAACCTTGGTATCCTTCAACTTAGCAATGATTTATGCCAACGCCAACAAAAAAGTACTTCTAATAGGTGCAGATATAAGAAACCCAAAGATTTATCAGTTCTATAATGCTAAGAATGTGGATAAATTAGTTAAAAAGAAACTGAACAAAGATAACTTGGGATTAACCGATTTTTTGGTGAATAGGGAATTGGTGCCCAAAGATATTATTTCTTCAATTCTTGCAAACAACCAAACCATTGATATCATTTTTGCGGGAAAAATACCTCCGAATCCAACGGAGTTGTTAATGAATGAAAGGATGAACGATCTATTCCATGAGGTAAAGGAAAAGTACGATTATATCATTGTCGATACAGCTCCTTTAATGGTGGTTTCCGATACGCTTCTAATCAGTGGAAATGCCGATTTAACGTTGTACGTCACCAGAGCAGGAATTACCGAAAACAGTGTCATTGAATTCCCAATTCAATTGCAAAAAGAGGGAAAGCTAAAAGGATTGTCCTTTATTGTGAACGGGGTAAAGAGCGCTAACCTGGGTTATGGAGGAAAATATGGTTATGGCTATGGAAAATCCACAAAAAAGTGGTATCAACTTTTCGGATAGGTCAATGCTGAAATAGTTCGGCATTCCGATGCTTAAGGACTTGAATTTTGTTAATATGGTCTTTCTTTATTTTTATGGACTTGATACCCTTTAAATGCGATAAATTATGGACATCGCTACCTAGAAAGTCATAATTTCCGGTATCCAATAACTTCCAAGAAGTCCGTTTGATTTCCTCCCCATAATAACCCCCTAGCGAAAGTAGGTTTAACTGAAATTTGACACCTGCAGACTTGTATTTCAAATAACCGCTAAAGTCCTTACTAAGATATTGATAGCGCTCAGGGTGTGCTAAAACAGGAAAATATCCAGCGTTTTTTATAAGTTCAATGGAAGCCTCAAAATTTATGCTTGGTTGCAGATAGGACATTTCTATCAAGATATGGTCCTTATTTAAGGGGAGTACTTCATTGTTGACCAAGATTTTATCAAAGTTGTCATCAATCATGTGTTCCGCGGCATAATTCAGGTTAACACCCGTAAAATCAGTTCCCTTAAGATTTTTTTTGAGCTTTTCATAAGAGGTTCTTATAGTCTCTGGCGTATTGTCATAGTAATTGCTCATGATGTGTGGTGTACAGATAAAATCCGTTACCCCTATTGCTGCAAACCCTTTGATCAATTCCATTGATTCCCCCACATTCTTGGCACCATCGTCTATACCGGGTAGAATATGGTTGTGGATATCAATAAAGCCCGCCAAATAATCAACTAAAAACCCTTTCTTGGAGAAAAATGTGAACATGCGTAAAATTTGGAGTACAAATATACACTTCCTTTGCGCTCGGGAGTTCAATTGTGGGATGATACCAATAGTGCAAGGTATTTCGGGTAGCTATCGTTCTTTCAGTTTGCCATTTCAAAAATAGGAGACCACTGACTCCAAACGGAATAATAGGGTCATGTAGTTCGTGCCGGGCAAAGCGAAGATGGGGTAAGTTCTTTTTGAACCCTATCTTCCTGTCCCAAAAGGGCAACGGTTTAGGTTGGCCATCGCACTTTCCAATACAAATTCTTTCCCATTGGTCGGCTACCGAAAGGGGTATGGCATTCATTCATGCGCCCATCTGTTTTGGACCATTAAACACCTTTTTGGTACCATTAGTACCCCAGTTGGGCATTTTACCATCCACCTGGGCAGATCCTTCTACTATTTTTAATCGTACTAAGGGGTTTAAAAGCAAATCGAAATCACAAACCACTTAGGATTTTTAAAAACAAGTTTAAATGAGTTCAATACGACATGCGGCCCACCTACATCATCAGTCCTTTTTGGTCAAAGACTTGGAAAGTGAAGCCGCCACGCTGACCAATATCATGGGGGTTACCTTCAATGTTTGGAAAATAGCACCGGAAATCTGTCTGGTCAATGGGGATTTTAAATCGTATTCATTTAAGGTGGCCATTGCTTCCATTGGCACCAGTAGCCTTGAGCTTATTTCCCCTTTTACCGGGGAAAGCATTTTAGATCAACATTTGGCAAGTAGGGGGGAAGGCTACCACCATTCGGGAATCTCGTTTTATGACCACAGTGCTTTCATATCCGCAAAAAGTGATTTGATCGCTAAAGGTTTCAAACCGATTCAGTACGGGAAAACGGATGCAGCATTTGAGTTTGGGTATTTTCAGTTGCCTACTGCCGGCATAATTGTAGAACTGCTGTACATGGAAAATATGCCCGAACCGGATTCAATCATTGTAAAACGCAACCTATAAAACGAACCCTATGGCCATTATACGACTCAATGTGAATGGAATTGTCCACGAAAAGGAGATGGACCCCCATATGCCACTGCTCTGGGTGTTAAGGGATATCTTGGGATTGACCGGTACAAAATTTGGCTGCGGTATTGCCCAATGCGGGGCCTGTACGGTACTTGTTGATGGGAAAGCCGTACGGTCATGTAGTATTAGGGTACAGTCCGCCGTGGACAAAGACATAGAAACCATTGAAGGGGTAGAAGCTACGCCTTTTCGTTCTTTGCAACAAGCTTGGATCGATGAGCAGGTACCACAATGCGGCTATTGCCAAAGTGGTCAACTAATGAATGCCATAGGATTTTTAAAAAGCAACCCAAATCCAACGGACGAAGAGATTCTAAATGCAATGTCCGGTAATATCTGTAGATGTGGGACCTATCCCAGAATTTTAAAGGCGATACAATCGGTAGTGGAACAATCCTCCAAGAACACCGGCATATGAAAACAATGAACTCCAGAAGGGATTTTTTAAAAAGAACAGGTTTGGCAAGTGGTGGGTTGGTCATAGGACTGAATTTCCTGCAAAGTTGTGTCAATGAGGTGGTCAATATCCCTGCCAATGCCGCACCTCTGGTCGATTTGGAAAATGGTTTTCGAGCGCAAGGAGCACTTTCCGTAACGGACTTTTTACAAATAAGGCCGGATGGCAGCGTTTTTTTGAGCCTTACAAAATATGAAATGGGTCAAGGGGTGAGTACGGGATTGTCCTCTATCCTTGCGGAAGAGCTTGAGGCCGATTGGGAAAAAATCAATGTAAAATACATCAAGTCCTCAGTAAGTGAATCCGATATTACCGGAGGGAGTACAAGCACGCTGCTGCACTGGGACCTACTTCGAAAAGCAGGAGCCTTCGCAAAATACCTGTTAATAGCGGCAGCAGCCAAGGAATGGTCGGTCTACAAAGATCAATGTTATGCCGAAAATGGGTATATCCATCAACATGGAAGTACTGTAAAATTGGGATATGGGGAACTTGTGGGGAGCGTTGTGGTCCCCGGGAACTATCGGACCCTTTTCGACGAAGTTCCGCTTAAATATCAATCCAAGTTCAAGTTGATCGGCAAAAGCCTGAAAAGCAAAATAATTCCTGATATCGTCACAGGAAAACATCCCTTTAGTATTGATGTGCGATTGCCCAATATGAAGTATGCAGCTGTACTTAGATGCCCTGTATTCAAAGGAAAGCTACTCAGTTTTGACGCCTCCGATGCACTAAAAATACCGGGTGTAGAAAAAGTAGTGGGGATTGAAGGGGTTATTCTGGATCCGGCTACCCATATTAGGGACGGCGTTGCGGTAATCGCCAATTCCACCTGGGCCGCATTTCAGGGAAAGTTAGCGGTAAAGGCCGAGTGGGATTTGGGCGAAAATGCAAAAATAGAGCACCAAAAATTTGTTGCCGATTGTCTGGAGCAATTGGATAGCGACAAAGGCACCGAGATTTTGCGAATAGGTAAGAAAATCAACACTTCCAAAATGGATGAGATCATTTCATATACCTATGAGTTCCCCTATCAGCACCATGCCTGTATGGAACCCTTAAATGCCACGTCACATTTTAAAGGGGATTCCTGTGAAATGTGGGTGGGTACACAATCGGCGGACAAAATCATCGCCAACATTGAAAAACACTTGGGAATCCCAAAAGAAAATATAAAGATCAACTGTCATCCCAGTGGAGGAGGTTTTGGTTTGCGATATTCCTCAGAATATGCGGTGGAATCCATGGTGGTATCCAAGGCAGCCGGCGGTGATTTGGTCAAAATGTGCTATAGTCGGGAAGATGATCTCAAGTTCGATTATTTGAACCCATTTGAACTCAACAAACACACGGTTGGTATTAAGGATGGTAGGCCACTATTTTGGGATTTTAAGAATGTAATGGCCAATTGGGGGGGACTACTGGGTTGGATGTATTATGATATTCCCAACTGTTCTGGAACACAAATAACAGTGGATGGTTTCACCCAGGTCGGCGCATGGCGATCGGTGATGGCCAATGCAGAAGGCTTTTCCACGGAATGCTTTATGGATGAAGTGGCCCATGAATTGAATAGGGATCCTTTGGAATTTCGGCTCAGCCTGCTTCCTCGGAACAAAATAGTGGATTTCAGGCACAGTCATAAATGCAACATCAATAGGTTGCGTGGAGCTCTGGAATTGGTGGCGAAAAAAGCGAGGTGGGGAAAATCGATGCCCGAAGACAGTGCTCAGGGCATAGCAGTCTATCCATATATGCACGGTAATGGCTATGGAGCGGTCGTAGCTGAGGTTTCCATTGCCAACAATGCAATAAAAGTGACCAAAATTACTGCTTCCATCGACTGTGGCCTGGTCATAAACCCGGACCAGGTAAGGCAACAAATGGGAGGGGGCGTTATATGGGCACTATCTGCCATATTTTATGGAGGTACGGAATATGTGAACGGCGTTGTACAGCGCAGCAACTTTCATGATAATCCAGTACTCCGAATCAACGAAATCCCTGAAATAGAAGTGCATATTTGTGAAAACGATGAAACCCAACCGTGGGGCGTGGGGGAAATAGCGGGGCCACCCACCTATGCCGCGGTATGCAATGCCATTTTTGCCGCTACCGGAAAACGAATAAGGAAACTGCCCATCAAAAAGAGCGTACTGGCCTTATGAACCTTCTGTTAACATTTAGGGGTTTTTAATAAGACTTTGTCTAAATTTAACCAAATAGCCTAGGTATCAGGGAAAAAGGATGGAATGAAAAATTAATGATAAAACCGATGTATATGACCACAAAAATCAAATTCCTTTCAATAATCTTGGTTTTTACTGCTTTCGCAAGCTGTAAAACGGGCCAACTGAAACACGCATCGGCTCCGGAAATGGGCGGGTTTAAAGTAGCCATATTGTATCCAAATGAGGAAAACGTGACCTTTGACATGAACTACTACCAGGAAAAGCACATGCCCATGGTAGCCGGGTTTTTAGGGGAAAATTTAAGATTTTATGAAATAGATAAGGGCATAGCGGGCAGGACACCTAATGATAAAGCACCCTTTGTGGCTATTGGGTATTTTTATGTCAAGAATATTGCGGAATATAATGAAGCCATAGCAAAAAACAGGGAGGCAATCATTAGTGACTTCAAAAATTACACGAATGCCAGACCCACGCTATCAATCAGTGAAATTGTGCAGGTACAACCGAATCCTGTAAAGGGAAAAGACTGAAATTCAGCACCGAACACGGTCCGGTAATGAGCGGAAGTTAAAAACAACGGAGGTCCGACTTTACATAAAAGTCGGACCTTTCTTTATCGTGGGACATCAGTAAATCGAAACCTAACTTTGTAAAAGGATGAATTTTGGGCGTAACCAGTGGGGTATTTTAACATGAGTTTTTCGATATTATTTTTTATCAGCCAAAATCCGTCAAATTGAGTGGTTTTTCGTAATGAAATGAAGAAAAATTGTATCGAAATTAGGATTTTGCAAGAAAATTACTTGCCGGCCTCGCCGGCAAGGTAGGTTTTTCGATACATTTTTGTCATCGCAAAAACACTCAGAATGACTTAATTTTCTTATATCGAAACTCACGCCATTTCAGATTTTTCTATATCTAAAATCGCAAATGTCCGCGCCCTTGGCAATGGTCCCGGTCCTGATCATTTCCAAACCTGCCAGGCGGGTCGTAATCTTGTCAACTTCACAGAGAATGGGACTGTATTGAGATGCTCCATGCTTTAGAAACAGCTTGCAAATTCCACATTCAGAGATGTTTATACCGTATCCCAAACCAAAGGTTTCCTTTTCATCCGTTACAATATGGGCCCTGAAACCGTCTTCATGCCCTTTGGTTTGAATTCTCTTGTTCAGTTTCCCAACTAGAAATCTTCCAGGAACTGTTCCAATTAATTTTACGGGTAATTTCTTCACATAGGCCTGTATCCTGTTTTTGGGCCTCACATAGTCCTCTGCAATTCCAATAGCTATCGCTTTGATCTGTGGATAAGATTCCCCATTTTTTTCAAGCACTTGTATCAAACCCAAAAAGAATGCACAGAAGTCCAAACGCTTGTCCATTGGATTTTTTGAAGTGGCCGCAAAGGAAACATCTTTTGAGATTTCCTCAAATTTCTTTTCAGTTTGATTATAAAGGGATTTGTAGTGTTGTGGATAGTAGTATTTTAGAATTTTATAAAAGGATTTCCTGTATCCAAGAAAATGGGCTTTTTTTAGGAAAACCTTCTTTACGAACCCAAAAAGGACAAGGCCTATTAGCGGGACAAAAAGGATATACCAATTGCTCCAAATACCCGATTCATAGAGATATCCTGCCACCCCAATAATAATCGACCATTTGAGAACAATGTACCCTATGCCTATCCAAATCAAGGACTTATACTTCATTTTTGCCATCTGAATAAACGAATATACACTACTTCTGTCATTTGGTTTGAGGACCTAAAAGCTACGCGGTTACGTATCCTCCTTCTTCCATCTCAATCCAATTTTCCCATAAATCCCCACCCATTGGCCTTGTCAATGACCAAGCAATGCAATGTATTGTTACCTTCTTTAAGGTTGAGGTGCAGCACGTTGGTGTCGATATCCAGATGGCCCGTATGCTGTGGTCCTTTCACTCGGAAAGCATTGTTTCCCGAGAAGATGGGTTTCTTGTTCAAATAGACCGTCACCCGATCACTAAAGTCGAACGAAAAACGCCGTATGGTGTCTTTGTCAACTTCAATATTTTTGGAAACGATGGCAGCATATTCCCTATTGTTTTCAAACCTACCGGCGGATTTTCTTCTGACGTACTTGGAAATGGGGAGTAATCCCGAACTTTCGGTATGCACTTCCTTATCCGGCAGGTCGAGCGCCCTTTCCAATGAGAAATTTTCTTTTTGGAATGGAAACCCTTCGGATAAGTACCACTTCCTTACAATACTGGGATTAGTGTTTTTGTTCCCTGGTATTGGGTTGACCCCATAATTGCTATTCGATTTTGAAAACTTAAAATTTGAAAACCGATTGGCGTATAATGAAAATATCCCTATTTCACCGTCTTTGTTCGATGTCCGCAAACGGTCAATGGAGAAGGCTTCCTCATCATTTAAAAATACCGTGGCGCTAGGCCCCAAAACCACCAACTTGAGCTTGTTCCAACCCTTTTTCTTGAATGCTACTTTGGCTTGATATTCCCTATACAGTTGCCAGTTGGTCTCTTTATGGAAAATAGGGGTGTACTGCATGGCATCAACTTGGTTTGATTTGTGACAGCGAATCAGGACTTCCTCCATGGTATCTTCCTGTTTTCTAAAGATGATACCGGCAAAGCTTCTGTTGTCATTGGCATATATCTCCAATTCTATGGTGCCGTTTACAAAGTTTTCGTTTTTTAGGATGGCCTCACCGTTGAGTAACATGGTTTCCCTTCCATCAAAAGTTTCAAAAACTGTAGTATCCCTTTCAACTAGCTCCCAATTTTGGATATGCATGGGAACTGCCCCTTTGGTGGACTGGCCGAAGGCAGAAATGCCGACCAATAGTGCCATTAAACCGTTGCCAATAATCAATGATTTCATTTTACCAATTTGTTTTCTTTTTGATGTGGTAACCCCTATTCATTTGATGGAATCTTTTACGGCAGTTTAGGACTTGGGAAATTCTAAGTTGCTCCAAACTGTGGAAATACTACCCAATACTACTTCAGATGATGTATTTCCATGCGCATTAAATGCCAAAGGCAAGGATTAATGATACGGGGGATCGGTATTTACATACGAATAGGTTTGGCATTCCTTGAATCTGGAGAAAACAATTAGGACGGATGGCGCAGTAAATGTTGAGGGGCTCCCTATTACCCCTGGAATGGACGTGTGCATGGCCTTTATTTAACTAAAATGCTGGATATCTGCTCATTAATGGGGTGTTTGGGGACTTCATGTCGATTTTAAAACCGTGTCAATAAGACCTTTTCCGGTTATGATCCGAAAACACCGAAACGTAATTTCAAACAAAAGTTGTCCTACTGCTTGGGGCAGTGTTCGTGGATTGTTATTGCATATTATCTTTAAAATCGATCTGACTACTAGAAACTTGCTCTTGAATTTTTTTTATTCTTCAAACTTACTTCGGAAATATGGTCCATTGGGGGTAGCACTATTGTTGTTCAATGGCATTCACGCCCAAACGGATAGGAATACGGAGCCTTTTTACAATTGGTTCGACACAAAGATTGGCATTGAGAATTCCGGATTGTATAAAGGAACCATTTATACCAATGATTTCACGGTTATTAATGAAAAGCATCAGTTTTTTAATTCCCCGGAATTGGAATTGGGAAGTGTAACATTTGATGGACAAACCTATTATGACCAAAAAATAAAGTATGATTTGTTCAACGATGCCCTATTGATTACACCCAAGGATCAGACCAATGCCCTGCTTATTATCCCGGAACGTACAAGAACGGAGGGTTTCTCAATAGACGGACACCCATTTATTAAAGTGGATAAAAATGTTGAAGGATTTTCAGGGGCGTTGGGATTCTGTGAGATTGTTTTTAAAAAAGGGACGTCCATGCTTCTTAAGAAGTATCGGAAGGTGAAGGTGGATAAACGGGAAACCAGAACAGTATACCAGGAGTTCGAACAAAAGGTCAACTTTTTTGTATGGCATGCCAATACATTTTATCCGGTGGATTCCAGAAGGGAATGGATGTTGGCTTTCCCTAACCACAAGGAGACCATTAAAAACTACCACAAGGCATATGGCGCATTGAGAAGAAAGGATATTGATGCCTTTACGGCCATGGCTTTCGATCACTTGTTTCCGTTGGAACAGGACCAAAACACCACTTTTTGACCATGGGAAATCGCATAGTAGTGTATTTGATGTTGATATGGGGTCTTTACACCAGCGCCCAACAAAACACGGACCCGATTTCGATAACTTTTAATGATGTAACACGGGTAGGTGTTTTGGAGCAATTGGAAGACCTCACGGAATATGAGTTCTTTTATATTCCGGAATGGTTCAACGATGAACTCATTACGGGCGATTACCAGGAGGTATCCATAGAATTCCTGTTGGGGGCTATTTTTGAAGGCGGGAATATCAATTATTTTTTGATTGGGGATCAAAAGGTTGTGCTTACCCAAAACAACAGTATTTATGACCAATTGCCCCAAGGTTTTTTTGGAAGGAAAGAAAAAACGGCAATTACGGGGACCGCAGTGGAAAAAGAAACATCCCCGGTTTTTTACGATGATTTCATCTCCAACGAAAGGAAAAGGGTAGAGACCCATAGGATTGGAAAGGAGAATACGGATAACATTCGGGAAAACTATACATTATCCGGTTTTGTCAAAAGAATGGAAACGGGTGAACCCATCTCCAATTTGGCCGTAGTGGTAAAGAACCAAAATCGGGGTACCGTAACCGATAATGAGGGTTTCTACGAAATTGATTTAGTGGCCGGTGTCAATATGCTTCAAATCAAAGCCCTTGGCATTGAAAATGTTGAGAAGCGCATTATCATGTACAACGATGGTACGCTCAATATGGAACTCAGAGAAAGTCTGCAACGACTGGATGAAGTAACGGTGACGGCGGAAGCCAATAAAAACGTAACGGATACCAGTACGGGCACTGAAGAAATTGATGTTGAAGCGTCAAAGAACATACCTCTGGTCCTAGGGGAAAGGGATGTACTGAAAGTTGCCACTTCCCTACCAGGAATTTCCACGGCAGGGGAGGGTGCGATAGGTTTTAACGTAAGGGGAGGGAACGCCGACCAGAACCTCATACTTTTTGATCAGGCCGTGATATACAACCCACAACACTTTTTCGGCATTTTTTCGGCCTTGAATCCATTCGCCATTGGTGAGCTTAATATCAATAAGGGCAATATCCCCGCAGAATACGGAGGAAGGCTTTCTTCGGTATTCGACATCAAAACAAAAAATGGAAATACCGAAGAATTTGCTGGAGAGGCCTCAATTGGTCCAGTAACCGGTAATCTGTTATTGGAAGTTCCCGTGGTAAAGGAAAAGTCCTCACTTTTAGTAGGAGGCAGGGGAGCTTACGCCAATTGGATTTTAAGGTCATTGGATGACGAGTCATTGAACAACAGTGAGGCTTCCTTCTATGATGTCATGGCCAGCTATAGGCACCAATTTAATGAAAAAAATAGCCTTAAGGCCACGGCATATTACAGTAGGGATGATTTCAGTATCTCTTCCGACTCCCTATACATCTATTCCAACAGGCTCGTCTCTTTGGCATGGAATCGTCAATTCAGTGAGAAAACCACAGGGAACCTTACATTGACCAACAGTGAATACGGGTTCAACATTGAGTTTGACAGCGATTCCGATGATGATTTTGACTTAGGATATGCAATCATGGAAACCACGGCAAAGCTAAATATGAACTACTTGTATAGTCAAAAATTTAGACTCAACTACGGACTGGAGGGTAAACTATACAATGTATCACCTGGGAGCATTGAGCCTTTGGGCGACGGTTCCATTGTAGAACCTTTGGATATTGATGAGGAAAGGGCTTTGGAATCTGCTGTGTTCCTATCAGGGAACTATGATGTTACGGATAAGCTTTCCATAGATGCAGGTATCCGATATTCCTTTTATGCGGCATTGGGAGAAGCATCCCAACGGGTATTTGCCGAAGGGAACCCTAGAAATGAAGGGACCGTGATAGATACGTTGAACTTTGATAGGAATGCAGTTATCGAAACCTACGGTGGTCCGGAGTTTCGTTTTGGGGCAAGATACTTACTGACACCGGATTTTTCGGTGAAGGCCAGTTACAACAATATGATCCAATATATCCATAGGTTAACCAATAATACGACCGTTTCACCCATAGATACCTGGAAACTTTCGGATCTGAACATAAGCCCGCAACGTGGAAGGCAATTTTCCCTGGGATTCTATAAAAATTTTGATCGCAACACCTATGAGTTAAGCCTTGAAGGGTATTATAAAAGGAGTAATGACATTTTGGATTTTAAAACCGGGGCGCAACTTCTCCTAAATGAGAATATTGCAACGGAAGTTGTACAGGGAAAAGGGAAATCCTACGGAATTGAATTTCTGGTACGTAAAAACAGTGGAAAATTGAATGGATGGTTAGGGTACACCTATTCCCGTTCATTCATCCAATTTGACAGCCCTTTTTCGGAGGAACGAATCAATAATGGCGATTTTTTCCCCTCTAATTTTGACCGCCCGCACGACCTTAGTTTGGTAGCGAACTACAAGCTAACAAAGAGGTTTAGCCTTTCCACAAATTTTGTCTACCAAACCGGAAGGCCCGTAACCGTTCCGGTCGGTAATTTCAACTTTAATGACGCCGAATTTTCCTTGTTCAGCGACCGCAATAGCTTTAGGATCCCTGACTTTTACAGGCTTGATATTGGTCTTAATATCGAAGGAAACCATAAGATCAAAAAATTTGCCCATAGTTTTTGGACCATTTCTGTATATAACGTCCTGGGAAGAAACAACCCCTTCTCGGTCTTTTTTGTAACGGATGATGGTCAGGTCCAGGCGGTTAAAAGCTCTATTTTCACCATACCCGTACCGGCAATAACCTATAATTTCAGATTTTAAGGGATGGAGGCATTGGTAGGATATATGGATAATAGTTTAACGATTGCAAGTATTCTCCTGTTGACCTACAGTTGCACGGAGCCTTTTGAATTTGAGGCAGAAGGGTTTGAAAATGTCTTAATAATTGATGCAAGTATAACGGATGAGGTAAAGACACAAGAGGTGTTTTTGTCCCGTTCGTTCGTCTCGAATGAAACCGCTGTTCAAGAAAGTGGCGCCATAGTGAGCATTAGGGATGATAGTGGGGCCGAATATCAGTTCCAGGAAGCAGAACCGGGTCTGTATAGGTCCACTGTCGATTTCGGAGCCGTAGAAGGGCGGGATTATAGCCTGCAGGTGAGGACGAATGATGGGGATGCGTATTCTTCCACTATGGAGACACTTCCCCCCAAAGCGGAGATAAATAGACTTGAAGTGGTAAGAACCACCAATGAGAGGGGTATTGATGGTGTGGCGATATTGGCCAACGCTATGGGTCCGGGAGGAGAGGTCGGGTATTATAGATATGAGTATGAAGAGACCTACAGAATAGTTTCGCCTTTTATAACATTTGCGGAGTTGGTGGTCGTTTCCGAAGAACCACCCCTCCTTGAACTCAGTCCAATAGATCGGGAACAACGTATTTGCTACAATACAGAGGTATCAAATGTGATTGCGATAACCGATACGGAAGGTTTTTCGGAAAATAGGGTGAGTGATTTTCAAGTGAGGTTTATTCCACAAGACGACGAAATAATAGCGAGCAGGTACAGTATTTTGGTCAGACAGTATACGCAATCTAGGGAAGCGCATGTCTTTTATGAAACCTTGCAGGAATTTTCGGGTATTGAAAACCTGTTTACCCAAACCCAGCCTGGCTTTATCAATGGTAATATAAGCCCGGACAATGATTCTGGGGAAAGGGTATTGGGCTTTTTTGAGGTGACCTCGGTCACTTCAGAAAGGGTGTTCTTCAGTTTTGAGGATATTTTTCCCAATGAGGTTCCCTTCTCTCCCTTTTGTGAAATAAGGACCATAGATTCCAGGGATCCCTCCCTGTTCAATCTCATTACATCCAACAGGTGGAGATTTCTATCGATACTTCCCACGGACTCGGATGTCATACTGATATATGAAATTGCACCCGCCCGTTGTGTGGATTGCAGCGTGTTCAATACAACCGTTGAACCTGATTTTTGGGAAGATTAATTTTTACGATGTTGAGAAATCCCATAGCCATATCATTTGTTTTTCCAGTGTGCTGGGGCAGACGGTCTTCTTTAGGGGGTTATAAGGATTACAGCCGTAAAGTCGACGGGTTGCCTTTTGAAAGGTATTGTAAAAGTGGTCTGACCATTTTGGGTATGCTCTTGATCGTCCTCAGCTGTACGGAGCCCTTTGAATTTAACGCGGAAGAGTTTGAAAATGTTTTAATAGTTGAAGCGGGTATAACGGACGAGATGAAGACACAGGAGGTGTTTTTGTCCCGTTCGTTTGTCGCGGACGAAGAAGTGGTTCAGGAGCGTGGTGCCACGGTAAGTATTATGGATGACGTGGGGGTTGCATATCAGTTTCAAGAAGCAGAACCGGGTCTGTACAGATCCACAATTGATTTTGGAGCTGTGGAGGGTCGTGAATATAGGTTACAGGTTGGTACGGCTGATGGTGCTTCCTATTCTTCCACCGTGGTGACACTTCCTTCCAAAGCGGAAATCGGAGAGCTCCGGGCAGTGAGGACCACCAATGAAAGGGGTATTGATGGTGTGGCCATATTGATCAATAGTATTGGTCAGGATGATGGTGCTGGATTTTACAGATATGAATATGAAGAGACTTATAGGATACAATCCGCTTTGGTGGGATTTGAGCGATTAATAGTGGCCTCGGAAGACCCACCAACGCTTGAACTGGTTTGGAATGATAGAAATGAGCATTTTTGTTACAATGGACAGACCTCCAATACAATTTCCATAACGGATACGGAAGGTTTTTCGGAAAACAGGGTAAGTGATTTTCAAGTGCGGTTTATTGATAGAAGGGACAGGATAGTCGCGAGCAGATACAGCATTTTGGTGAAACAGTTCAAGCAATCAAGGGAAGCACATGTTTTTTATGAAACCTTACAGGAATTTTCGGGTATTGAGAGTTTGTTCACGCAGACGCAACCTGGTTTTATCAATGGCAATATAAGCTCCGACAATAATCCCGAAAACAGGGTATTGGGCTTTTTTGAGGCGACAGCAGTGACCTCCAAAAGAATTTTCTTCGATTTTAATGACATTTTTACGGAAGAAGATCCGGGAACTCTTATTTCCGAATGCGAAGAAACACGGAGCATTAGATTGTTTGACCCTGGACTGTTTGCCTTGATAACATCGGGCAATTGGAGATTTTTGTCCACAGATCCCTTGGATGAGACTCAGACAACCTACTTATTGGTAAAAACGCGATGCGTGGACTGTACTGTGTTTGGCACAAATGTTAGACCGGATTTTTGGGAAGATTAGTTTTGGATATGTTGAAAAATAGAATAATTGTATGGGTAGCTTTTCTGTTTTGCTGTAGTAACTACGGACAATATGAAGCACATAGTGACGATACCTCAATGTATTCCCAAATAGGGAAAGAGGGTGTTTTTATCCATTATAATGCTTCCTTACTTTTTGTAGGGGAGTATTTGTACTACAGTGTGTATTGCCAAAACAAGAAAACCGGTAAAGCCAGTGATATCAGTAAAATAGCCTATGTGGAACTGATAGGGGAGAAGGGTACGGTGATATTTAGACAGAAGATAGGTTTGGAGAATGGAAGTGGTCAAGGGGATTTCTTCATCCCTGTATCCGTGCCCTCTGGCAACTATAAGCTTATTGGATACACACAATGGATGATGAATTGGGGTGAAGCATCCTTTTTCCAGGGCGATGTAAGCATTCTCAATCCGTATACCAATGTACAAAAGCCTTTTCTTGCCGATCAGGATGCCAGTGGAGCAACCGAAAATACCCCATCAACACATTTGGAAGGGGAACGGAAAAGTAAATCCGTATCAAGTAACAATGGCAAAATAGAATTGGAGCTGGTTGGGGAGACCCTGTCAAAAAGGGAAAAGGTCACGATGGTTTTGCGAAGTATGGACGATGAAGCCTCCTTTGGCCGTTTTTCAATTTCCGTAAGGAGATATGATAGTCTTTATCACCTTGAAAGGGCAAACTCCATAGGCTTTAAAGAAGAACTTGATCGAGGCTCCCAGGAAGTATTGTCCCCAAAAAATATCCTACCGGAAATGAGGGGAGATCTGTTATCCGGAACCATCAGTACGGACAAACCACTTTTATCACTGGTCGATCAGAAGGTTTTGTTTTCGATGGCCGGAGAGGAATACGATTTAAAAGTGTTGACCACCAATGAAAAAGGTGATTTTAGCTTCTCCTTGAAGAATCAATACACAAGTGATACCGCTGTATTTCAGGTTTTGGGACATGAGCGGGAAAACTATACGATAACGCTAAAAGAGAAATTGTATCCGGACTACAGCCATTTCACGTTCAAAAAGTTCGCGTTGCACCCAAAAATGGAAAAAGTGATTTTGGAGCGGAGTATTCATAATCAAGTTGAAAATGCCTATTTCAGTGCAAAGCCGGATACGGTCAAAACAGCTAAAAAAGGTATTCCTTTTTATGGAACAAATGCCACGGCATACCACCTGGACGACTATACAAGATTTCCAACATTCAAGGAAACCATAGTGGAAATCGTAAGTAATATTTGGGTCACCAAGGACAAATCCGGGGAGCCTACCTTAAGGATGGGTGCCAAAAATTCCAGTTCCTATGACATTGGATACCCACCCCTTGTTATTGTTGATGGGCATGTACTCCAAGATTTTGAAAAGCTAATTCAATACGATGCCAGAAACATAAAGACCATAAGTATAACAAAAGACCTCTACATGATTGGGGGGCGAATATTTCAGGGTATCCTCGATGTGGAAACCTTTGAAAACAATGATCGAATGGTACATGCCCCATATGTACAGGAGGTAACCCTGTTAAAACCCTTGCCCAATAAAAACTATTTTAAACAGGTGTATACATCAGAAAATAGGCCGGGTTTAAAAAAGATACCGGATTATAGGCATCAGTTGCTATGGCTTCCAAAAATTGAGCTGGAGACCGCGATGGAAACCGTTGAACTTTTTACCTCTGATGTATCCGGCACTTATGAAGTAACATTGGAAGGATTTACCTTTTTAGGGGAGCCGGTTTCCATCAAAAAGCAGTTTAGGGTAAAATAGGCCGAAGTCCCAAAAAGTGACCAAACTGGAACGGGGCATCACAGGTAAATGGAATTCCTTTTCCTTTTTTCACCTTTCGACCAAACTGGATTTGAAGTGGTCTTTTTTCCGTTCCATTTCCAAAATAGGAATGGTAGGCAATGAAATATCAGCTGGTGGGTTGATATTTTTCTTTTTTTAAAAAAGTTGCATGCCAGTAGGTCTACTACCAACATGCAACTAAAGCTAACCCTAATTTATTGAAATCAAGACGGGTCCATTATCTAAATCCATTATTGGTTGGATCCGATTCAAGAAGATTTGGGTTTATGATGATTTGTTCTTGCGGTACAGGATACTTGACATTTCTCGCCTGCACATTTGCCGCTGCATTATTGAATGATAGGTATTCGGTATTTTGGACAGTCTCCACTAAAATTCCCCAGCGGATCAGGTCGAGCTTTCGATGACCTTCGGCGGCCAACTCAAACTTACGTTCGTCACGAATGGCCATTCGCAATTCGTTTTGGTTCATCCCGCTATACGGTCGATTGGGTTCAAAAGCCCTTTCCCGCACGGCATTGATATAAGAATAAGCTCCGCCCGGACCATTTAATTCATTTTCCGCTTCAGCCGCCATCAAATACACATCGGCGAGGCGAAAAACTACTGCATTGTCATGGTGGTTTTGACGTCTGGATTCCAACTGGTCCAGGTTCCAACTCTTTTTGAAGTATGGGAAATTCAAATCAAAGCCCAAATGCTGTTGGGTAATGGTAACATCATATCTTAAATCTCCATCTTGCCAGTTGGCCTGGTCTGCAAAGCTCTGCACTGGGATGGCCAATCCAAATCCGGTCATGTCCTGGTCCAATTCTGCCATTGCTGCCTGAAGCAATTCGAACCTTCTGGGTGTACCAGGGCCGCCAGGTCTATTACCACGTCGTGTGGGTTCATCACGAATGCGGGGATTGAAGAAAGAGGTAAAGCGCGAACTTCTATCATCAGCCTTGTAATCAATTAAAAACAGTTGCTCATCATTGTAGGCATTATCAGGATCCAACTGATCAAAAACATCGGCAAAATTATCAAGTAACCTATGTGGAGAGTTGTTGATTACAAAATCGCATTCTTCCTTGACCTGCGACCACTCTTCGTCCAACATATGGAACTTTGCCTTTAATGTTGCCGCGGCGTATCTGGTTGCCCGGCTCACATTTTCCGGATAACTTTCAGGAAGCAAAGCAATGGCCCTTTCAAGGTCAGCCTTCATATCGGCCTTTATCTGTGCCTCGTCAAAACGGCCCAGTTCACCGGCTTCTATGGGATTCATCAACTCTCTAATGTACGGTACATCGCCCCAAATATTGGTCAAATGATAATAGGCCAGGGCCCTGAGAAAAAGAAGTTCGCCCACCGCTAAATTTCGAGCATCTTCAGGTAGGTTTTCATTGCCCTCGATCCTGGTCAGGAATTCTACTGTGGCGTTCACCACTTCATAGCAGTCCTCCCAGACGTTATTGAGGTCACTTACTCCTTCACCGTAAGAATAACTGGATTGATCACTGGTTGCTCCCGCGTTCCTGCTGGACTCCAGAATATCGGATCCATAATGATAAAAATCATTTATACCGGGCCAATTATACATACCCTGTCTTCCTAGGATGGAATAGGCACCGTTCACGGCCAATTGGGCTTCGTCGGCTGTGTTGAAAAAATTACTGGGAGTTACCTCGTCCCTGAGGTCTTCTTCAAGAAAATCGTCGCAGCCATAAAAGACTACTGTTCCTATTATCAACAAAAAAGTGAGTTTATATATATTTTTCATCATCAGTTTTTTTAAAATTCCAAAATAACACCTAGAGTAAACGACCTTGCATAAGGATAAACCCCTCCGGCAAAACCTTGCGAGACCGAGTCGGTTCCTCTGTTATCGGTAATGCCGTTCACCTCCGGATCTCCCAATCTAAAATCAGAGAGTAACCAGAGATTGGTTCCTGTGAGGTAGACATTCAATCGATTAAAAGTATTTTTCAATGTTGAATTCTCCATGGGAACATCATAACTTAAGGTGGCTTGCCGCAACCTTAAGAAGGAGCCATCTTCGATATTAACGCTACTGTTAGGGTTGAACAAGTTTGTGGACGCACCGGCACGTGGAATGTCCGATGTTTCATTAACACCTTCCCGCCATCTATTTAGCACAATGGGATCTAGATTCCGGTCTCCCCGACCAAAAAATGCGGTTTGGGATCTGATATTAAAAATCTCATTGCCATATTGACCATGAAAGAATAGGTCAAGTGATAGATTTTTGTAGGTGAACGTATTTCTGATACCCCCGAAGAAATCGGGCTCGGGCGTACCAAGAATTTGTACATCCTCATTGTTCCATACGGGGTTGTCATCCAAATTCTCGAATCGGGGGCCACCTATAAAGGAAAGTCCTTCCCGACCATCATCAATAATTTCCTGGGCTGTTTTATAGGTACCCAAATAATTAAGCCCGACAAATACCGGCAAACGTTCGCCCACAATCAACCGGGCAGAGCTACCTCCCTGACTCCCTGTACTTTGAATACCGATAAAGTCCCTTCCATCCAGTTCAAGCACTTCGCTTCTGTTGGCAGATATCGTTATTTGCGATTCCCATTTAAAATTAGGCTTATCAATATTTATCGTGTTCAATCCAATTTCAAATCCTTGATTCCTGACCGATCCTATATTCTGCAATTGGGTACCACCCCCAGCTTGGGCGGCAATGTCCGTTCCAAGCAGTAGATCCTCGGTCTTTTTATTGTAATAATCGACCTCTAGGCTTAAGCGATTCTTAAAAAGGCCCAGTTCCAGGCCAATGTCCAATTGTCTTGTGGTTTCCCATTTAAGCCCATCACTGGGGATTCTATCAGGTAAAACTCCATTGGTCAACTGGTTGTTGAACACGGTATTGACCACTTCGTAAATGGGCAATGAATTGTACGTACTCACCCCCTGCTCGCCAACAATACCATAACTGCCCCTGATTTTTAATCTGTTGATGGTTTCAGAATTGATTAAAAAGTTTTCCTGGTCTATGTTCCATGCCACACCCACCGACGGGAAAAAAGCATATTTTTCACCCTCTTCAAAAACCGATGAACCATCATACCTGCCAACCAAGGTCAATAAATACTTACTGTTAAAACTATAATTTACCCGGCCAAGAAACGAGGTAAGGGTCCTTTGGTTGTATCCTGAGTTTACCACATTTTGCAAAGGGTCTCCCAACGAGAGTTCGTTAAACGAAAGGGCATCCAGAGGAATTTGGTTAGCTTCTGATAACGCACTTTCAGCAGTGTTTTTTTGCCAGGTAAAACCGCCCAAAAACTTTATAACGTGTTTTCCCAAATCCAAATCATAATTGAAGGTATTCTCGTTCAACAAGTTTTGTTGAAAGTTGGTTTCAACACTGGCAAACCCTCCATTGCCGGCTATAACACGTTCAGGCAATAAACCTGGCCGAAAATCATTGTTTTTTGTGTACGTAAGTTCGGCACCGAAGGTGCTCCTTAGCGTAAAGTTTTTGAAGAGCTTGTATTCACCATAGACGTTGGCCAACATATTGGTGACCAGGGTATGATCTACCCGTAGCTCTATATCGGCAACAGGGTTTCGCTCCGTTGAAGAACTGATTGGATTGGTTCCCGTAAAATTTCCATCTTCGTCATAAACGGCCCTGATCGGTAAAACTGATGTAACGATTCCTGAATAGGATACTTTATTGTTTTCCCGCTTGAAATGTGAACCGTTAAAGCGAAGTCCGAAATTGAATCGTTCACTGGGCCGCACATCAATATTGGTCCTTAAGGTATATCTTTCAATACCCGATGCCCTAACAACGCCTTTTTGATCAAAATGATTGAGCGCAACATAATAGTTACTGTTTTCAGAGCTACCTGCAATGGATAGGTCCGTATTGGTCACAAAGCCCGTTTGCGAAATTATATCAAGCCAATCGGTATCCGGGATGTCGCTTCCGTCAAATTGCAAGGGCAAATCCGGATCAATGGCACCAAAACCATCATCACCGGGAACAAACTGCCCGGACTCGTTGATATAGTCGACATAACCTTGACCGCCCAAGATTTCAATTTGATTGGCGGTTTCCTGAACACTGGTGTAATGGTTCAGGGTAATTTTGGGCTTGGCCTGCGAAATGCCCTTACCATTTTTGGTAGTCACCAATATAACTCCGGCAGCACCCCTGGTACCGTAAATGGAAAGGGCCGTAGCATCTTTTAATATTTCTACCGATTGAATGTCATTGACATTAAGGTTGTTAAGGTTAAAATCGGTACCTGTAATAAAACCATCCACCACATAAAGGGGCGCATTATTGCCATTAATGGAGCTGTTACCTCGAATTCTAATGGTAGAACCGGCCCCAGGGGTACCATTATTGGAAGTTACCGCAACCCCGGTTGCCCTACCTTGAAGGGCTTGATCCAGCCTTACAACGGGCTGTTTTTCAAGTACGTCGGATTTTACCTGTGCCACTGAAGACACCAAATCCTTCTTTGTTGTAGTACCGTAACCAATGACCACCACTTCGTCCAATTGTTCGGTATCTTCCCTAAGTACTACTTCAATGGTGGTTTGTCCGTTCAATGCAATTTCCTGGGCAACAAAACCAATATAAGAAATGGAAAGTACTGCATTCCGATTGGAGACATTGATCACAAAATTTCCATCAAAATCCGATTGTACCCCATTGGCCACCCCTTTTTCTATAACGTTTGCTCCCGGTAAAGGCGTACCGTCTTCAGCCAAAATTGTACCTTCGACCCTGACATTATCTTGAGCTTGTACGATACTGCCGGAACTTAATAAAAAAAGAAAAAGGCAAAAACATGGCCATGCGCGTTTTTTATGAAAAACGCTGATTTTTAGTTGATTCATAGCTTTCAGTTTAGTTAGTTATCAGTTATTTATACCGAAACAAAACTAAAGCCATCTTCAACTTGGCTATGGGACATATCGTTTAGTCTAGGGGGTCAAATAGCCCACTTTATTTTAATTTTTTGCAACTTTCTGTTTATAATACGATGGTAGGCATTGGAACTGTTTTTGAAAACAGGTTTTAAAATATTTGTAATCATTGAAGCCCACGTCATAAGCAATTTCACTTAAATTCATGTCGGTGGTCAAAATCAATAAAGCTGCCCTCTTTAAACGGATCGACCTAATAAACGCGGTCAGGGATAGGTCTGTCAATGATTTCATTTTCCGGTAAAGGGTAGATTGGCTCATATGTAGTTCTTCCACCAAATTGTCTATTCCAAAGTTTGGGTTGTGCAAATTGTTCTCCACAACGAGCATCGCTTTTTGAATAAAGGCGTTTTCCGGTTCATTGACCTCATCGACTTCAGAATCGGACGGTTCAAACCAAATTTTGTTCGTTAAGTATTCTTTTAGCCTGGAACGATTTTGCAGTAACCCCGTAATTCTGGCCTTTACCACATTGGGGTTAAATGGTTTGGTAATATAATCGTCCGCTCCGGTTTTTAAACCTTCTATCTCAAAAACAGTTGATGTTCTTGCGGTCAATAAAATAATGGGGATGTGCGAAGTATTTTTATGGGATTTTAGCCCTTTGCAAAGTGTAATACCATCTGTTTCCGGCATCATTACATCACTTATGATCAGATCGGGCATTTTTTCCATTGCCATATCATAGCCTTCTTTGCCGCCCTCGGCCCTCAATACCTTGTACTGCTCAGAAAGCACATCCTCTAAATAATCCAGGATTTCAGTATTGTCATCAATTATAAGTATGGTAACTTTTTGGGATGTCACAGCGAGGGGGGCAATTTGTTTTTTGGTTTTCCGTGGATAGGCTGCAATGTTATCCGTTCTAATAAAGGCATCATTGATACTGTCTTTGTAGAATATGGGATCCGTCCCTATTTTGATGGTAAATTCAGACCCTTCATTTTTTTTGCTCTTTACCGTGATGGAACCATTGTGCAATTCAATAATTTTCTTGGTAAAGGCAAGTCCAATACCACTTCCGATCATTTGACTGGAGCTTGCACTTTTGATCTGGAAGTACATGTCAAAAATCTTGTCCAGGTTTTTCGAACTTATTCCAATGCCCGTGTCCTGTATGATCAACACACACTTTTTAGCTTCAGATTTTAGTCTCAAAGTTATCCGATCTCTTGGTCCGCTATATTTTAAGGCATTTGACAATAGGTTGCAAAGTGCAATTTCCATCTTGTTCCTATCAAAAGGGAAGCACAGTTCTTCCACCTCGGGTTCAAAATGGTATGAAATCCCTTTCTCTTTGGCCAAGTCTTTAAAATAGAGAAACACTTCGTTGGAGAACCTTACGAAATTACCTTCGGACGCGTTTAATTGTAAATGCCCTTTTTCTGCTTTTCTAAAATCCAATAATTGATTTATCAAATTCGATAACCTATTGGTATTTCGCTCTACGGTATTGATTTTATTCTTTACATTATCGTTCAGATCTTCAATGCTTTGAAGTTCCTGTAGCGGCCCTTGCATTAAAGTTAGTGGTGTTCTAAATTCATGGGATATGTTGGTGAAAAAATTGAGTTTGGTTTCATTTATTTCGTACTCTTTTTCCTTTTCCATCTTAAGGATCTCCACATTCCTTTTTAGTAAAAGCTGTTTCTGTTTAAATTTTAGGAACGTATAAATGGCAAGGCCCGTTAGCAATACATAAATGCAAAATGCCCATGTACTCAGCCAAGGTGATTGTGCAACTCGTATCTCCATTGTTTTAGTGGGCCCCCAGTTTTGATTGTCCCGTGTACCTGCCACCTGCAATTGGTAATGTCCTGCGGGTAGACTGGCGAAGTTTATTTCGTTTTTATCGAGCAGATCGATCCAATTTTCATGTATTTCCTTTAATCGATATCTGTACTTGACGTTCAGGTTTCCCAAAAAATCATTGGTATTGAAACCGATGGACAGGAAATCATGATCTGAATCCAATTGAATCTCTTTTGCATAGCTGAAGTTTCTGTCTATAATAGCATTCTCTCCCTTATATTCTATTTTTTCGTTGTTTACCCTTAAGCTAGAAAAAACGATTTCCGGGATTTCATTCGGTATTTCAATATTGTAGGGGTCAAAATAGGTTATGTTGTTAATGCCCCCGAAATAGAGTTGTCGGTTTTTAAAGTTATAGGAACTCCTGTCATTAAAAGCTATGGTGCTTTCACCATCCCGTTCCCCGAACGTTAAAAAAGATTGATTTCCAGGGTCGTATTTGACGATATCGGTAGCGGTGGACATCCAAATGTTTTCCTCCCTATCCAAAAGTATTGAGCTGATGTAGTCATCTTTGAGTCCATCTTTTGTGGTCAACCGTTGTTGTATGCTTAGTTTTTTTGTGGCCGCGTCGTAACTAAGTTGTATAAGCCCACCTGGGGTTCCCAACCAAATGCTATTGTCCTGGATTTGAATATCATTGATAATGACACTCGGCAGTTCTTCTTCCAATAACCTTGAATGGTGTATAAAACTATCTTTGGTGGCATCGTATAGGTGAAGGCCATGGTATGTTCCAACCCAAATGAGTCCTCTATTATCTTTCACGATTCCAGTGATTCTGTTGCTCATTAGCCCAAAATTGTTTTTGGCATCGTCGCGGTAAGACCTATACTTGCTCTCATCTGTCATCTTTTTAAGGGGTATTTTGTAGATGCCCGTTTGTTGGGTACCTATAAAGAGGTTTTCCCTAAAGTCTATGTAAAATGCGGTTACCCGGTTTAAAGAGGTGTTGGAGTATCGTATTTCGCCATTGATCAGGTCTAGAACCTGAAAGTTTTTTCCCGTACCTACAAATAGTTGGTTCTTGTAACGGTAAAAGCAGTTGACCTTGCCATTGTCAAAACCTTTGACTTTTCGCTGATCGTGGATTGAACTCCCTTTAAAAAGACCGCTTTTGCTCGTACCGATGAAAAGGTTGGTCGAATCTTTATAGATAGCCGTAATGTTTTGGTGGCTATCCAATTCCGAACCCCTTAGGTCCAGGCTGGCATTTTTAAACCCTTTATTGGGTGTGAGCTTCACCACACCAGCGTTGGCCGTGCCCACCCAAACCTGTTTTTTGGCATCGTGGTGCACGTTTAGGATAATTGCATAATTCTCTTTGATCTGTTGTGTATTCTTTGGGCTAATTTCAATTTTACTAAAAGTGCTAAGGTCCTTATTGCTTTTGTAGAGCCCCTTGCCCCATGTGCCTATCCATAGATTATTGTCATGGTCCAGAGACAACCTTTTGGAAAAAAAGCTCCCTACGTTCGTTTCAATACCATCAATGGTTTCCGTTTGGTAATCAAAGTAGAACAATTGGGAATTTTGTCCCCTACTGGACACCCATATCCTATTTCTGAATTCATCATAAACAACATCAAAAAGGGGCGTATTGAGCTTGTACCTGTCAACCGACTTTTTGTAAATATTGTAGCGTATCAATTCTTCGTCCACTGCAAACCATAGATCGCCGTTCAGCCCTTTACTGATCCCGTAAATTGTTGAACTGTATTTCAAATGTGCAATGCGTGTTTTTTTTATGGGGTCTATTCCATAGATTCCTTTATCCCACGTACCTATCCAAATAGAATTATCATCGGCCTGTGCAATGCTGTTTACCCTAATATCACCCGTTGTCTCCTGGTCTTTGGACCGAAAAAGATGGTTATAATTCAGGACCTCGTTGTTTTCCGGTTTAAAACTGGTCAAACCGGCACTTTTGGTTCCAATCCATATGACATTGTTGTTGCCCTTGAACAGTATTTCAATGTTCTCGTTTTTTAATTGGTCGTAACCCAATGATGGCTTTATATATGAAAAGGTGTATCCATTGAATTTTGTAATACCGTTTTCTGTGGCAAACCATTTATTGTTCAATTCATCGCTGACTATCGAGGTGACATAATTATTGGACAGCCCTTCTTCCGTTGAAATGAACTCTTGTATGTAATCATTGGTCTGGGATTGGCAAAAAATATTGACCATACAGAACATAAAAAGCATAAATGGCAAACGAAAGTCTTTCATTTTTGTATTGATCGTTTATACCATGAACTTAATGTATTTACTTTAAACAATGGCGTTTTGAACTATTACTACCCTATAATTGATTCATATACCCCATTTTTTATACACTGATATTATGGAGCTTTGTAATCCAATATGAAAAGTTGCGTTTATGACAAAGGAGCGTTTTTTGTTTTTGTATGCCATCTCTACAGTCCTTCTTTTTGGAGGCCACTTGTCAGCTCAAGTAGCCCCTCATCCTTCTTCCGATGGCTGGACCGACCCCGAATGGGAAAACCCTGAGGTATTTCAAATCAACCGGGAATATCCTACCGCAACCTTTTACAGTTTTTTGAATGCCGAAGATGCCCTTATGGGAGCAGGGTGGAAAGACTCCCCCAATTACCTTTCCTTGAACGGTGAATGGAATTTCTTTTACGCAGATAGTGTTCAGGCAAGGCCAAAGGATTTTTATAAAGAGGGCTTTGAGTTGGATGGATGGGATACAATTTCAGTGCCCTCCAATTGGGAAATGCAAGGTTTTGGAATTCCTATTTATACCAACATTAAATACGTATTTCCAAAAAATCCGCCGTTTATAGCCCATGAATTAAACAATAACGGCAGTTATAGGCGAACCTTTGATCTACCCAAAAGTTGGGGTGACAAAGAACTTTACCTTCATTTTGCAGGGGTAAGTGGAGCCATGTACGTTTGGCTCAACGGAGAATTTGTTGGTTACAATGAAGGAAGCAAAACGGCAGCGGAATTCAACATTACCAAAATGGCCAGGCCCGGTAAAAACACGGTGGCTGTCCAGGTATTCCGTTGGTCCGATGCCAGTTATATGGAAGATCAGGATTTTTGGCGTTTGAGCGGTATTGAGCGTGATGTGTACATACGTGCCAAAAATGAAGTTGCGCTCAACGACATCGTGTTAAGGGCCGATTTGATAAATGGTTATAAAGATGGTGCTTTGGAAGTGGCGGTTAAACTTCAAAATACCAGTTCCTCCAGAAAAAGGGGTAAGGTCAAAATTATGGTGTTGGATGCCGATGCTAAAATCTACGAAGAAGAAAAGCGGCTAAATCTTAAAGAAGGATATCTGGAATTGATGTTCACCAAGACCTTTGCGAATGTTAGACCTTGGTCTGCCGAAAATCCAAATCTTTATACACTTTTGGTTGAGGTTTTGGACAAAAAAGGGAACACCATTGAGGCCACAACACAACAAGTGGGTTTCAGAAACATTAAAATAGAGAATAGCCAATTATTGGTTAATGGCAAACCCGTTTTGCTGAAAGGTGTGAATCTGCATGATCATCATGAAACAAAGGGCCATGTAGTGGATGCAGCCCTGACGATGAAGGACTTTCAGGTGATGAAGCAAAACAATGTCAATGCCATTCGTTGCAGTCATTATCCCAAAGACCCGCATTTTTACCAAATGGCAACTACTTATGGGTTTTATGTCATTGATGAAGCCAACATCGAGACCCATGGCATGGGAACCACCAACCAAGGCCTGGACAATAATGAAGAGGCCAAGGCCGTCCATCCAGCCTATTTGCCCGAATGGAAGGCCATGCACCTGGATCGAACCATACGGATGTACGAAAGGGATAAAAACCATCCGTGCATTATTGCTTGGTCATTGGGGAATGAAGCTGGCAATGGTGAAAATTTCCATGCCACCTACAACTGGCTCAAAGAAAGGGACAGTACCAGACCGGTACAATACGAAGGGGCCACCAGTTATGAAAACACCGATATTCAAGCACCAATGTACTGGTCCATAGAGCGTATGATTAAATACGCGGAGGAAGATGGCAGCCGTCCTTTGATCCAATGCGAATATGCGCATGCCATGGGCAATAGTGTTGGCAATCTGAAGGATTACTGGGATGTCATTGAAACGTATGACATTATGCAAGGCGGCTTTATTTGGGATTGGGTCGATCAAGGTATTTTGACCCAAAACGAAGAAGGGGAGCAGTACTGGGCCTACGGTGGTGATTTGGGGGGTGAAAATATTCATAACGACAAAAATTTCTGTCTTAATGGAATCGTAAATCCGGACAGGTCGGCACATCCGGCATTGTACGAGGTGAAAAAGGTTTACCAGTATATCAAGTTTAAACTTGCTGATTTGGCCTCCACAAAAATTCGTATAGAAAACAGATATGATTTCACCAACTTAAAACAATTTGATTTTGAATGGATACTTCTTGAAAATGGTGAGGAAATGGCTTCAGGAAAACTTCCTGAACTTGATGTATCCCCCTATGGGGCAAAAGAACTTCAAATTACACTTCCTGATTTGAGTGATGACAAGGCAGAATACCTGCTCAATCTCTATGCAAAAACCAAGACCCAAACAGATTTGGTTCCTAAGGGTCATATTTTGGCCTTTGAACAATTGGCATTGTCCAACTATTCGTTCAATGTGGCGGTAATGGATAAGGCCAAGCTGGAACTGGTAACAACGGACAGTGTCTTAACCATCAGTGGAGATGCATTTAAACTACAATTTGACAAAACTTCGGGCAAGCTTGCCTATCTGGATTATGGCAATGGAAATTTGCTTCAGCAAGGTATTGTTCCCAATTTTTGGAGGGCTACGACCGATAATGACTTTGGGTTTAAAATGCCAAAAAAGTTGAGGGTTTGGAAAGAAGCCAGTCAAAACCAAAATTTAAGGCAGATGCAACATAAAAAACATAAAGACGGAACGGTTGAGGTCAACGTTGACTTTGAGCTTCCATCGGTTGATGCCATGTTGCAAATACAATATCGGATAGCCGAAAATGGCAACATTAAAGTATCCTCAAACCTGAACGGGGTTTCTTCTGAATTGCCCATGTTGCCACGTTTTGGAACAAACTTCATTATCAATAAGGAATTTGACAACGTAAGTTGGTACGGTCGGGGTCCGCATGAAAATTACCAAGATCGAAACACTTCTGCTTTGATTGGTAGATACAACGCTGCGGTTTCGGAGTTATACTTTCCCTATTCCCGGCCCCAGGAAAATGGATACAAGACAGATGTACGTTGGGTACGCTTTACAAACGACCAGGGCAGAGGTCTAAAAATCACGACGTCAAGCGCTTTTAGTTTTAGTGCCCATCATCAATTGAACAGTGATTTTGATGCAGGTGAGAGCAAACAACAGCGGCATACCACGGATATTAAGGAAAGGAATTTGGTCAACATCAATATTGACAAGGTTCAAATGGGCGTTGGCGGGGACACAAGCTGGGGGAGGTTGCCCCATGAGCAATATCGGATCAAAGCAAGGGACTTGGAATTCAGTTATTTTATTTCTCCCATAAAGGAAAAGTAGGCCATGAAAATTTTTAGATTGTTCCATCTGTTTACGTTACTGATTTTGCTTTTTTCCTCATGTAGGGAAAAAGAGCAAAACAATCGTTCGGAAAACGAGTCAAAAAAACCAAACATCATCTACATCATGGCGGATGATTTGGGTTACGGAGACCTGGGAATATATGGCCAAAACAAGATAAAAACCCCCCGATTAGATCAGATGGCCCAAGAGGGCATGATGTTTACCCAGCATTATGCGGGTTCAACGGTGTGCATGCCTTCCAGAGCTTCTTTAATGACGGGGTACCACACTGGGCATTCAACGGTGAGGGGCAACCCCAGGTGGACGTTTACCGGTAGTGCGGTCGATCTATCGTTGCAAGATGTTACCGTTGCCGAAGAATTAAAAAGGGCCGGTTATACGACCGGACTCATTGGAAAATGGGGGTTGGCCGAGAAGGACCTGACCAGCATGCCCAACAATCAAGGGTTCGATTATTTCTATGGATATCGAAAGCATAAAACGGCACACTATTATTATCCGGATACCCTATACCGCAACAATAAGGCCATTGCAACAGGTAATAAGGTGCATGAGAAGGAAGGAACCTACTCCCATGACTCCTTTGCGGAAGACGCGCTCGATTATATAAAAAAGAATAAAGACACGACCTTCTTTCTGTACTTGGCATTCACTATCCCGCATTATGAACTGGAAGTACCCGAAGATTCCAAGGCGCCATACAAAAAATTGAATTGGGAAGAGCGCACCCTACCCTCAAGAAAAGGGGGGTATCAGCATGATGAAGATGGCAACGCCACCTACGCGGGAATGGTTTCCAGGATGGATATGCATGTAGGCCAATTATTGGATATGTTGAAGGAATTGGGCATCGATAAAAATACCCTGGTCATTTTTACAAGTGACAATGGCCATGAATATGACCGTGGATTCTTCAATAGCAATGGGGGTTTTCAAGGGCGAAAACGGGATTTATACGATGGTGGTATTCGAATCCCATTTATTGCCAGATGGCCAGAAACCGTACCCGCCAATAGTACTACCGAACACATTTCCGCTTTTTGGGATTTTCTTCCCACGGCCTGCGAAATAGCGGGCGTAGCACCTACTGAAAAAGACCTTGATGGCATATCGTATTTACCAACACTTTTAGGGAATGATGAAAATCAAAGCAAACACGATTACCTCTATTGGGAGTTCAATGAAGGAAAAGGACCTGTTCAAGGCATTAGAAAAGACCAATGGAAAGCGGTAAAATATCTTGGAAAACCGGTAGAGCTTTACCATATCGTGGAAGACCCGGGAGAGGAAAAAGACCTTGCCGAATCCATGCCCGAATTGGCCGGAGAAATGGGTGAAATCATAAAAAATGCAAGAACCCCCGATCCTAATTTTTTGTTGGATTACCATCCACGTGTCAAAAAAAAGAATAAAAAATAAATGGGAAAATTTACAACTTTACTCGCCCTGATCTTACTTTTTAGCTGCGCCGAAAAGAAAAAAGAAGCTGAATCCATCCAACAGTATAACATCCTTTGGATTGTCGCTGACGATCTTGGCACCGATTTGGGTTGTTATGGGACAGACATCATCCATACGCCAAATCTTGATCAATTGGCCTCAGAATCCATTCGCTATACGAATTTGAATACGGTAACCGCCGTCTGCTCGCCAAGCCGTTCCTCTTTGATCACTGGCATGTACCCGGTCACACTTGGCGTACACCAGCATAGGACACAGTTTAAGAAAGTGCTTCCGGAAGGTGTACAGCCCATAACGGAGTACTTCAAGGAAGCGGGATATTTTGTGACCAACGGAAGGGGAAATCCTGAGGATAAGGGCGGTAAAACCGATTACAATTTTAAATACAAAGCTTCCGAAATGTACCAAGCCGGGCATTGGAGCAAGCGAGAGGAAGGACAACGGTTCTTTTCGCAGATACAAATTTTCTTTCCACATAGACCGTTCCATAAAGATTCACTGAACCCTATAGATCCGGACAAAGTGGAGCTACCCCCTTACTATCCCAACCATGAATTGTTGCGAAAAGATTGGGCCCTATATCTGGAGACCGTTCAATTGGTAGATCAAAAAGTTGGGGAAATCATGGATCACTTAAAAGAAGAAGGCATTTTAGAAAACACGGTCGTATTCTTTTTTGGGGACCAGGGCAGGCCGCATGTTAGGGCAAAGCAATTTTTGTACAATGCCGGTACGAGTACCCCATTAATGGTCAGATGGCCAAATGGAAAAGGTGCGGGTACGGTGGATGATCGATTGGTCAGCAATGTAGATATCCCAGTAGCCGCCATGAATTTAGCAAAGGTGCCCATTCCCGGCCATATTCAAGGTAAGGACTTTCTTAATGCTGTTGAAAGGAAGTATATATTCACAATGCGCGACCGACGGGACGAAACGGTAGACCGCATACGATCCGTTAGAAACAAGAAATTCAAATACATCAAAAATTATTATCCAGATAGGCCTTATATGCAGCCAAATGTGTACAAGGACAATCGTTATCCGGCCCGACCCCTGTTGCGCCTGTTGTACGAACAGGGCAAGTTGAACGAAACACAGTCCCTTTTTGTTTCTGAAAGTAGACCAGCGGAAGAACTTTACGATTTGGAAAACGATCCGCATGAAGTCAACAATTTGGCCAACAATCCCGATTATGCCGCTACTTTGGAAACCATGCGAACCGTATTGGAAGAATGGGTGGCCGAAAATGATAAAGGAATCTATCCGGAAGATCAAAAAGAGATCGATCACGCCCATGGATTGATGATGGGTCGAAGGGCGAAAATGTTGAAGGAAAGAAATTTGGATGATGACGTTACCCACCAAGAAATGGTTGATTACTGGATGAAACGTTATGAATTGGAATAAATGAAACAAATTTCAGGTCTAAATAGCGCCAAAATAGCGGCCCTTATTTTAGTGATGCTGTCCGGTTGTAAAAGCAAACCGGAAAAAGAAATGGCGGTCAACACAAAAACCCCTCCAAACATTGTGCTTATCAATGTTGATGATATGGGCTGGATGGACACGGAGCCTTACGGCACTACCTTTTATCAAACCCCAAATATTTCAAGATTGTCGGACATGGGTATAACCTTTTCCAGAGGGTATGCAGGGGCCGCAAATTGCGCTCCCAGTCGTGCTTGTCTCCTGAGTGGTATGAACACCCCCAGGCATGGTATCTACACTGTGGGCAATTCTGATCGGGGCAACAAAAAAACCCGAAAATTGATTCCGATTCCGAATACCACTGTATTGCATGATTCCGTGGTGTCTTTGGCGGAAATGCTTGCTGATGTGGGCTATACCTCGGGTAGTTTTGGCAAATGGCATTTGGGGCGTGATTCGCGAAGTCAGGGATTTGATATCAATTTTGGAGGTGAAGAGCGTGGCAATCCCGGCAAAAATGGTTATTTCGCCCCCTACAACCTTGCTGACCCAAAACTCAAAAATGCTCCGGAAGGTGAAAATTTGACCGATAGATTGACCACTGAAGCCATCGGTTTTATGAAATCCGCAGAAAACAAGCCCTTTTTTGCTTACGTTACCTATTACGCCGTACACACACCGCTTGCGACAACCCCTGAACTGCAAGCCAAATACGAAAAACTGGGCAATGGGTTGCAGAACAATGCAACATTCGCCGGTATGGTGGAGACGGTCGATAACAACGTGGGTCGAATAATCGATTTCCTTGAAAGTGAATCCCTATTGGAAAACACCTTGGTTATTTTTACCTCGGATAATGGCGGCATTCGCGACATCAGCAGCCAGTACCCATTACGTGGCGGTAAAGGATCTTACTATGAAGGCGGTATCCGTGTGCCTTTCATATTTGTATGGAAGGATCAAATAGCTTCAGGTTCGGCCACAAGCCATATGATATCAAATCTTGATATTTATCCCACATTGAAGGAAATTTCGGGAAGTGCCCTGGGCAATGAATTTTTAGACGGTCGGTCAATACTTCCCCTGCTCAAAGGGGACAGGATTTTGGAAAAGGATTTGTATTTCCATTTTCCAATTTACTTGCAGGCCTACAATCGAAAAACCGATGACGGACGCGACCCCTTATTCCGTACCAGGCCAGGTTCCGCACTCATATCGGGCGACTGGAAACTGCACCATTACTACGAGGACAACACCCTGGAGTTGTATAATTTAAAGAAAGATATTGGCGAGCGTACCAATTTGGTGGAATCCAATCCGGAAAAAGCAAAGGAGCTCCATAGTAGGATGCAAAATTGGATAAACCGAAACGAAGCCCCTATCCCAACCGAACCAAATCCTGATTACGTCGAAGGATTCAATCCCAATAAAAAATGAAAAAAGTACTTCGTTCAGTAGCTATACTCCTTTTGTTGGCCGCCTGTAATTCAGTAACCAAGCAAGCTCCAAAAGAACAGAGGCCAAATATAATCGTCATTCTATTGGATGATGCCGGTTATGTTGATTTTGGATTTATGGGCAGTGAGGATTTGGAAACCCCAAACATTGATGCCCTGGCAAAATCGGGAACCGTTTTTACAGATGCCCACGTTTCGGCAACGGTATGCGCCCCTTCAAGGGCCGGTCTCATTACCGGAATCTACCAACAACGTTTTGGATTTGAGGCAAACGGTACAGGTGATGCACAATCCGGAGATTTAGGTCTTGCGGATGATGTTACTACAATGGCAGAGGTTTTAAAAGAAGGGGGCTATACTACTATCGCACTGGGCAAGTGGCATTTGGGCGGAACCCCAACCGACCATCCCAACCAAAGGGGATTTGACGAATTCTACGGTTTTTTAACGGGAAGCAGGTCCTATTTTCCGCTTGAAAACCCAAATGAATATCGAATGCTACAGCATAATGGTAAGCGGATCGCATTTGAAGGCTATATGACGGATGTTTTGGGTGACGCTTCCGTAAGGTATGTCAAAGAAAACAAAGACAGTCCCTTTTTTATGTATTTGGCCTACAATGCAGTGCATACCCCCATGCATGCCAAAGAAGAACATTTGAAAAAATATGAGGGCCATCCAAGGAAGGAATTGGCTGCAATGACCTGGTCCCTTGATGAAAATATTGGCAGGCTTCAACAAGAACTCAAATCGCTCGGTATTGCCGAGAACACTTTAATTTTCTTTTTAAGTGATAATGGGGGTGCACATAACAACCAATCCAGCAGTGGACCACTAAAAGGCTGGAAAGGGAGCAAATTTGAAGGTGGGCATCGGATTCCTTTTGTGGTGAGTTGGCCTAAAAAAATTGAAGGGGGAGGTATGTTTGGAGGGCTCACTTCATCACTGGATATTTTTGCTACCGCTGTTGCAGCCGCCGCTATTCCTCTTGAAGAACTACCCGAATTGGACGGGGTTGATCTGATGCCTTTTTTGATTGGTGAAAAAAAGGGCAATCCACACAAACAACTTTTTTGGAGAAAACTGGAAGAAACGGCCGCTCGAAGTGGAGATCATAAACTCATAAGGTTGGACGATTTTGGCCATGTCCTGTATGACTTGAACAAGGATTTGGGGGAAACACAGGATCTTTCCAAAGAAAGACCTGAGGAACTCAACGCAATCCTGCAAAAGTTGGAATCTTGGGAGCATACCCTTTTAGAACCACTATGGGTAGAGGGAAGGGATTGGATGGATGTCACCTATCACGTTCACAAACAGTTGATGACCAACGATACCATTTACTATAAAAGCCCCGGTGGAATGAAGGGGTATTTGGAAAAACAAAAAAATGATGATGGGAATAACTAAAAACCTTCTTATAACTATTGGCGTTACCGCCATTGCATTAGGCTGTGGACAGCAGGAAAAATCATCCGAAACGACTGAGGGATCGAGCAATGACTCCAAACCTAATGTTATTATATTTTATATTGATGACTTGGGCTATGGCGACGTAGGAGCTTATGGTTCACCAGCAGTGTCAACACCCAATATTGATAAAATGGCTGCTAACGGACTTCGATTGACCGATGCACACAGCGGTTCGGCAACCTGTACGCCTTCTCGATATTCATTGCTTACGGGCACCTATGCATTTAGGAACGATGTATCCATCTTACCTGGTGATGCTCCACTGCTCATTGATCCGGAAATGCCCACACTGCCAAAAATGCTTCAGGAGGCGGGATATAAAACCGCAGTTGTTGGCAAATGGCACTTAGGGCTTGGCAGTGGCGATATAGATTGGAACAAAGAGGTTGCTCCAGGTCCCCGTGAAGTTGGTTTTGATTACAGTTTTTTGATTCCGGCAACGGGAGATAGGGTGCCCACGGTATATTTGGAGGACCAAAAAGTGGTCAATGCCGATCCCAATGATCCCATTGCGGTGAACTATAGAAAAGATTTGGGCGGCTACCCCAATGGAATCGACCGACCGGACTTAAGATGGCAACAGGCGGATAAACAACACAGTGGTACTATTGTTAACGGAATCAGCCGTATAGGATACATGAGCGGGGGAGAAAAGGCACTTTGGGTAGATGAGGACTTTCCCGAATTGTTGGTTGACAAGTGCAAAACGTTTATTTCCTCTGCCAAGAACGAACCCTTCTTTTTGTTCTTTTCCTACCATGATATTCATGTGCCCAGAATGCCAAACGAACAGTTTAAGGGCACCAGTAAAATGGGGCTTCGAGGGGATGTTATTGCCCAAATGGACTGGAGCACGGGTCAAATCATGGACTTTTTAAAAGCTCAAGGCCTGGAGGAAAACACCCTGGTCATTTTTACCAGTGATAATGGCCCTGTTTTGAATGATGGGTACGAGGATGGATCCATGGAAAAATTAGGTGATCATAAACCTGGTGGCCCGTTTTCGGGCGGAAAATACAGTGCCCTTGAGGCAGGAACCAGAGTGCCAACTATAGTGCATTGGCCCGGCAAAGTCAAAGAAGGTGTTTCCGGAGCACTCGTTTCCCAGACCGATTTCTATGCTTCCATTGCAAGTTTGGTCAACCATAAGTTGAAAGACCAAGAAGCAATGGATAGCGAAAACGTAATGCCGGCCCTTTTGGGAACAAGTTTGGAGGGCAGGGAATTTCTGTTGGAAGAGTCTTTTACCCTGGGCTTGCGCCATAAGAATTGGAAATACGTTCAGCCTACCAAAAAGGGAAGCCCCGGTTTTATTACGCACATCAAAAACATAAGAGCCGGGGGATCGGCAGAAGAGCAATTATTCAATTTGTCCAGGGATACCTCCGAACAAAAGAACATTGCCCAAGATCATCCCCAAGTTGTGGCGGAAATGAAGGAAAGGCTTGACCTGATCATTGGTGATGAAAAATCAAATAACACCAAAAAGTAAATTGTTCATTGGCATTGTTTTAGGTATCGGTTATCCCGGTTCTTTGCCAGTTACAACTGTCAATAGGAAAGCTAAAACATGAAACCAGATCGTCTTTTTTAAATTTTGAATTTAATCAATGAGTGCCGATTTAAAAACCATAAATTTTAATGCTGTCGTGAATGACAAGAAGGTTACTCTTTTTACCATAAGGAATTCCCATGGGCTTGAGGCGAAGTTTTCAAATTATGGGCAGCATTTGATCGCACTTTGGGTACCGGACAAAGAAGGAAATAGGGAAGATGTGGTTTTGGGTTGCCCCTCAATAGATGATTACATGGATGAAAAAGCCCAATATTTGGGGGCTTTTATTGGTCGCTACGCAAATCGTATTTCAGAGGCGGCATTTTTTATCGACAACAAGATGTACCGACTTCAAAAGAACAATGGTAAAAACCATTTACACGGAGGATACTTTGGTTTTAATAAAAAGGTATGGGAAGCGGAACAAATTGATGATTCCAAAATACAATTCAATGGTATTTCAATGGATGGGGACCAAGGTTACCCTGGTAATCTTGAAACAAGGGTCGAATATATGCTGACCGAAGAAAATGCCCTTCAAATCGACTATTGGGCCCGTACGGACAAACCTACACATGTCAACTTTACCAACCATTCATTTTTTAATTTAACGGGCAATACCAAGAACAATATACTTTCCCATGAATTGATCATTAATGCGGATTTTTACCATCCGGTAAACCAAAACCTTATCCCCAAAGGACTGGCCCAAAAAGTAAAAGGGACCCCCTTTGATTTTAGAACGGGTAAAAGGATTGGAAAGGATATTTTGAGTGAACACGACCAGATTGCCTTGTGCAAGGGTTACGATCATAACTTTGTGTTGGGGAAAGAACCAAAAGGCAAGCAGGGACTTCGTTTTGCAGCAAAGGTAACTGAACCGGAAAGTGGACGCGTACTTGATGTCTTTACGACCGAACCAGGGCTTCAATTGTTTACCGGCAATTATTTTGATGGCAGCCTGAAGGGGAAATACGGAAAGGGATACGACCCCTATATTGGATTTTGTTTGGAAACACAACATTTTCCGAACAGTCCCAACCGTCCGGATTTTCCCAAAACCCTGTTGCACCCAGACAGGGAATACCGTTCAACAACAATGTATCGGTTTTCAACGAGCGCTGTTTCAGATAAGGACAAATCAAAGCATTAAAAAAGACAATATCGAGGATGAATGAAATAACCATAGCTTCTCCTGGCAGAATCAACTTGATTGGAGAACACACCGATTACAATGATGGATATGTCTTGCCGGCCGCAATTGACAAATGCATCTACATGACCCTAAAAACCAATGGCACAAAAAGCAGATGTACCATAAGGAGTAAGGGCTTCGACAATATTTTGGTTGCTGATCTTTTTGATCTGAAACCTGGGACCGAAGGTTGGCATAATTATGTGCTGGGAGTTTTAAGTGAACTTCAGTTGCTAACCCAAAGTGTAAAGGGTTTTGACTGCGAGATGGAAACCAACGTTCCGGTTGGTTCCGGGGTGAGTTCATCGGCAGCCCTGGAATGTGGTCTGGCTTTTGGCTTGAATATATTATTTGAACTAGGTATTGATGACTGGGAGATAATCAAATTGGGGCAGCGTGCAGAGCACAATTTTGTAGGCACCCAATGCGGCATTATGGATCAATTTGCATCGGTGATGGGCAAAAAGGACCATGTTATGCTTTTGGACTGCCAATCACTTGATTACCATTACATTCCTGCCAAAATAAGCCCTTACGTGATTTTGATGCTCAACACCAATGTTACGCATAACCTTTCGACCAGTGGGTATAATACCAGACGGGAAGAAAGCGCATCGGGACTCAAAATCATTACCGAACGCTTTGGAGTTAAAAATTCCTTCAGGAATATCACACTGGAAATGATCAATGAATGCAAGGAAGCACTGGGAAGTGTTGGATACAAAAGGTGTAGTTACGTCATTGAAGAAAACCAAAGGGTCTTGGAGGCTGCAGATGCGTTGAAAAACAACGATATGGCACATCTTGGGGAATTGCTGTACCAGTCCCATCAAGGACAGCGCGAAAAATACGAGGTAAGCTGTCCAGAACTGGACTTTCTGGTTGAGTTGTCAAAATTGGAGAAGGAAATTTTAGGGGCCAGAATGATGGGCGGTGGTTTTGGCGGTTGCACCTTGAACCTTATCCATGAAAATAGCGTTGATGATTTTATCATCAGTGCTTCCAAAGCATACAAAAAGCGGTTCGGGATAGAACTTTCCCATTTTGTGACCGTACCCAGTCAGGGAACATCAATAATCAGGCAAACCAATGAAACTGGATCTAAACGAACATCCCCATAGGAGATACAACATATTGACAGGTGAGTGGGTCTTGGTCTCACCACATAGGACCAAACGGCCATGGCAGGGAAAACAGGAAAAAACGACACCGAATGTTCGCCCCAAATACGATGAAAAATGTTACCTATGTCCAGGCAACGTGAGAGCTAGTGGTAGTGCAAACCCAAAGTATACATCAGTTTACAGTTTTACCAACGATTTCTCGGCATTGTTACATGACACGCCTACAACCGTAATTGAAGACGGACTTTTAAAAGCACAGGGTGAATGCGGTATTTGCAAGGTAATCTGTTTTTCGCCCGACCATTCGTTGACGCTTCCGTTGATGGAAATTTCAGCCATTGAAGAAGTTATTGGTATTTGGCAAAAAGAATATTTGGAATTGGGTTCGAAAAAGGAAATCAACCATGTCCAGATTTTTGAGAACAAGGGAGCCTTGATGGGATGCAGCAATCCACATCCACATGGACAGATTTGGGCGCAGCATTCCATTCCACAGGAAGTTCAAAAAAAAACTGTCCAGCAGATGAACTATTGGAATGCGCATGGAAGGAGTTTGCTTGGGGATTATCTCAATCAAGAAATGGGGAAAAAGGAACGCATCATTTTTGAAGACGAGCATTTTTTGGCCCTTGTTCCTTACTGGGCGGTTTGGCCCTACGAAGTTATGATTGCCCCCAAAAAGGCCTTTCAGCACATAGGACAACTCACCAAGGAAGGAAAGAAGGGTTTTGCAAGGGCCATAAAAACGGTGACCACGAAGTTTGATAACCTTTTTGAAACTTCCTTCCCTTATTCCATGGGAATTCACCAAGCTCCCACCCAGGGCAAGGATTATCCGGAATGGCATTTTCACATGTCTTTTTACCCCCCCTTGCTTCGTTCAGAAACAGTGAAAAAATTTATGGTGGGGTATGAAATGTTCGCAAATCCACAGCGCGATATTACTGCAGAAATGGCCGCAGTTACACTTAAAGGGCTTTCAAGTCAACATTACACCCAAAAAGCATAAGGTAAGATGGCGACAATGACAACCATTAAAGATATGGCAAAAGTATTGCAGGTTTCACCATCGACCATTTCCAGAGCCCTGAGTGATAGCCCCGAAATAAGTTCAAAGACCAAGGAAAGGGTTCGGGAAATGGCAAAAACCCTAGGGTATGTTCCCAATCACTATGCACGAAGCCTGAAATCAAAGACGACCAAGACCATTGGCGTCGTTGTGCCCAATGTTATCGATGATTTTTTTGCCAAGGTATTGCACGGTATTGAAAAAGAGGCTTCGAAATATGGCTTTACCGTACTCATTACATTTTCAAACGACTCTAAAAAAAGTGAGTATAAAAATCTTCTTACCTTGATCAACCACAGTGTTGATGGCATTTTGATTTCATTTTCCAAAGAGATCCAAAAATCGGGGGATTATGGGAATATGTTGAAAATAATGGGCTATGGCATACCCATTGTCATGTTTGACCGTATTCATAAGGGACTTCCCTTTGATTCGGTCACCATCGATGACTTTGCAGGGTCTTATCGTGCAACAAAACACTTATATAATTCGGGGTGCCAAAGAATCGCCTTTTTATCACCAATATCCAACACCAGTGTAGGGCGCTCTAGAAAAGAGGGCTACCTTTCGGCACTCAAGCGTAAGGAAAACAACAGCCTCCCTTCCTTTTGCATTGAATTTGGAAGCTATGAAAAGTTCAAGGAACTGTTTTCAAATGTACTTAAAACGCATAGGCTCGATGGTATTTTGGCAGCAGATGAACTGTCGGCCATTTATTCGCTGAACACACTGCAACAGATGGGCTACAAGGTGCCAAAGGAGATATCCGTAATTGGCTTTACCAATGGTCCAATGGCACAGTCGGCAAACCCGGCTTTAAGTGTGGTATCACAACATGCAGAACGGGTAGGTGCAAAATCCTTTCAGGTGCTGAAAAATCGGTTGACCAATAGTAGGGCAAAAACCAAAAACATAGTAATAGCTTCAGAATTATTGTTAAGAAATTCGACCAGGGCAATGTATTTCGAGGAATAAGTATCCAAATGGGTGAATCAAAGAAAAATAAAATGTCAAAAACAAACCATTTCCATGTACTTTCACTTTTGATTGTTATCGTTTTAGGCTGTAACAAAAAACCGAAACAGACCGATTTTCAAAATAATGGCGATCAGAATACTACGGTGGATTTAATTGTAGCACTTCCTAAAAACATACAGGCCCCCAAGGGTATGGTCTGGATTCCGGGAGGAGAATTTTATCAAGGTGCGGTTCCTTCGGATACTATGGCCATGAACCACGAAAAACCAAGACATAAAGTTGCTGTGGACGGTTTTTTTATGGATATACACGAGGTGACCAACAAGCAATTTTCCGAATTTGTAAGAAAGACTGGCTACGTCACGGTTGCAGAACGCGAATTGGAATGGGTGGAAATGAAGAAACAACTTCCACCAGGTGCCGAAAAACCGCATGATTCCATTTTACAACCTGGTTCACTGGTCTTTAAAAAAACAAAGTCAAGTGTGCCCAATCTTTACGATTATTCACAATGGTGGCAATGGAAAATTGGTGCCAACTGGAAGCATCCCAACGGACCAGGGAGTTCCATTAAAGGTAAGGAAAACCATCCTGTTGTTCAGATTGCCTACGAAGATGCCTTGGCCTATTGTAAATGGGTCGGGCGAAGGCTCCCCACTGAAGCTGAGTGGGAGTATGCCGCGCGGGGAGGTAGGGACAAATCCATCTTTTTTTGGGGAAATGATGTGGGACAACTCAATGCTCATGCCAACACCTGGGAGGGGGAATTTCCTGTAAAAAATACCGAGGAAGATGGTTTTGAACTAAGGGCTCCGGTAATGAGCTATCCATCCAATGATTTTGGATTATATGACATGGCAGGAAATGTCTGGGAGTGGACAAACGATTGGTACAACATCGATTATTATAAAGGGTTAGCAGAAAATGGGCAGACGGTCAACCCCAAAGGTGCCAATACCGCATATAATCCGAGCAATCCATTTCTGCAAGAAAAAATTATTAAGGGGGGATCTTTTTTATGTAGTGCTAGCTATTGTGCCAGCTATCGCATAAGCGCGAGAATGGCCACTAGCACGGATTCAGGTGCGGAACACTTGGGTTTCCGGACAGTAGTAGGATTGGAAAATCACAAAAAATAATTACAATGATATTAGTTACAGGAGGTCTTGGCTATATTGGATCACACACGGTTGTGGAACTTTTGGAAGAAGGGTTCGAGGTTTTGGTGGTCGACGACCTCTCAAATTCCTCTTTGGACGTACTTAAGGGCATTGAACGTGCCTGTGGCAAACGTCCTCTTTTTGAATGCCTGAGCCTGAGTAACAGGATATCCGTAAAAACCCTTTTCCATAAATATCTGGATATCCAGGGCATTATCCATTTTGCGGCCTCCAAAGCCGTTGGCGAGAGTGTCTCAAAACCATTGGCATATTATGACAATAATCTTACTTCCCTATTGTTTTTTCTCCAGGAAATGGAAGTCCATAATCTTTCCATTCCCCTAATTTTCAGTTCTTCCTGCACTGTCTATGGCGAGCCGGATACGTTACCGATTACCGAACAGGCGCCCATAAAAAAAGCAACATCCCCCTATGGGAACACGAAACAAATAGGAGAGGAAATCATATGGGATACCTTAAAAAGTAACGAGAAGTTGTCAGCAATAATATTGAGGTATTTCAACCCCATAGGAGCACACGACTCTTTGGAAATAGGGGAACTTCCCATCGGTATTCCCCAGAACCTTGTCCCGTTCATTACACAGACGGCTGTTGGACTACGGGATAAACTGATCGTATTTGGGGATGATTATCCCACTCGGGATGGCACGTGCATTAGGGATTATATACATGTGGTTGATTTGGCCAAGGCACATCTGATAGCACTCCAAAGGCTTATGGCACACAAAAACGAAGATCGGTATGAAGTATTTAATCTAGGAACGGGGAAAGGAAATTCGGTTTTGGAGGTCATAAAGTGTTTTGAACGGGTATCTGGCATGAAATTGAATTATGGGATAGGTCCGAGAAGGGAAGGGGATGTGGTAGCGGCTTATGCAGATGTCTCAAAAGCAAATGAACTCCTCAAATGGAATGCAATTCTAAGTCTTGATGACGCCATGGCATCTGCTTGGGAATGGGAACAAAAAATAAGAACCAACAACTAAAAAGTAATAGTAGTATGGAGGGTTATTTTGACTTATGGGACTATGTAGTTTTTATATTATATGCCCTGTTGATCCTGGTTATTGGACTTTGGGTTTCCCGGAATAAGGAGGGGCGCCAAAAGACGGCTGAAGACTATTTTTTGGCCAGTAAATCATTGCCATGGTGGGCAATCGGAGCCTCTTTAATTGCCGCCAACATTTCTGCAGAACAGTTTATTGGTATGTCGGGGTCCGGTTTTGCCCTTGGTATAGGAATTGCTTCCTATGAATGGATGGGAGCCCTGACATTGATTATTGTAGGAAAGTATTTTCTTCCCATTTTCATAGATAAAGGTATTTATACCATTCCTGAATTTGTTGAAAAACGATTTTCAACCAATTTAAAGTCAATTTTGGCCATATTCTGGATTTGCCTGTATGTTTTTGTCAATTTGACTTCCGTTTTATATTTGGGTGGTCTAGCCCTTGAAACCATTTTAGGTGTGGATATGGTCTACGCCATTATAGGATTGGCACTATTTGCTGCGGCGTATTCACTTTATGGTGGACTCTCGGCAGTAGCCTGGACAGACATTGTTCAAGTTGTCTTTCTTGTCCTTGGTGGATTGGTCACTACATATTTGGCTTTAAACAGTGCATCGGGTGGAGAAGGTGCAATGGCCGGCCTAAAAAAAATCTTTGAGGTTGCTCCAAATCATTTTGATTTAATTTTGGATAAGGGTCATCCTGAATACATTAACCTTCCAGGTATCGGGGTACTGGTTGGCGGGCTGTGGGTTGCCAATCTTTATTATTGGGGCTTCAACCAATATATAATTCAACGAACATTGGCTGCCAAATCACTTAAAGAATCACAGAAAGGAATTTTATTTGCGGCAGCACTGAAGCTCATTATACCTTTAATTGTAGTTATTCCTGGGATTGCCGCCTATGTAATTGTCAATGACCCTGAAATTCTTTCATCCCTTGGTGATTTAGGCACGACCAATATCCCTTCTTCAGGGGCATCCGATAAGGCCTATCCCTGGTTAATGCAGTTCTTACCAACTGGTTTAAAAGGGGTAGCAGTGGCCGCCTTGTCAGCGGCAATTGTTTCTTCCCTGGCCTCAATGTTGAATTCAACCTCAACCATTTTTACAATGGATGTCTATAGACAATATTTCAACACAAACGCAAGCAGCAAGGAAACGGTCAATGTTGGAAGGTTGTCCGCAGCAGTTGCTTTGATAATTGCTATGGTCATTGCACCGCTTTTGGATGGACTTGACCAGGCTTTTCAATTCATTCAGGAATATACGGGTATTGTGAGTCCTGGTATTTTAGCGGTTTTTTTATTAGGTCTTTTCTGGAAAAAAACAACGAACAGAGGGGCTATCGTTGGCGCATTGATTTCCATACCGATTGCCATGTTTTTTAAGGTAGGGCCAAAAGGTTGGGCCCAGGACAGTGCTTTGGAGTATTTGTTTCCCACGCTACCATGGATGGATCAAATGGGGCTGACCTGTTTAGCCACTATGCTTGTGATTGCTTTGGTCAGTTATTGGCAGAACAAAGGGAAAGATGATGGGAAGGGTATACGATTTTCAAAAAACACTTTTAAGACCAGTCCCTTGTTTAACATTATATCCTTTACCATACTGTTGGTTTTAGCATTGTTGTACGCTTTGCTCTGGTAAAAAACGTAAAAAATGGCAATGGTTTTTCAAAATACTAGGAGCGCGTCTTGAGTTCGTGAGGTTTAGGAAAAACAAGATTTTGTGCCAGGATGAAGGCTTTTTTTGCGTTGCATAGCATAGTGAATAAGCAAGAAATTCACTTAAAAATCTACCCTGACCAGAGCCAAAAAGAAAAATGAAAACTGGTTTATCATGACTATGGCCCATAGCAAACCAAATAAGGCAATCTGTAAAGAGATGGCAAAGTAACTTAAAGTTTTAGATTTGTTCAGGTTGGGCTAAGGTTCCTGCGGATGATTTGAAGCAACCAAATGCGTATTGATCCATCTTTTTTTAAATGAAATGATGATGAAAAAACTAATGCTCGTGGCAGTTATTTTGGCTGGAATGGTCTCCTGTGACAACGACGATGGTTTGATCCAAAATTTGAATGGAAACTACTCGGGAACATTTACTGTGGAATACCCCGATGGAACAATACATACCAACTCCGTGACCGTTCTTTTTTCCGAACCCAATATGTATAGTAGTAGCGGAGATGGAAATGCTAATGATTTTTATCCGGCAGGTGGAAATGGAACGTATCAAATGAAGAATTCCAAAATTGTTTTTTCCGATACCAACATTTGGAAGGCCCATTTTGACTGGAACCTTATTTTAAATGGGGAATACGATTATTCCATCAATGATGGGCGGTTGACTATTTCCGCCAGTAAAAACAATGTCGGATTTTATACCTATGAGCTAAGGAAAGAATAAGTTATATGGGGTAGTCCAGTCGAAATTGATGGCAATCGAGAGCGTGCCTATGGTCTTGCATTAAGATCGTATTCGTTTGCAGTCTAAGGGTATGCCCGAATATCCTTCAAAGGAGTAATGCCATTTCCCCATGTATAACCAATAGCGGATGAGTACTTTTCCATTGCTGTATTCAGTATTTCTTCAGTTTTCTGTCTTTCTTATAATTCTTTATCATCTTTCCAAAATCCTTTTCCTTTTTTCGCCTTTCCGCCAGAGTGGATTCAAAGTGGTCTTTTTCCCGTTCCATTTTCAAATAGTTTTCGTAGGAAGATCTATCGATTTCTCCCTTCTCAACGGCCGCGGTTATGGCACACCCGATTTCCGTTGTATGTGTGCAGTCTTTGAATCTGCAGTTTTTGGACAGTGCCGTTATGGTTTCAAACGTAACGTCCAATCCATGGGCGGAGTCGGCGATTCCAACTTCCCGCATCCCTGGATTGTCAATGAAAATGCCTTTTTCGGTAACCAATAGTTCCCGATGGGTGGTAATATGCCTCCCCCGGTCAATACTTCTACTGATTTCCCCCGTAGCCATTACTTCCTCGCCAACCAGGATATTGATGAGCGAGGACTTTCCCACTCCGGATGAACCCAATAAACAAAAGGTCTTGCCCTTCTGCAAGTAAGTGTTCAGGACTGCAATTCCTTCATGTGATACATTGCTCATTGGAATGATGGGTACTTGATTTATCCTTTCCTGTGTGACACCGATCAACCTTTCCAAACTTTTTCGGGAAATTAAATCTATTTTATTGAGAAGGAGGATTGCTTTTATTCCGGAGGAATTGCAAAGGGTCAAATACCGTTCAATGCGGTTAATGTTAAAATCCCTATCCACCGCTTGGAGAATAAGGGCATGATCAATATTTGTTGCGATTACCTGGCGTTCACCAAGCTTTCCGACGGCTTGTCTTGCCAGGGTCGATAATCTGGGGAAAACGCTATGGATGATTACAAAGTCGGAATCATGGTCTATAAGCGCAACCCAATCCCCTACAGCGGGAAAATCTTCGCGGCTATTGGCCGAAAACCTCAAATTTCCCGTGATAACGGCCTCAAATTCGCCTTTTCCGTTCTTCACAATATATCTTTCCCTATGTTCGGCTATTACCCGCCCGATTCCAAAGTCCCCAAGGTTGTTTTTTATCCTTAGTGTCTCTAAATGTTTAGTATAACCCAAATCCTCTATTGTCATTTTTGTCAAGTTGATTTTCAACATCCAATTTGACCACTTTGATCTTCCTGTTGACCAAAGTTTCAAACCGTTTCAATTCATTTCGATTTTTGATTTCATAGTGCATCGGAATAACAATTCCAGGCCTGATTTCATTAACCATCTTAGCTGCCTCTTCCCCGTCCATTGTCAGGTTATCACCTCCTATCGGTACTAAAGCAACATCAACATCACTTAGTTCCCTTGTTTCCGGAATATAATCGGTATCACCCGCATGGTATACTTTTGTTCCATTTTTCAATGTAAGGACATAACCCACATTCTCTTTTGCCTTGGGGTGTGCCTTGATCCGTAAAAAAACGGATTTCGTGTTGTATGCCCAGGTCGCCTGAATATGGATGCCTTCAAAGGTTAACTGCTCATTTGGTCTTACCGCATATATTTTATCGGTGATGTTTTTTAATTTTTTTGATACCCCTTTTGGGCAAACAATGATCGTTTCGCGTTTAAGAAGGTTTTTGATGTCCTTGATGGAAAAATGGTCCGGATGTCCATGGGTCAACAAAATGAAATCGGCCGGTTCCGCATTCCCTATTTCCACAGGGTCCACGTATATAATGGTATCATCTGTTTTCAATTGAAAACTTGAAGGGAAGAAGTGGGCTTTGTTCACTTTAATGGTGCCCCAGGTCGTTAAGGTGGTATTTTCCCCAACCGTGACTTGTTGCGGTGTCGGATTTCTCTTTTCGCTTGTTGTTACTTTTACCATGGTACAGCCTAGGTTAATCGATAAGGCCAAATGGATTATGGGAAAATACAATCTGTCCGGCTTCATTCGAGTCTATCTTTTTTACAAAATTATGAGGGCCGGACTCGGGATTTTAGACGTTTCCGTCTATTTTGGTCAATGTTTCGATTGCCTGAAAAGAAGGACCATGTGCCGAATATTGGCAAAGTATGACTTTAGCCAGGGCTTGTTAAGGGTCTCATCGGTTATTTGAAGATAAAAATTCTCTAAACTAAGGTGAAAGACCATTTGCGCCAAATAACCATTCTCGGTCAGGGAAATGATGTTTTTCCAAACGGGAAGTAGCCCCTGGACTGAAAATTGGCCAATGCGGTCAAGGTATTTTTTGAAACTTTGGTGGTCCCTATGGATTCTCAATTGACGATGGAACAACAGGTCTGTCTTGTGCTCAAGGAGAATCGCTATCAATTCGTTTTCATTCCTTGCCTCCGACTCTTTTTTTGAAATGGTCTTTGCCCGGCCCAGATGAAATTCCAACAGCCTTTCCATAAAAACTTCGAGATCGGCAAACAAATGGTAAAACGAGGACTTGTTTTTTCCGACTTCTTTGGATAATCGCTCCACCTTAAGGCCATTCGGACCCTCTTTGGCAAAACAGCGATACCCCGTTTCCAGCCAATTTTTTTCTACCGCTCTCATTGTTTTATCATCGCAAATTCCGGAATGGAGTTGGTACGGTTAGTTTTGATAAATTACAGCTTTATTTTGGTTTTTGGGAATTGAATAGGGGCCAAGTGTATCATTCAATGGATTTATGGGACTATTTGAGTAAAAAACCAATAGGGTGCCCGATCCTTCCGACACCCTCTGGCAATTCAATTAACCCATTGAAAATTTGCACTACTCTTTTTCGACCTTTACCCATTATAAGAGGGGATTGGGAACGTAAATAGAACGATTACCAATGATCTGGTCATTCCAATTTTGGTCAATTATCTTTTGCGCTTTTGGATTTTAAGTACTTGACAATGGAATCGTGTCCCTTCTTATCGGCCATCAACAGGGCGGTTCGGACCCTAATGTTGCCATCACGAAGTCTTTCAGTACATATTTTATTTACATCCGCTCCTTTTTCGACAAGAAACTTTACTATGGCAAGATGCCCTTGTTCACTTGCGTTTATCAAAGGAGTTTCATCGCCTTTTACCTCTTGGTTTATAGCTGCCCCTAATCCCACCAGGTATTCAACCAATTCGAAGTGTCCACCTTTGGAGGCCATAATCAGGGGATTACCATCACCATGAACTCCCATATTGATATCTGCTTTCAATCTCACCAATGCTTTTGCCATGGCCAGGTCCCCGTTCTTGGAAGCTTGAATCAAAGCACTACCGTCTCCAGGAAATTTTTTGTTTACATCGACCCCTTTAGCAACCAAAAGCTTGACCAGTTCAATATCTCCGTTCCGAGCCGCCAACCATAGCGGATGGCCATCGTTGTCGGTCCCCAGATTTGGGTCAGCTCCCTTTTCCATTAAAAACCGGGCTATTTGAAGCTTGTTTTTCCGGATTGCCATAACCAGGGCCGTTCCTTCTCCGCCTTGCACAAGATTTACGTCAGCACCTTCCGCGACCAGTTTTTTAACCTGCTTAAGATCACCGCTCCGAACCGCATATAAAAGCGGCGCAAGCTCTCGGTCAACATCATCATCATATTCATTCTCAAATCTTTCCCCAGTGTTGTGTTCACCAATGGACACAACCTTTTCTTGAGCTTTGACGGAAAGGGGTTGATTTAGTAATAACAGGGTTACCACCAGGGTTGGGGCAATGAATGCATACTTCCAATAACTGTGTGTGTTCGATTTCTTTTTGTTCATCATGACGATTCGTTTTTTAATTAATGATTGATTGTAATTCGAGACGATGGTGAGCGGCTTTCGCTCCACTGCTATCTCAATAAGGTTCAACTGATACTTTTCCGTTTCAACCGCTGGGGATTTCAGTAGGAGCGCATCGGTTTGGTATTCAATATTTTTCTCAATGTCTTTCTTGAACAACCACACAATTGGGTTGAACCAAAGGACAATGATGGCAATTTCTGCTATGAACAGATCAATGGAGTGCATCAGTTTTACATGGATTTTCTCATGCTCCAGTATTTGCTCGTAGGTTTCGGAATTGTACTTCCTTGGATTTAAAAGGATATAGTTGAAAAAAGAGCGGGGACCACTATCATCATCAACATTAACTATGGTACAGTGTACATCATCAACTTTATCAACCGTTCTTTGCACTTGAAAAAAAACAGTTGCCAATTGAAAGAGTAGATGTGCAGCTAATACAATCACACCAAAAACATAAATTGCGAACAGCCAAAATCCAATGCTTTTGCCAGTGGTAGGTGGAACATTGGTTGGGTCATTATCTTGGGACATTGCATAATCCGTGGACCTAATGTTTTCTGGTTCGGATTCTGCGGAGGAAACAAAACTTTCTTGGGGTTCTGGAAAGGGCGTTTGTTCTAGCCAATTACCAACAACTCCCTGATGGTTCACCAATTCTGGAAGCGCAATAAAAGGAAGTAAAAAGACCATTAGTAAACCTACCAGAAGATACATGCGGTTTACGGCAAAAAAACTTTCGCGCTCCAACAAGAGTTTGTAAAAGAGCCATAAAATCAAAATCACAACAGAAGCCTTTACTAGAAATACCATGGTCTAAGATTTTTTTGATTTTATAATGGTAATCAGTTCTTCAATCTCACTATCGGATAGTTTTTCCTGTTTTGCAAAGTGTGCCATCATTTTGGTCAAGGAGTTTCCGAAATATTTTTTCTTGATATCCTCCACGTGCTTCTTTCTATAGTCATCCAGAGGTATTAGGGCACTATACCTGTCTATATTTCCAATCTTTGTAGATTCTAAAAAACCCTTTTTGACCAAAATTTTTACGATGGTTGCGACCGTATTGTAATGGGGTTTTGGCTCGGGCAATTCCGCTACGATATCTCGGATAAAGAGGCCATTGGTTTGCCAGATTATTTGCATGATCTGATCTTCACGCTCCGTCAATTTCTTCATGGATAGTTTGATTATGGAACAATACTACTAATTATTTAGTAGAAATACTAATTTGTTAGTAAATAAAGTTTTTATTCCAGTTGCCATTATTCTGATTGGTAGTTTAAAACCCTTGTTTTATTGGACTGGGCACAGGAATTGATTCCAATTATTCACACATCCCATTTCTGGTCTTTTTAATAAGTACGGTTGATTGACTTTTTATGGGACGCTTTTTGGTACTAACCCGGATAGTGATTTTTCAGATTTATCCGATGTTCTATTGGTGGGGTCCTTCACTTTCCCTTTGGTAAAGCTTTGAAAATTGATGCGGTCCTTTAAAACGTTGCTCCTCGGGCAAAATCATACCACTAAACTACTTGTTCAATACGACCAGGCCACCCTCGGATACCGTCCAAACGGTTTCACCTTCTATTTGGACTTCGATTACAATAAGATTGTTATTGCTGCGGTCAAATATAGCCTTAACGTTATCGATGTCGTTTGGTGTCCAGGCAATACGGGTCAGTGAGGTATTATCGCTTTCGATGTGTTCTATATTCAGTCCAACAAACACGATATATCCATTACCATTGGAAGCATCCGGGGGGATTATTGAATAACCCTTGCTGCTATCCCGGTCTGGCCCGTTCACCAATTCGTAGGTCTCGCCGTTAAAATTGAAAATCGCTATCCCATCCCGGTCAATTGTGGAAAAGTAATCTTCTCCATCAATATTGGCGACAAATTCAATTCCAGCTTCAATTATTGTACAACAATCATTGTCATCATCACAGGAAACCAGGATTGGAAAAACTGTCAGGAACAGGTAAAAACGTTTGAATTTGACCATGGTAATTCTAGTTGGGTGTTAAACCTTAAAACACGTATGAATTGAACCATAAATTTAATCCAAAGAGTTATTTATAACTATTCCAAATACTAATTTCCCATGATTTTAATGCTAAATTCAGGTTTGGGCGATAATTGTGGATATATGCCCATTTTATCGAACTCTTACCCTAAATACCGGTCTTTTGAATAGGTCAAAATGGGTGTTTCGGAATGGTCCATGATTCGCTCGGCACTTAGATGTGTGTCCATGATGTCCAGTTTTCCGTAAGAGCTGTTTATTCTTATGGCGATAAGGTCTACCGGGGCACTTTTTATATGGTTCAAAACGCCCTTTTCAAGACTATCATCATTGATGATTTCCAAATCGGCATTGGCCAATCCATGCAGCTTGCAGAATTCCTCCATCCTTTTTTTCGTTTCCAGGGTAGATTGCCAATTCTCCCTAGTGTTCACATAAAGGAGTTTAAGGGTCGCACTGTTGGCCCTTTGGATCATTTTAACGGTCGACAGGGCGTTAACGGGGGTAGGTTCAAAATCAGTGACAAAAAGGATATTCTTAAGTGTGTCAAATCCCAACTCCCTGGAAATGCCTATCACCGAATTATTGGCATAACGGATAATATCGCGGGTAGTGGATCCAATCCTGTCGGGAATGTGCTGGTCTTTCCGCCCAAGGACGGTAAATATGATTTCCCTTTTTCGGGAAGTGCGGATAATGTGTGGTGAAGCCTTGCCATCTGCGATCTCCAATTCAATGGCATTGGGGTCAATAAAAAACCCTTTCAAGACCTTTACCATTTCGGATTTGGCATTGGCCAAAACAATTTCCTTCAAACGATCGGCCTCCTCTGTTTTGTAATAGGGGTAATCTGATATGCCCAATGAGTGAATCACTTTTAGGTCCAGTTTCAATTTGATTGACATTTCCTTGCCCAGTTTAAGGGCGTTTATGGATTCTTGTGAAAAATCAAAGGGGACTAAAATTTTCATGGCTACATATTTTTAGTGTTATCAATTGGCTGTAACTTTCGAATGCAAGTTATTTCGGATAAAAATCAAATTTTTTACCCTAGGGTAAAAAAACACAGTAGCTACGATTTTTTTTACATAAAAAACATAATGGCATTGAAGAGTTCCATGGCCTGATATGACCAACCGATTTGCCCGTTGAACCGAAATTCGTAAAAGACGGTTTTTGCATAAAATAGGTTTGTGGACTTTAAGCTCCATAACACGATTTATGACGCACCATAAGAAGACCATTACGTATCCTTTTGGCCTTGGTACATGGAAAGAGCGTCGTTCGAAGTGAGGGAATGGTCAGTTATAAGGTCAATGATTATATTTATAACCTATCCCATAAGGAAAAGGTAAAATGGTACAGACCGATAAATACATTGCCCTACAAGATATCTACAAATGGTCTGATAGGTTGGGCTTAAAAATTGATGGAGTGGAAGTGAAAAAGGGTGGGGTATTTCTTAAACAAGGACAAAAATGTGACTACTTCTACTATATCATCGAGGGACTCATGCGCATATTTTACTATGACCGTGAGGGGCATGAGGTTACCCATTGGTTCAGCTCCCAGGATACGATGATTACCTCTCCAGACAGTTTTTTCAACGGCAATGAGAACATCCTGAACTTTGAGGCACTTGAGGACTGTAAACTATTATTGGTCACCCATGAACATTTAGAGGTGGCTTCCAAAAATGTTCCTGGTTTTGATGAGCTGTATAGAAAACTTATAGTGGATTACACCATACAGTTGAGTAGGAGGATAATGAGTATCCATACCGAATCCGCGGAGTACCGTTATCTACAAATGATCAAGCATCATCCAAATATTTTTCATAGGACCAAACTCTCCCATATTGCCTCATATTTGGGGATTACCATACAAAGCCTGAGCAGGATCAGAAGAAAATTGATTTCCTGATCCTTTTTTACCCTAGGGTAAAACCTACCATTCCAGTCCTGTCTAACTTGCCCCTGTTTTTATAGGAAAGCGTTATGCAGCTTATATTGATTACAATCGGAAAGAACCAGTTCACTGATTCCCAGATCAGGAGTCTTGAACATATCGTTCAACAGCACTATAGGACCCATATCTCCAATGTGAGTACCCGGATACTATGGAACCAAGTCCCCAAGGGGGATTCCTATAAAGATTACCAACAAAAACAACCCTCCATAATAAGCGTGGGTTGTGAAGTGGGTTTTGACCAGGAAAAAAGGGTACGGATGTTCGAAAATTGTTCGGAGGATTGGTTGGCCATCACCGGTCAGGATCAGGAAGATTTGGTCATCGCCATTCTGGAACAGCCTATTTTCGAAGCGTTCCTAAAATGGAACAGTCAACAGTTGACGGGCTTGGGAAAGCTAAAATTCTACATCCATATACTCTCCAGTCTTGTGTTCAACAAGACCCGAAAAGAGTATTTCGCTTTTGATTCTTCATTTTAAGTTCGCTGTTATGCCGGTATATATCACATTGACGAAAGACAAGCTAACAACAGAGCAAAAACAAGCTGTGGCAAAAAGAATTACCGATTTCCATTGTAAAGTGACCGGTGCCCCTTCCAGATGTGCCACGGTACTATTCCTTTCGGGTTATCCATTGAAGAATAATAAAAAGGCCATGTTGATGGGCAGTATTGGGATTGATGGCACGAAGACCTCGGAAGTAATCGGATGCCTAAAAAACGAATTGATAAGGGGACTTGAAAGCAGCCTTAAAATGAAAGCCCCTGAAGTTGGTCTTGAATTCTTGGATGTCGAATCGTATTGGGTGTACGAGGGCCAGCGAATTTTATTGGAGCCTGGCAAGGGGTATGGTCAAAAAAATCGAGTGCAAGGCCAGGAAAATGCCATGGACGTTCACTTTTTACCATAGGGTAAATATCTGTTGATAAGCAGGTTATACCTTGCACTCGAATTAAAAATTCAATAAAAACAATACTCTTAACCACAAAAATCAAATCGTATGAAAACGTCAGGTAAAACAGCACTTATAACAGGTGCAGCAAGTGGAATTGGAAGGGAATTTTCAAGGATTCACGCCGAAAAAGGAGGCAACATCGTTGCTGTGGACATTAACGCCGAAGGCCTAAAAGAACTCAAACACGGGTTGGAGCACAAGCATGGTGTGGAAGTGTACGCTATTGTAAAAAACCTTACGCAATTGACCGCTCCACAAGAGATTTACGATGAAGTTTTACATCAAGGAATTGAAGTTGACTACCTTATCAACAATGCAGGATTTGGTGGTGTTGGTGCGTTCCACGAAAGGGATTGGGCCAAAGATCAGGCCATGATCCAAGTAAACGTACTGGCATTGACCTCATTGACCAGGCAGTTCTTGCCCGATTTTGTGGCCCGGGATTCCGGTAGAATACTAAATGTATCCTCCACAGTAAGCTTGGTTCCCGGTCCATTGCAAGCCGTATACTTTGCCACTAAAGCGTATGTTACTTCATTCAGTCAAGCACTTCATGGAGAATTGAGCGATACCGGGGTTTCAATGACGGCCTTGTTGCCAGGTGCCACAAAAACGGCTTTTGGCGATAGCTCCGGGATGGACAAAACCCCTATCTACAAAAAGCCGGCCAGCGCAAGGGATGTAGCCGAAGAAGGCTATAAAGCCATGGAGAATGGTGAAATTCAGGTTATTGCAGGTCTTCCCTGGGAGCAAAGAATGGAATTGAAGTTTATCCCTTTTATGTCCAAAAAAGCCTTGATCAACAGAATGAAAAAACAATCAACACATTAATTATCAAATCAACATTTAAACATGGGAACCATGAATGCAATAGCGAAAAATCCAGTGGAGAACAATGAAGTAACTTTTGAATCGGAAGTAAGGCAATTGGTGGCTGACCAAAGGGACTACTTCCAAAGCAACGCAACCCGATCAGTAGAGTTTAGGCTAGCGCAACTAATGAAGCTAAAGGAGCTTTTGCTTGAAAACGAAGATAAGATGCACGAAGCCATCATGAAAGACTTCGGAAAGTCAAAATACGAAAATCAATTGACCGAGTTCTTTCCAATCATTGATGAACTTAACATCTCAATCAAGAACCTTAAAAAGTGGATGCAACACCGGAGTGTAAAAACAAACTTGTTGAACTTCCCTGCAAAAAGTTACCTGGTACCTGAGCCGCTTGGTGTAACCTTGGTTATTGGAGCTTGGAACTTCCCATACAACCTATCCTTGACCCCGTTGGTTGGTTCAATGGCAGCGGGTAACACCACGATATTGAAGCCAAGTGAGCTTCCTGCCGAAACCAGTAGGATTATGGCCAAAATCATTAATGGGAATTTTGACCCCAATTACTTAAGGGTTGTAGAGGGGGCCATTCCAGAAACTACCGCTTTGTTGAAACAACGTTACGATAAAATTTTCTTCACTGGTAGCCCAATGGTAGGTAAAATCGTCAATAGGGCAGCAGCTGAACATTTGACCAACGTTACTTTGGAATTGGGGGGAAAGAACCCGGTTATCTTCCATAAGGATGCCGTGTTAAAAACTGGTGTTAAGCGAATGATATGGTCAAAATTTGTGAACTCAGGTCAACTTTGTATCGCACCGGACTATGCACTTGTACATAAAGATGTAAAAGATGAGTTTCTTAAACTGGCCGTTAAGGAAATTGAGAAAGCAAACTTTTCACCGGAGAACCACAACTTTGTTCAGATCATCAATGAAAGAAATTTTGATAGGGTGGTTGGATTGATCGATCCCGAAAAGGTTTACTACGGGGGAACCCATAATAGGGGAGATAGAAGGATAAATCCAACAATCTTGAACAATGTAACACTTGATGATGCTGTTATGCAAGATGAGATTTTTGGTCCAATCTTACCTGTTATGGAATATGAAACAATTGATGAGGCCTTCGAAATCATAAAAGGAATAGAAAAACCTTTGGCCGCCTACCTGTTTTCTGATAGCAGTACGATCAAAGAACGTTTCTTACAGGAAATTCCTTTTGGGAGCGGTGGTATCAATGACTGTGTAATGCAGGTGACCAACCCGAATATTCCTTTTGGCGGTGTTGGAAACAGTGGTATGGGCCGTTACCATGGTAAGTACAGCTTCGAATGTTTTTCACACTTTAAAGGTGTGTTGGATAAACCAACGGCCATTGAAACAAACCTGAAATACTATGGGTATAGCGAAAAACAACTGAAAGTTATCAAGGCTTTGGGTTAAGCCGGAAAACGAAACGGTTATCGTATTTACATATAGGATGGATAATTTGTATTGCTCCAGGAACTTGGGGCAATACAGGTTTGATGAAATGTAAATTCATGGAAGTTAGCAGGTCAAAATTAGGATCGTCTGTTGGGATTTAACTTCTTGATAAAATCAATGTATCATTTCCCGATGCAATATTTTACAATCCCCAAGAACAAAGGGGTAGGGGCGCTTGAGGTGGAGAAATCGGTGAAAACCTTTGTTTTCTTTTGGTAGTGTTTTGTTTTCCATACTTATGGATTCAAATCTTCCATGGGATAATGAATGCTCTCGTATTTTTCAATAATATCCGTGATTTTTAGAAACTCTTTGCCTAAAGTGCTATCCATTGGTGTGTTATCATCAACAATATTAACCAATTCCTCTAACCTCTGATTGGCATTGATGTATTCCTCATTTGAGATAGGTTCCATGAAACAAGATTTAATTGTTATGCCTTAAAGTATATATTGTTACCCTTTTACCTTGCAGACGTTTTTATTAGTCTGCAAGGTAAAAGGGTAACATGAGTAATGCAATTAAAGTTATCATAACTTATTATAATATGTCCAGTTTATTAGTTAAAAAACTGGACATTTTGGATACCTTTGTAAAAATCATTTGTAATGAAAACCTCTGAATATATTGAAGATAGGATCAATAAACTGCCAAAGGGATATGTATTTACCTATATGGATTTTATGAATGAGGTGACTAGAAGAGAAGCTATTATTAAGCATCTGAATAGGATGGCTACTTCCGGTAAGATAAACAAGCTATCCAAAGGTAAATATTTCAAGCCACAAGAAACCGTATTCGGTTCCTTGCTTCCAGACCAGCACCAAATTGTAAAGGATTTGTTAGAGGAAGATGGTAAACTTTTGGGGTATATCACAGGGTATAGTGTTTATAATTCCCTAGGGTTTACTACACAAGTAAGTAGCACCATACAGATAGGCAAACGAGAGATAAGACCCTCTTTTAAAAGAGGGCGTTTCAGGATTTCGTTCATCAAACAAAAAAATACCATAAATAAAGAGAATATTCCCCTATTGCGATTATTGGATGCGATACGTTACATCAAAAAAATACCGGATACCACTATTGACAAAAGTTGTATTCGATTGATGGCATTATTCCGCGAATTGAAAACCAGCGAGCAGATAAAGCTTATAAAGTTGGCTTTTAAATATTCCCCTGCCACCAGAGCTTTGTTGGGAGCACTGCTCAGGGAGATTGGTTGTAGGGCGGAGACGGAACTAAGGGATCTTCAGGATAGTTTAAACCCAATAACGGTTTATAATCTTGATGTTTCTGAAAATGTGTTGTCAAATGCTAAATACTGGAATATAAAATGAAGCTGCACGAGAACGAACAACTTTTCAGACAAGCGGTGCGGGTAACCGCAGAGCGAATGGGTATTCTGGATATCTATATCGAAAAGGACTATTGGGTATGCTATGCCTTAAAACTCATTTTTGAAAGTGAAATAGAAGATGAAGTCATATTCAAAGGCGGTACTGCCTTATCAAAGTGTTACAAATATATTGAACGTTTTTCTGAAGATATTGATTTGGTGGTCTTGCGAAGGGATTCCGAAACAGGAAATCAACTAAAAAGCAAGCTTAGAAAAATTACAAAGTCCATAACAGCTCCATTCGAAGAAGTTGATATTGATGGCATTACCAATAAAATGGGAATGATTCGAAAGATTCCATATAACTACCCCAAAATTTTTAAAGGTGATTTCGGGCAAGTACGTGACAACATCATTGTTGAAGCTACTTGGTTGGGGCATTTTGAACCCTATTCTAAAAAGTTCCTCAGCACCTATATCTACGATATGATGAATGCCAATAATCAAATGACATTGGCGGAAGAATATAGTTTATTACCTATTGAATTACTCGTATTGGATTCTCGAAGAACGCTTTGCGAAAAAATCATGAGTTTGGTACGATTCTCTAATACCGAAAATCCCATTGCTAACTTGAATGCAAAAATAAGGCATGTGTATGATATTCATCAATTGTTGAAAGATAAAACGGTTCAAGCATTTTTTACTTCCGAAGCTTTTGATGTGATGTTGCTCAAAGTAGCCCATGACGACATGCAAAGTTTTAAGAATGACAACGATTGGTTACGATACCATCCAAAAGAGGCATTGATTTACAGAAGCCCAGAAGAAACGTGGAGCCAACTTAAAGACACCTATCAGGGGGCATTTAAGTTTTTGGTCTATGGGGAGTTACCTAAGGAACAGGATGTATTGATAACCATGGTTAAGGTGTCCGAGCGATTGTCTCAAGTAAAATGGGAGATAGTGTTTTAACAAATATCCCCAAATCCTTACCGAAAACTTTGCGCGTGGTTCCTGTGAAATTTCTTCCGCGTTCGGGAAGATAAGCGAGAAGAAGAAATTCCGTAGGGCGCAAATTACTTTTTGCCTTTGGGATTGCGCCATTCTTCATAAAGGGCACCTGCCTCTGGGGTTTCCTCAATAAATCGCTCAAAGTGCCTGACGGCATTGCTTTCACCTTGGGAAAATGCAGCTTGTTCTTTTTTAGGGATATTGGAAATCTGGAATATGGCGTATCCCAGAACCATCAAAACAGTCACCATAAACCCCCAGAACAACTTTATTGCCCATTTTGGAAAAGAAATGGACTTCTTGATATGGTAGATGACATTGGCCAATAGTTTGTTCTGTTCTTCAACTGCTTTCCTCTGGCTGTCGTTGTATCCTTTCAAGAGATGGTCAATACCATCCGTATCAGCTTGAACTTCATAGTCCATCAGGAACTCTTTCAGTTTTTCCATTCGATTGACCGAATGTTCAAAATTATTCAGTTCCTCTGTCAATAATTCTGCTATTTCGTCCAGTTTTGCCATAATATTACATTTCTATTTCAATTTCTATTCCTTTATCAATGGTTCTTTTAATGGTCTTTGAGATTGCTTTCATTGCAATTTTGGCCACCAGGTTAGGGGAGAGGCTTACCGTTTTGCCTATTAGCTTCATAGCATTTTCCGTTTTTGCCTTTTCGACCACATCTCTGCTGAAACCGATTTGTTCGGCTATTTTGTTCATTGACATAGAGCGGTGAATCTCACTACCCTTCAGATTTTGCCCAGCAAACTCAAATCGAAAGCCCTGCAGTTGGTTCTGCTTGTTGATGGATGGAATAACCTTTACAGGATAGACTTCTATAGCCTTGATGTATTGGTCAAAGTCCTTTGGTCTGATCTCACTGATGACCTTCTCATGGATTCTTTTCAAAACCATTCGCATATCCTTTGCCTTGTCCAGTTTTTGCTGTTGTACTTTCCGCACTGTGGTCAGACCCACTTCCTTTGCTACCCTTTCCGCAGCTTGTTGGCTCCGTTTTCCTATGAAGTTATCTTTGTAGGCCTGTCCCTGAAAATTGATTCGGTTCACGTACAGATGGATATGGACGTGTTTCCGGTTTCTGTGCACAAAGGCAATCGCCTGGTTCTCCTGTAACTTCATCTGTTTTAAAAAACGTTCGGTGATTTCTTGCAGTTTCCCATTCTTCATTTCCTTACCATCTTTGATAGTCGGACTCAGAACGAAACTCAAAGTGTTCTTTTTGCATTGATGATTCTGTTGTTGGATGGTCCTGAATTCTTGGGTAATTTCTTTTGGGGTTTCCCCCGCCAAATATTGGCTATGGACAATTTCCGGTCTCTTTTCCTCTCGAAGTCCATAGGCCATGGATGCCGAAGTATGCGATATGGACTTTCCCATTCCAATCATACCTTAAAGTTTAAAAGGTGTTCCCTGATCTCCTTTGCCAACTGGGTGACTTCATCCGCCAATTTTGGATTCCGTTTTCGGAACATATTCCCGATGCGTTTGAAATTGTTCTGGTATTGCACCAAGAGTTTATAGGCTTCAATCTGGTCATCGGACAATCATTCTATACGTTCAAGACGCTCCTCTAGTTTTAAATAATCCATTACTATTTTATTTAGGGTGAAACAATGGACAAAAGCTTTTGTACTTTTTATTAGAATTCTTACCGAAAACTAGCATGGGAAACAAAAGGAAAGGCTTGCATTGCATGTAGTGCAAGCAAAAAAGAGGGGAATGCAAGCAATTTTTAAGAAAATGGGGCAAATACAGCTTCCAATTCCTCACTTCTTTTGGAAATCCTGTTTCTGGTCAGGGCGTTTCTCACGGTATTGTAGTTATAGGGCAGACCATCTTCACGTCTAAGCAAATCAGAATTTTTGATGAAATCAATAAGCTGCAAATCATTCTTTGGAAAGATTATCTTGAGCCTCTCATAAAACTCCTTACAAGCAGGGTTTTTTAATTTCAAATGAATCTTCGCATCATGTTCGTCCCAGTCCATTAAAAAACATCGAGTAAAGTCCTCTTTTGAAGTTTTGTCTATTAAGGACCATATCATAGCGAACCAAATTATCGTAAAGTCTAGCGAGTTGTAATTCGGTAATCGAGATGTTGAAGTTTTTGGTAGATTTAAGTTTTTCCTTGATTTTCGGAATTACGATGCGTTTGAATTTCCTGGACCAGGTTATCTGGGTTAAAACCATTCCCAATATGAAGACCAAAAGGCTGGATATAAAATAGAAAGTCTGGGGTGTTTGCCAATATTGATAAATGGTGGAAAAGCTAAAATGCATTAACATAAGGCCTAAACCATGAAAAAACAGTCTCGGCTTTTCAATGTACTTGTTCCATTTGAAGGGTTCTGTGAAAACAAAGCGTACCAATATTATCCCATAGGGATACAATAACCTCATGTATACGTAAATAAAACAAGCGAAGAAAAGGAGTTCGGACAATACTGACATAGCTTTAATGTACGGTTTTCCGAATAAAAAAAGGCGAAATCAAGACGAAATGTAATTTTTGAACTACAACATTATTTTTTCTCGTAGCGTGGGTAGGGGAAAGAAAGGTCAAGCAGCCCAATGCTGCTTGTGCTTTCGTGACGCTCTGAGGGTGTCGGAAAACCGAGTGGTTTTGTGACTTCCGCAAGGGCTTTATTATGTTGAAGTGAACGAAAGACAGTATTTATTTCGAAACTGGAAGATGTTGATTGTGGCTAGTTATGCAATTAAAAAAGAGGTTTCACAGCAAAGCTCTTGTTCAATTCAATTAATCATTAGTTTTATGCAAGTCAATAAGAAATAGAATTATATTAGATAGTTAACTATTTTGGATAAAAATATTCTTATCTTTTCAAGAAGTAATAATTTATCTTTTCTTTTGTAAGAAATCACAACTTTGATTTAAATTTTGGGAATTTCAGCGTTTGATAGATTTAAAATTATGGAGGACTAAAAACGAAATAAAGTGTTCAAGCATTATTTAAAAATCGCGTGGCGTAATCTACTAAAGAATAGACAGCAGACTATAATTAATCTTGTAGGTTTAACTATTGGAACAGTCAGTAGTCTTTCAATTATTATATATGTTCTTGATCAGTTTGGCTATGATGAACATCATGGGAATTACGGTTCAATTTTTCGTGTAGAGACTCTTATTGAGAGGAAAGACAAAGAGATAGAAAGAACAGCATTGACATCACCACCAATAGTATTTACTTTAAAAGAAGACTTCCCTGATGTAATTCAGGCTACGCGAATTGTAATTACAGATAAGACTTTCAGTAATCCAATAAGTTTAGAGGAAAACCAACAAGGTTTTTATGAACCTAGGGCATATCTCGCAGATTCTACATTCTTTGACATTTTCAACTATAAGTTTGTAGAAGGCTTAAAACAAACTTCTTTGAAGGAACCTTTTTCGATTGTTCTCTCTCTATCATTGAAAACCAAATTATTTGGTAAGCGAAGTGCCCTAAATGAAAGTGTAATTTGGGGAACTGGCAAATACTCTCAAAAACTAGTAGTTAAAGGTGTTTTTGATGACTCACTTTTTAAGTCCCATTTAAATCCCAACTACATAATCAGTATGGAGACGCCTGGACTAGGCAGCTATATCAAGTCAGCAAAGAATTTTGCTATTCAGAATATGGTTTATGGTTATATAAAATTATTACCTCAGGTAAATCCAAATGAATTGAAGAATAAGCTCGATAATTTCATGAAATTGCATGGTGAAAATGATATGAAGAATGCTGGAATTTTAAACAAGGTCTTGTCACTTAAAAACGTTGGAGACATTTATTTAAACAGTTCGGGCATAAAGGACCAAGTTGGAAAGGTATCTAACTTGAATTACCTGTATTTCTTATTAACACTTGCCTTTCTAATACAATTGATAGCATGCATAAATTTTGTTAATCTTAGTACTGCCAGAGCAGGGAAAAGAGCAAGAGAAATTGGTGTTAGAAAAGTTGCCGGTGCAGGCAAAAACTTAATTAGGAAGCAATTCTTAACCGAGTCTCTTTTGTTATCCTTATTTGTGATGATGATTAGCCTACCTATCACTTTAGTTTTGTTATCGACAATTAATGACATAACAGGAGGAGATTTGACTTATTTGGACTTATTCAACAAAAGAACCTTTTTAATATTGCTGATTCTAGGCATACTCACTGGATTAGTATCTGGGGGTTATCCCGCAGCTGTGCTTTCATCTATTAAAACCGTTAATGTTCTAAAGGGAATTGTTAGCCCAAAGACAAATTCCATTATTTTACAACGGATATTAGTTCTCTTTCAATTAGTGGTATCGATATGTCTCCTGATATCTGTATTTGTAATTTCCAAACAGGGTAATTTCTTTCTCAGTAAGAGTTTGGGTTATGACAAAGAAAACATGATAGCATTAAGGGTAGAGTCCGATGCTAAAAATATCAAATATCGTGCGTTAATAAATGAATTTGATAAAGTACCGGGAGTATTGGAAACAGCTAGCTGTAGATATGCCCCCTCTGAGCCCATTTTAACGGCAAGTGAATATTACCACCTATCAACTGAGTCAAGAGAGAATGCTATAGTGTTCAAGAAAAATGGAGTGAGTAATAATTATTTTAGGACCATGAAAATTCCTTTGATTATTGGTAGGGATTTTGAAGATAGTGACGATAAATATAGGGTCATTCTCAACGAGTCGGCTTTGCAAAAACTAAATCTAAAACTAGAGTCAGCTGTCAACAGCAGATTGTTACAACAAGTTGGGGATAAACTTTTGGAATTTGAAATTATCGGAGTCGCACAAGATTTTCACTATTCAAGTCTCAAAGATGAAATTGCACCTATTATGTTCTATTATAGTTATGAGCCCAATTGGCTTTTGGTAAAAACTAATACTCAAAATATTGCTGGTATTGTATCAAAATTAGAAACCAGTTGGAGAAGAGCTAATTATAATGCTCCCTTTAATTACTCTTTTGTGGAAAAATTAACTGAGCAACTTTATGAGGAAGAGGAACGTTTAAAAAAGATATTTCTTATTTCCGCCATTATTGCTATTTCCATAAGTTGTTTTGGACTTTTCGGTTTAATATCGTACACCGTTGAGCAAAGAAAAAAAGAAATTGGAATTCGAAAAGTGTTAGGGGCTAGTTTGAATTTGATTTTGAAGCTCCTCACAAAAGATTTTATAAAATTGGTTTTCTGGGCGTTCATAATAGCATCTCCAATTTCATATTTTATTTTGACGAGATGGCTTGAAAGCTACGCGTATAGAATTAAAATAAATTGGGATGTTTTCTTGATTTCTGGAATCATGACATTGCTATTAACGGTTCTTACCTTAGGAATACAGTCCTTTAGGGCAGGTATTTCAAACCCCTCAAAAGTTCTCAGGACCGAATAAGGGTTTTCAAATTTTGCAAGCTATAATTTTTCTTGGCTACTTTAGATTTATAATATCTAAATAGAAAATCATAGCAAACCATTATAATTCCTCTCAATATAAGGACAGCGAGTTAAGTTAGATTTTTAACCTTAGATTCATTGTCAAATGAGCAGAAGAAAATTCACATAGGAATTCAAGTTCAAATACGTACTTGAGGCCTTGTCGGAATGATACAGTATCTAGGAACTGGGTGGGAAGTATGAGATTCACCCCACACAGATCACCAACTGGAAAAGTCATTTTTGAAGAATGGCCAAGCGGTCCTTGAGCGTCCCGTCAAGGATGACAAGACCGAGGCTGAGAAAAAAAAGGAGTGTTTGTTGCGCACCATTGACCAACTCAAGGTGGGGAACGATTTTTTAAAGACGGCCTCACAATGAGTAAGTTCGTAAAAGCGAGAAGGGGACTTGTCCAAAGGGAACATGTTCTGAGCGGAGTCCACCAGTGCGAGCTTTTGGATATCCACCGTAGCGGGCTCTACTATGCCTCAAAAGGGGAAACGCAGCTAAATCTGCAACTGATGCGCCTTATCGACGAGGAACACATGCTTCACTCATGGTTCGGTGTGCCGCGCATGACCGAAAGGCTCAGGGAGGACAATGGCCTCATTGTCAACCCCAAACGGATTGAGAGGCTTTTCAAACTCATGGGCATATCTGCAGTGGGACCCAAGCCCAATACCTCCAAAAAGGGGAAGGGGTGTTTCACAAGATGTTCAAGTACCCTTTGCGCAACCTAAAGGTTGAGAACCCGGAACATGTCTGGGCGATGGACATTGTCTATATTCCAGTAAACGGCGGACCTATACCTGTGTGCGATAATCGATCTGTACAGCCGCTATGTTTCCGGTTGGTCACTCTCCAACACCATGACATCGGAGTGGTGCACGCGGAAATTGGAAACGGCCATCATGGTATATGTAGCGCCCGAAATACTCAACAACGACCAGGGCAGACAGTTCACCGCCAAGGAGTTCCATACATGAGTGACAGCCCTCTAACAGGGCATAAGGTTGAGCATGGACGGTAAGGGACGGGCAATCGACAATGTTTTCATCGAACATCTATGGAGGAGTATAAAATACGAGCATGTATATCTGTTCCCTGCCGATGACGGTCTGGAATGTTACTGTGGCATCAGGGAATCGGAGGCCAAAGACCGTTGTCGGCTTATGAAAAACAAAAGAAAAAGGCAGCGTAGTGATTTGGGATGGAAAAAAGGTTTTCAACAAAATCGGTGAGTTGTCAATTTCCCCCGGACTTCCTCTTTTCAACATCATTATTACACTTCTTTTTAAAGAAATCCTGTCCTAAGGATAGTGGAAATTCTATGCTGTTAGAAATTTCGCTAAAATTTTGTAGGATTTTCAAATTCGAGGGATTTACTTTCATTTTATTAAGAGCATAAGAATTAACAAAACCAATCTTTATAAAAGTAGGAAATATATTATTAAAATTAATAAATTAGATAAATTAGTAAAGATTTTAATTGTTGTTCTTTTCAAGGCCTAAATAGATACATGCATAAAAAAGTTAAAAAGTGAAAAAATTTAAAATTTCATTTTGTACGATCTGTATGAACAGACTAGAATATCTTCGAAAGACTTTACCTAAGAATATTGAGGACAACCTTAGTTACAATGAAGACTTACCCCTTTTGAAGGCTTCCCTGTTTTTCAGACAGTATAAAAATCAACTATTTTTATCTCATGAAGAAGAGCAGGTTCACGGAAACACAGATTGTTGCGATGCTGCAACAGTATGAATCTAAATGAAATTTAAAAATCAACATATTTATTTGCCGATGCAAAAATTCGAAAAGATATTCCCCAACAGATCATCGGTAGTGACGCTCCCCGTAATTTCACCCAAATGGAACAGGGCTTCCCGAATATCAATCGCCATAAGATCACTGGCCAATCCCTCAGCAAGGGCCTCTTTAACCTTTTGAATCGCTTCCAGGGCTTTCAATAGCGCATCGTAGTGCCTGGAATTGGAGATGATGGTATCGTTTTTGCCCAATTCCCCCGTATTGGTCAGCTGCAGGAGCGTATCTTTTAAATCGTCGATGCCATCACCAAACTTGGCGGAAATCAAGGACAGATTGGTATGGTTTGCCTTGAGGAAGTTGAGTTGGGATTCGGTGGCCCCATCAGTTTTATTGGCAATGACCAAGATTTTTTTGTCCGGATATTTTTCTTGAAGATTCTTTATTTCTTGCTGTCTATCACTCATGGCATCAATGAGATAGAACACCAAAGCGGCTTGTTCTATTTTTTCGTAAGCGCGCTCGATTCCTATTTTTTCAACATGGTCCTGGGTATCCCTGATTCCGGCGGTATCAATGAACCTAAAAGTAATTCCACCAATGGCAATTTGATCTTCAACCGTATCCCGGGTTGTTCCGGCGATAGCACTTACGATGGCCCTTTCCTCATTTAAGAGTGCATTCAATAAGGTGGATTTGCCCACATTGGGTTCTCCCACAATGGCCACGGGGATTCCATTTTTGATAACATTGCCCAGGGCAAAGGAATCGATCAGTCGCTCCAGGACATTGACAATACGGGTCAACAATTCATTGAACTGGCTTCTATCCGCAAATTCCACATCTTCCTGTGAAAAATCCAGTTCCAATTCAATGAGCGATGCAAAATTCAAGAGTTCTTCACGTAGGTGTTGGATTTCATTGCTAAAACCACCACGCATTTGTTGTATGGCAATTTGGTGGGAGGCTTCGCTATCACTTGCAATTAAATCGGCTACTGCTTCCGCCTGACTCAAATCCATTTTTCCATTCAGAAAGGCACGGAGCGTGAATTCCCCGGGAGTTGCCATTCTACAACCATTTTTTAAGAACAGCTGAATCAATTTTTGTTGGATATAGGGCGAACCATGGCATGATATTTCCGCTACATTTTCACCGGTATAGGAATTGGGCCCCTTAAATAGGGATACCAACACTTGATCGATAACGGTGTCATTTTCCACAATATGGCCCAAGTGTACGGTATGGCTTTTTTGGGCTTCCAAACTTTTCTTGCCAATAGCCTGAAACTTGCTTGAGACCATTTCAATGGCGTTTGGACCGGATATGCGAATTACGGCAATTGCCCCAATACCTGAGGCTGTTGCCAATGCGATAATGTTATCTTCCTGGAACATGGCTGCAAAATTACAAATTAGCCGATCCGCTATGGCATTTGCCTAAAAAATGCCTGTAGTTAGGTGCATCAATCGGATAGGAATGGAGTTGGTGATTTTGGATTTACTCTCCCCATTACAAGTTATTTGCAATGCTTAATGTAGTGGTTTGTGAAAATCACGGGGTCAGCTACAATAAGTAATGAAATGGTTTTGATTGATCTTTATCCCTCCCTTGATTTGATGCAATAAAAAAGGCCAGGATGAATCTGGCCTTTTTTCTTAAAACGATAAGTGTGAATGTTTTAATGATATCCTGGACAGCATCGTAATCTAAAGTTAAAGTCCATGATCCAAAGGCGTTCACCTGTGTGCCTATCGGTTATCCATCCCCAATCACTGAATCCATTCTCCCCAATGTTTGAATCGAAGGCTGCACCGTTGGGACCTAGTTGACCTCTTAGGTTCTCACCACGTTGTTCCAGGCCAAAACAACCTTTACCAATACAGTCATCACCCCAAGAATATACCCAGCTCTTTTTTGAATCAATTTCATAGTAGTGAAGATCTGCTGGATTCGTAGCCCGGGAAGCGCAACCTGGCTCCTCTTTGAATACGCCACCATCGGCAGTGAATTCTTCATAAGTCTGTTTGTCTTTTAACCAAACATTGACATAAACCTTACAATTTCCTTCATTCATGGAAGTTACACCTCGAATTAGACCAGTACCATTGCTGAAGGTTGCAAAAATTAACCTACTATATTTTTTAGAAGAAAAAAAGGTGGTTGGATTATAAAAGTCATTCTCGTTTTTTGGCCACCACATGTTGGAAGTGGGTTGCAAATCTTGTGAAGGACATCTATCGGCATCTTTAACCAGACACAACGAAGTTATTCTGGGACGATGACGATATCTTCCCTTGCTGCTGGATACATCTTCCGAAATTATAGTAGCATTCTGAAAATCCAAAGCTTCTAAATTAAGGCTTTCAATTTCGCTAATATTCAAACCTTCAACTTCTTCAAAAAATTGACTTTGAATTTCTTCGAATTCCTCGACTTGAAGTTCTTCTTGAGTCGATGCATTTCCTTGTTCTGGAATGAGTTCGGTTTCTTCGGAGGATTCAATGGTTGGATCCACCGTCGAGATTTCTTCATTTTCGCAACTGTATAGAGCAAAAATCAAAGCGGCAGTTAAAACACTAAATTTTTTCATAATTACATTGGTTTAGATTGCACAACATTATTACAGAAAACAGACTAAAAAGAATATAATAGATGAAAAGCATTTTTATTGGACAGCTAACCCGATGGATTGAATAGTTTTTCGTAAATACCGAATAATCTTACAATAATTTGATATGCAGTCTATTACAGTTATTTAACCAAAAACGTATATTATTTTTTGTTCTCGTCTTCCGGGAATAATTTGAAGGTGTAACATTTGCTTAAAAATGACTACATATTACATATAAATACATCAATCATAATAAAATGGAATTAGTCAATACTACGGTTTTACGAAAAGACAACAGGCTGCTGGCCATTACGCATTTGTCACAGCTGTTGCATTATATTACGGGTTTTGGAGGTTTTTTGGTCCCACTCATTATTTGGTTGACCTCGCGGAAAAGTGTGGAAGGCATGGATGCACATGGAAGATCCATTATTAACCTGCAATTAAGCCTTCTGCTCTATATTATCCTGAGTATTCCGGCAATCCTCCTTTTGGGATTGGGACTACTAACGCTATTGGGAGTGGGGATACTCGGTTTTGTTTTGCCCATTGCAAATGCGGTGAAGGCCGCCAATGGGGAGCCACCATCCTATTTTTTGACCATTAAGTTTTTATAAAAAGAAAAGTCAAGGGAATACCTTGACTTTTTACCATTAGACCTTTTAAACTTTAACTAGTTGTTGAGCATTACGGGCATCACCAGCATGGTGACCTGTTCCCCTTCGTCCAAACCATCCGAGGGGGTTAGAATTCCCGCCCTGTTGGGGAGACTCATTTCCAAGGCAACATCTTCAGAGGATAAGTTGTTCAGCATTTCCACCAAAAATCGGGAATTGAATCCTATCTGCATATCATCGCCCTGGTAGGAACAGCTTAGCCGCTCTTCCGCCTTATTGCTGTAATCCACATCCTCGGCGGAAATATTGAGTTCCGCACCTGCAATCTTTAAGCGAATTTGGTGCGTAGTTTTGTTGGAAAAGATGGAAACCCTTCTTACCGAACTCAGAAATTGATTTCTGGATATCGAAAGTTTGTTGGGATTCTCCTTGGGAATCACGGCTTCATAATTGGGATACTTTCCATCTATTAACCGACAGATCAATTCGGTTTCATCAAAAGTAAACTTGGCGTTACTTTCGTTATACTCTATTTTAACATCGGACTCGGAACCTGCCAAAATCCCTTTTAAGAGGTTAAGGGGTTTCTTGGGCATAATGAATTCCGCTACTTCGGATGCGCTGATATCCGTACGTGCATATTTGACCAGTTTATGGGCATCCGTGGAAACAAAGGTTAGGCTCTCCGGTGAAAACTGGAAGAATACTCCGCTCATAACGGGTCGCAAGTCGTCATTTCCAGCGGCAAAAATGGTTTTCGATATGGCAGTGGCCAGAATATCACCTAAAACGGTCGTAGTACTGGGATTGGTCAACTCCACCGCCTTTGGAAATTCATTCCCATCGGCATAGGCAAGGGCATATTTACCGTGATTGGAACTTATTTCTACAGTATTGTTATCCGCCACCACAAAAGTCAAGGGCTGCTCTGGAAATGTCTTTAAGGTATCCAACAATAATCGGGCAGGTACGGCAATGAGCCCCTCGGATTCAGAATCTACCTCTAGAACGGAATTCATGGTGGTCTCCAGGTCGGAAGCCGATACAATCAGTTTGGTTTGCCTTAAATCGAACAAAAAGTTATCCAGGATGGGAAGGGTATTGCTCGAGTTGATTACGCCCCCCAAAACCTGCAATTGCTTGAGTAAATAGGAGCTGGATACAATAAATTTCATCAATAGTATTTTCTAGGTAAATGTATGCTTGATCCGCATGGCCAAAAACCGCTAGCGGGTAAAGACAAATATATTTTAAAACTGCTGGCTTAGGAAACTTAGTTATCAACACTTAAGCCGCAAATCTTCGCTTTCTAAGGTAGTTTTGGACCAGACTTCCCAGAACCACCAAAAGTATTGGCATTCCAATAGTTAGGAGTTGCCATTTGGTTTTGGCCTCCACCACTTTTTCCGCATCCAATAACGGAATCGCCACATTTTTGTTTCTGATGTTTATAAATCCATCATCGTCCAGCAAATAATTGACGCAATTGACCAGAAATTCCTTGTTTCCATAGAAGCTGTTGGTCCATTTATCATACCCCAGTTCCAAGGGTCTACCTTGCTGCAATTGGTTCTTAACGATATCCCCGTCCGCAATAACGATCATTTTATTGGAATCCCCATTTTCAATGGGATCTTTTAATGTAAGGGGTTTGACCCGATTCACATAAGCCGACTTGAATTTCCCTTCCAAAAGTACCGCCACCGGAAAACCGGGATTTGGGGGGTAGGCTTCCTTGTCCAAGGGGGAATTGAGTCGATCAAAACCAATTTGTTGCGGCACACCTTCCACCTTGGATAGGGGAGAGGATTGTAAGAGTACGGTTTTGGTATTGGCATTTACCAAGGTGTCAATGGCATTTGCAAATTGCAATCGAACCGCTTCCATGTTATTGGTAATGGGATGGTTGTCCTTGGAAAAAATCATGGGGTGGAAAACCCAGGGTAGGGGATTGTACTGTGAGTCGTTGGCCTCACCATTGGCCAGAACAATGGGTGTGTTGTAAAGATCATTGACCAAAACGGGGTTGATCCGTAGCCCGTATTTAAAGAAAAAATCGTCCAGGTTCAAATCCCTGCGCACGGCTACATTACTTCCCCTTTCATTGAACAGGCTATCCAGTTCCATGGCCACCTGGTCAACAAGCCAAAGGGACTTTCCCCCTTTCACGATGTACTGGTCCAAAACATATTTTTCAACTTCCGTAAAGGCTTCGGTCGGTTTTGCGATCAAAGCCAGATCAAACCCCAAAAGCTGATCCAATACCCTTTCCGGATGGTTCTTGGTGGAATCCAGGGTAATCGCCCCAATATTGTAATACTCCTTAAGGCCCGTTAAAAAATCGGCTATATATCGATCTTCAAGTTCCCCGTTCCCTTTTAGTACGGCAATTTTCTTCTTTTGGGTAAGTCCTATTTTTTTAAAGGCATCGGCAAATGCATATTCCAGGTTTTGAACCGAATTGTTGACCCTGTCCTCCGAAGAAGCACCCAATTTGTTCTTGAGCAGCGAAACTTTTACGGTTTTGTTCTTATAGTTGACCATGGCCCAGGGAAAAACCAGTTCCTGGGTCATTTTCCCCCCTTCCTCAATGGTCACATTTGCCGGTTTCAGTCCAAGCCGTTGAAGGTCACCAATCGTCCGTTCCCTTGTTGAAGGGTCCTCCAAAGGGTCTACCAAGTTGTAAACAATGTTCTTGTTGCTTGATTGAAATTGTTCCAGGAGCAGCACGGTTTCGTTCTGTAAACGGGCAAATTCCCCGGGCAGGCTTCCCTCCAGGAGGATGTCCACCACAACGGGGGAATCGAATTGTGAAGTGGACTCCAAAGCCGCTTTTGATAAGGTAAAACGTTTGTCCTCAGTGAGGTCAAAACGTTGATAGGCATAGTTTGAAATCACATTGATCATTATAACGATCAGCAACCCACCAATGATACTTGTTCCTTTCATGAGTTGAGTGCGTTTGTTTTTTTCAATCGTACAATGGCCAAAAAGACAAAAAAAGCGGTTACGCTTAGGAAGTAAAAAAGATCCCGTGTATCCAAAACCCCTTTGGCGATATCCTCAAAGTGGGCCTTGGCCCCAATCTTTTTGATCAGTTGCTGGGTCGTTCCATCTGAAGTCAATGAAGCAGCGGCTTCAGGACCATAAAAGACCAAAAAACAAAGTGCGGCCCCCAATATAAAGGCGAATATCTGGTTCTCGGATAGGGACGAAGAGAAAATGCCCATACTGCAATACAGTGCCATTAGAAACAAAACCCCAAAATAGGAACCTATAACCACGCCCATATCGTAATTCCCTTCGGTAATGCCCAAATCGGAGATGGCAAGCACATAAACAAAGGTGGGAAGCAAGGCTATGGCGCCCACGCTCAAAGCCCCGAAAAATTTCCCCAATACAATTTTGGTCTTGGTGAGGGGTTTGATCAACAGTAATTCCAATGTTCCCAGTTTCCTTTCCTCAGAGAAACTGCGCATGGTTATGGCGGGAATCAAAAATAGGAACACCCATGGGGCGAGCAGGAAAAAATGGCCCAAATCCGCGAAACCGTAATCAAAAATGTTAAAACCTCCCCTAAAGACCCAAAGGAACAGTCCATTAAGGGTGAGGAATAGCAGGAGGATCAAATAACCGATGGGTGAATTGAAAAAGGAATGAAGCTCTTTTTTAAGAATGGCCAACATATTTTTCTACGCTAAAGAAGCCAATTGGGTAACACTCCACGCTTCCGGTTTGTCCTGAAATAGTTTTTTGGTCCGGCTCCAGACCGTTTTGAAGAAATCCGACTGTCGATATAGATCCAGATAGCATTCGTCTTCCCACTTGCTATAGGTAAAGAAAGTGGTCGGATTCTCCAAATCCTGATATAACTCCAGATGCATGCACCCTTCAAAACTTCGTATTTTTTCTTTGGTTTCCTCGAAAAGAAGCTCAAAACTAGAAATATTTTCCGCTTTAAAGGACAATTTTACGATTCTAATCAGCATTCAAAAGAAATTAATGGTTATGATATCTTGCTGGTTAAGGCCAATTAGGGAGGAAGCCCCCCCTACGGTTTTGAGGTCACTTTTAAAAATGGCCAGTTCCAAGTGACCTGCAGCATTAAAGAGCGCCAAAAAATCGCTGGGCCCCTTTCTTTGGTTTTTTGGAAGTTCAAAATCTATGAGCCCGTTGTAGCTATTGAATATGGCCTTGAGTTTATGTCTTCGGGCAATCAATTCAAAGGAACGGCCATTGCGATAGGCTTCAAAAAGACTTTTGGTAATATTGGTCACTACATTTCCGTAGTGGTCAATGTAAATAACATTCCCGGTAATGGTTTTTCCATTGTTTGAGGGTCTGGGTTCAACTACTTTAGTGTCCTTTAATTGCCCAAATGGTTTACTCACCACTTCCTCCTTACCGCCCCTGGCCAAATGGCAAGCTACCTGGGTAAATACCTCCAATTCGGGAAAAGAATTGCGCTTGGTACTCGGTAGGCTGATCCTATTTATTTTTTCCGGTGTTTTGCCGGAGGCCATAATGGAGAGGACACCATTGTTCGCACCAATGAAGTAATGACCGTCCATTAGGACCAAAATATGTTCGTTTTCCGGGGATTCCTCGGATTCCAGGCCAATGACATGGATCGTTCCCTTTGGAAATTCGGGATAGGCACATTTCAATAGGTAAGCACATTCGTGAATGTCGAAAGGCGAGACCTGATGCGAAATATCAACAATTTGGGTAGTGGGCACCTGGGATAGAATTCTGCCTTTAATTGCTGCCACAAAATGGTCTTTTGTTCCAAAATCAGTGGTTAGGGTAATAATGGCCATAAAGGATTGTTGAAAGAATTCTTGATGCTAAAAATGATTTTTGGTTAAGTTTGTCGGTAAATTTACGTAAAAGGAAAACAGGATTTCTTCCTAACCCCACTAACTTCTAATTATTGATTTTTTGAACGAACTTATAATTGAACTCACGGAGATAAGCCCAAGGGATTTTTTTGGCCTTCAGAATGAGAATATAGAATTGCTCAAAAAATATTTTCCAAAACTGAAAATTGTCGCAAGGGGCAATAAGGTCAAAGTCTATGGAGATGAGGAAATGCTTGAGGAATTCGACCGTCGATTTGATATGATCACGGAACACTTTGCCAAGTACAACAAACTGGATGAGAACGCCATAGAACGATTGCTGACCAGTAACAGCAAGGAAGATTATGAATCTTCGGCCTCAAGCGGGGAGGTATTGGTGCACGGGGTCAATGGTAGGTTGATCAAGGCCCAAACGGTGAACCAAAGAAGATTGGTGGATGCCTGTTCCAAAAACGATATGGTCTTTGCCATTGGTCCTGCTGGGACTGGTAAGACCTACACTGGTGTTGCGTTGGCCGTAAAGGCGCTAAAAGAGAAGCAGGTCCGTAGGATAATTTTGACGAGGCCCGCAGTAGAGGCTGGAGAGAATTTAGGCTTTTTGCCGGGGGATTTAAAGGAGAAGCTGGATCCCTATATGCAGCCGCTTTATGATGCCCTTAGGGATATGATTGCTCCCGAAAAGTTGGAAAAGTACATTGAGGACGGTACCATCCAAATTGCGCCAATGGCCTTTATGCGTGGACGTACTTTGGACAATGCTTTTGTGATATTGGATGAAGCCCAAAACACGACCCATGCCCAAATGAAGATGTTTTTGACACGAATGGGCAAAAATGCCAAATTTTTGTTGACCGGTGACCCAGGACAGATCGATTTGCCCAGAAGGGTGATTTCCGGCCTAAAGGAAGCCCTGTTGATTCTGAAAAACATAAAGGGAATAAGTATCATTCACTTGGATGATAAGGATGTTATTCGGCATAAGTTGGTGAAAAAGGTCATTGATGCCTATCAGAATATTGAACACCAAAACCAATTCTAGGATGGCCAATACACTAATGGGTACGGACTTTCACTTTCCAGGTCAAAAATCCGTTTATCGTGGAAAGGTCAGGGAGGTCTATCATTTTGAAAATGACATTTTGGTCATGATCGCTACGGACAGGTTATCCGCTTTTGATGTGGTCATGCCAAAGGGAATCCCTTATAAGGGGCAGATTCTGAACCAAATTGCCACAAAGATGATGGAGGCCACGCAAGATATTGTGCCCAATTGGTTAATGGCCACACCCGATCCCAATGTGGCCGTTGGAAAGGCCTGTACCCCTTTTAAGGTGGAAATGGTGATCCGAGGATATCTTTCAGGCCACGCGGCACGGGAGTATAGGTTGGGAAAACGCCTACTCTGTGGAGTACCAATGCCCGATGGAATGATGGAAAACGATCCATTTCCCGAACCCATTATAACCCCGGCCACCAAAGCCGAAAAAGGAGACCATGACGAGGATATTTCCAGGGATGACATTTTGGGCAGGGGTATTGTGTCCGAAGAGGATTATAGCATTCTGGAGAAGTATACCAGGGCATTGTTCCAAAGGGGGACCGAAATCGCCGCTGGACGTGATTTGATTTTGGTGGACACCAAATATGAGTTTGGAAAAACCAAGGATGGGGAAATTGTATTGATCGATGAAATCCATACCCCGGATTCTTCCCGCTATTTTTACGCCCAAGGGTATCAAGAACGACAGGACAGGGGGGAACCGCAAAAGCAGTTGTCCAAGGAATTTGTACGGCAATGGTTATTGTCCAACGGGTTTCAAGGCCTGGAGGGGCAGACCGTGCCTGAAATGGGTGATGCCTACATCCAGTCGGTTTCCGAACGTTATATTGAATTGTACGAGAATATTACGGGGGAAGCCTTTGAAAAGGCCGACATCTCAAATATCCATGAGCGAATCGCCTTGAACATTGCGACCTATTTGGGCCAACTATCCCCTTAAGGTTCAAACCCTTCCATTGTATTTGGGTTACTTTGTTTTTCGAACACCTTTTCAAACCATCTCATTGGTTGATCAAGAATTCCTTCTTTGATTTAAAATACCCTATACCTTCTAGGTCCCTCCAATTTAGATTTTCCGTACTGTTTGTTAAATGTTAAAATAAGATGTTTGAACAATTATTTTGTTTATCGCTAATTTAATATATTTATGCTAAATAAATATATCCACTATGGAATTCTGCCCCAACTGCAATTCGGATACGTTCATTAAAGCTGGAATCATCAAAAATCGGCAGCGGTACAAATGCAAGTCCTGTGGTTATTTTTTTACAGTGGGAAAGTTGGGGAAGAAGATAGATGACTATTACGTCAATAAGGCGCTACAGTTGTATTTGGAAGGATTGACCTATCGCGAAATTGAACGCATCCTTGGCGTTTCCCATGTGTCCGTAATGAATTGGGTGCGCAAGTACAATATTAAACGGCCTTACCATGCCCAGTACCATCCCACATACAAAATCTTAAATCCGTCCGAGCTGCAGGAGTACTTCCAAAATCCCCAAAATATTTCAGGTGCCGGAGTCTTGATTACCGAACTGGGAGATAAGTTCATGCTCATAAAATGGGAACGTTTCCGGGATTGAGTATAATAATTTAGCATAAAAATATATTAACTTTTTCTTTAGACCATTTTTTTAGGATGTTCGTTGGGCAGATAACAAACCATAACATCTATAAAAATGAAGAAATTAATTCTTTTTTTGGTGATAGCAATCGCCACTCTAATGACATCTACCGGATATGGTCAAGATGAGACTACCGAAGTGGACCATTCTTACAAACCCCTAAAGGTTAATCTTAATGACGATGGTAGCAAATACATACGATTTATCTTGTGGCATCAAATGTGGCTTGAAGGAGGATCGGGCCAACAGGGTCCTAAGTTTTCCATTAGAAGGTCAAGGATGTTGGCCTATGCCCAGATTTCGCCGAGATTTTTAATATTGACCCATTTTGGATTGAACAGTTTGGGTGCTGGAAATCTTACGGCCAATCCCAATTCCCAAACAGATAACCAAAGAAGTTTATTGTTCTTACACGATGCCTGGGCTGAGTTCATGGTCGTTCCGGAAAAGTTATATATCGGTTCCGGTTTGCACTATTGGAACGGAATTTCCAGACTTACAAACCAAAGCACACTCAATATGATGACCTTGGATAATCCAGGGTCGGGAAATGGGGATGCTCGATTGTTCCCTTGGAACAACATCACTACCAGTGACCAGTTTGCGCGTCATCTGGGTATTTACGCCAAAGGTACGTTGGGAAAACTTGGGTATAGAATATCCGTCAATAACGCAAGAAACAATATCGGAACCTTGGGAACGGTACCAAGTTTTCAGGTTGACAATAACGTAGGTACGGGAACATGGAATTACGCAGGTTATTTTAAATATGACCTGTTGGACAAAGAGTCAGATAAGCTTCCTTATTTCGTGGGCTCATATCTAGGTTCCAAAGAAGTATTCAGTGTCGGTGCAGGTTTCTTCCATCATCCCGATGCATTGGCCGTAAACACTTTGGAGGAAAGGGAGTCAGTTACCCATTTTGCATTGGACGCCTTTTATGATGCTCCAATAAATAACAAGTTGGCCATTAATGCCTTGGGAGCCTTTTACAATTACAATTTTGGTGATACCGACGGGTTCAATACCGGAGGATTGGTACCCTCTTCTGGAACCATTCTTCACGGTCAAGTGGGGCTGCTTTTCAGAAAAGCCAAATTGATGCCCTATGTGACCTATAATTACCAAGACTTGGACTTTACCCCTGAAAACAGTAGTGAAGTTGGTATAGGCCTGAATTACTTTATCAACGGGCACTTTGCCAAAATTACCGCCGAATACAGTACGGGAACAGTCGGCGTAGCAGGTGCAGAATCTACCAATATATTTAGAATCCAAACACATATATTCTTATAAAATAAACCAACACATTATGACAGAAAAACAGCAAAAAGCTACGGCGTATTGGAAGGAGAACCTGAGGTACCTGGTCATTTTATTGATCATTTGGTTCGCGGTTTCCTATGGAGCGGGCATCATATTCAAAGATGCCTTGAACAACATCAAGATAGGTGGATTTAAACTCGGGTTTTGGTTTGCCCAACAAGGTTCAATCTATGTTTTCGTGATTTTGATATTCGTGTATGTGCGATTAATGAACAAACTGGACAAAAAATACGGCTACGACGTCGATTAACTAACTAAAACTTCAAAGAATTATGAGTGATGTACAAATTTGGACCTATGTCTTGGTGTTGCTGAGCTTTGGTCTCTACATAGGAATTGCAGTATGGTCCAGGGCCGGTTCCACAAAGGAGTTTTACGTGGCAGGTGGTGGGGTTTCCCCACTGGCCAACGGAATGGCTACAGCAGCTGATTGGATGTCGGCGGCCAGTTTTATTTCCATGGCAGGAATCATATCCTTTGCGGGTTATGATGGGGCTGTGTATTTGATGGGTTGGACCGGGGGTTACGTACTTCTGGCACTCCTTCTGGCTCCCTACCTACGTAAGTTTGGAAAGTTTACCGTTCCTGATTTTATCGGGGAACGTTATTACTCCAAAACGGCACGGATTGTTGCCGTCATATGTGCCCTTATCGTTTCCTTTACCTATGTGGCGGGCCAAATGCGTGGCGTTGGTATTGTGTTTTCCAGGTATTTGGAGGTGGATATCAACACAGGGGTCATTATAGGGATGGTCATTGTCTTATTCTACGCCGTATTGGGGGGTATGAAGGGAATTACCTATACCCAGGTAGCCCAGTATTGTGTCCTGATCTTTGCCTTTATGGTTCCAGCCATTTTTATTTCGATGCAAATGACCGGTAATCCCATTCCCCAACTAGGATTTGGAGGTACCTTGTCCGATGGTTCGGGGACCTATCTCCTGGATAAGCTTGACGGACTTTCCACGGAACTTGGTTTTGCGGAATATACCAATGGCTCCAAAAGTCTTATCGACGTTTTTGCGATTACCTTGGCATTGATGGTAGGTACTGCGGGCCTTCCCCATGTTATTGTACGTTTCTTTACCGTGAAACGTGTAAAGGATGCCCGGAAATCGGCTGGTTTGGCCCTGTTGTTTATTGCCATACTTTACACAACTGCTCCCGCCGTAGCCGTATTTGCAAGAACCAACCTTATCGAAACGGTAAGTGGAAAGGAATATGCGGCCATGCCACAGTGGTTCAAAAATTGGGAGACCACGGGTCTGATCGGTCATGACGATAAAAATGGTGATGGCGTCATTCAATACGTGGCCAATCCAGAAGTAAATGAACTTAAAGTGGATCGCGATATCATGGTATTGGCCAATCCGGAAATTGCAAATCTTCCAGCTTGGGTAATCGGTTTGATTGCGGCCGGCGGCTTGGCAGCAGCTTTATCCACTGCAGCCGGATTGTTGTTGGTCATCTCCTCTTCCGTTTCCCACGATTTGATCAAAAATGTGTTCAATCCGGACCTATCCGAAAAAGGGGAGCTTTGGGCCGCCCGTATTTCTGCCGCTGTTGCTGTAGTAATTGCAGGATATTTTGGCATAAACCCGCCCGGTTTTGTGGCTGCTGTTGTGGCATTGGCCTTTGGTCTCGCGGCGGCATCGTTCTTCCCTGCCATAATCCTCGGAATCTTCTATAAGAAGATGAACAGTAAAGGTGCCGTTACCGGTATGATCGTCGGTATTTCATTGATGCTCTTTTATATGTTGAAGTTCAAATTCGGAATATTTGATGGTGGCAAGGAAGCTGTAGCTGGCCTAAAGGATAGTTGGTGGTTTGGGATTTCACCGGAAGGTTTCGGTACCATAGCCATGTTGGTCAACTTTATCGTGGCCGTGGTGGTCAACAAGTTTACGGAAGAGCCACCGGAGGATGTACAGGAAATAGTCGAGAACATTAGAATCCCAAGTGGTGCAGGTGAAGCCTCATCGCACTAATTGATATTTAGTTGGTTACGGGAAAGCGGTGTGGTATATTTTGCCGCACCGTTTTCGTAATTTTAAAAGATTTGATCCCTAATGAAAATGAAAAAAAGGCATCAACAAAAATTGGTGGTGTTGGCAGTGGTGCTGTTCCTGCTATGGAACGTCCCCTTTGTTACCATCTTTGATGTAGATTTCCAAATTCTTGGTTTTCCGGCCTTTTATGTCTTCATTTTTTTAAGTTGGTTGGTTTCCAGTATCGTGGCATATAGTATTCTTAAGAAGTTCTATGAGTAATTATGTGTTGATATTGATTATTGTGGCCTATTTGGCATTCCTTTTTTTCCTGGCCTATTGGGCGGAGAGGAAACATAGCGGCAAATTGGTGAACAATCCGTACGTGTACGTGCTTTCGTTGGCTATTTATTGTACCGCATGGACCTATTACGGAAGCGTGGGTATTGCTTCCAGATCGGGGATAAGCTTTCTGGCCATTTATTTGGGACCGGTAATCGCTTTACCGCTGTGGATCGTTTTAATGCGAAAGATCATTCGTATTTCAAAACAGCATAAAATTTCCAGTATTGCCGATTTTATTTCACTGCGTTATGGCAATAACAGACCTTTGGGTGCTTTGGTGACCCTAACCTGCCTTTTGGCCATAATTCCATATATCGCCCTACAATTAAAAGCAGTTTCGGAGACCTTTGCCCTGGTCTCCAGTGAAAATAGTTATGCGGCCACTGGAATACTGGACGACTCCACTTTCTACATTGCTTTGCTCATTGCGGTTTTTGTGGCCTTTTTTGGAACGCGGTCCACCGATGCCTCCCAGGGCAAAAGGGGTATTATGGCCACAGTGGCCCTGGAGTCCGTCCTAAAGCTGTTCTTCTTTTTGGTCATAGGGATTTTTGTGGTTTATTTTCTATTTGATGGAACCTCGGATATCCATCAAAAAGCTTCGGCAATGGAAAACTTCAAGCAATTGAGTTCTTTTGGCGGCTTGGAAAATGGGTTCAATTGGATGTTCACTATCCTTCTTTCGTTTTTTGCCATCTTTCTGTTGCCAAGACAGTTTCATGTAGCCGTGGTTGAAAATCACAATGTGAACCATCTTAAAAAGGCTATATGGATGTTTCCCCTTTATTTATTGCTGTTCAACGTTTTTGTCATCTTTATTGCCTGGGCCGGTAACCTTAGATTACCGGAAACGGTGAACCACGACTACTATTCACTCCTATTGCCGTTACAAACCGGGAATACCCTTTTGGCCCTTTTGGTCTTTATGGGAGGGTTCTCCGCGGTAATTTCCATGATTGTAGTGTCCACGCTGGCATTATCCACCATGGTAAGCAATAATGTTATCATTCCCTATGGGTTTATCAAAAAACTGGTGGAAGGCAATCCAGAGGAAAATGCCAAAAGCATCAAAGGTATCAGAAGGATAGCCATTCTTTTATTGATTACGGTCGCCTACTTTTTTTACGTCCAGTTCTCTTCCCAGTTGTCACTCTACTCCATTGGATTGATTTCCTTTGTGGTCATTGCCCAATTGGCGCCATCGTTCTTTTTGGGATTGTTTTGGAGAAGGGGCACGGCAAAGGCGGCAAAAATGGGTATTGCCATAGGGATTTTAATTGTGATCTATACCCTTTTGCTTCCCATTATTGCCAATGTGGTATCCCCAGCTTCGGATTTCTTGGAAGAAGGGCTGTTGGGGCAATCATGGCTCAAACCATCCCAACTTTTCGGACTGGAGTACCTTACTCCGGAGAGCAATGCCTTTTTATGGAGCCTAAGCTTCAATACCTTGTCCTTTGTTGGCCTCTCCCTATGGGCCAAGGGCAATTATCGGGAACGGAATTATGCGGAAATGTTCGTCCATCATGAGAACTACGAGAATCTTCAAGAGGGTGCATTTGTCTGGAAGGGCGAAGCCTATGTGGCCGATATCAAACGGTTGTTGAATCGCTTTTTGGGGGAACAACGTACGCAAAGGGCCTTATCCCTTTTCAATAAAAAGTATAATATCTCTGAAAAAGAAGAGAAAGCAGATTCCAGATTGATCAACTTTTCCGAAAAACTGCTCACGGGCTCCATCGGTAGCGCATCAGCAAAAATTCTTTTGGCATCGGTCTCCAAAGAAAAACCCATTAGTCTGGTAGAGGTCCTTCATATTTTGGAGGAAAGCAAGGAGACCAAGGCCAACAATAGGTTGTTGATGGAAAAGTCCGAAGAGTTGTCCCAAATGGCGACCAAATTACAATCCGCCAACGAAGAACTGCGACAACAGGATAGGTTAAAGGACGAGTTTTTGGATACGGTCGCCCATGAATTAAAAACGCCAATTACCTCAATTAAGGCAGCATCGGAAGTGCTGGAGGATGAAAATATGCCCATTGCACTACGGCAACAATTTCTGGAGAACATCGGCAAGGATACGGACCGTTTGGCCAAACTGATCCATAATATCCTGGATTTGGAAAAGCTATCCTCCAACCGCACGGAGCTCAATATCCAAACCAGGAACATCAACGGAACCATAAAAAGGGCGGTCAATGGCATTGAGCAGATAGCTACAAAAAAAGGCATACAAGTGGAATTCAGGGAATCGGAATACCTGGGGGGACGCTATGACGAGGACCGTATCCTTCAGGTGCTTACCAATTTATTGTCCAATTCCCTAAAATTTACGGAAGGAAAAAACGGAAAGGTAAAAATAGTACTGGAGGAGAAGAAAAAGGAAATTGCCATAGCCGTGGAGGACAATGGTCGCGGAATACCGCAGGAGGACCACAATTATATTTTTGAAAAATTCTATCAGTCAAAAAACCAGAATACCAAGAAACCCCAGGGAAGTGGATTTGGGCTGGCCATTTGTAAGAGCATTGTGGAAAGTCACAATGGAACTATTTGGGCAGATCGGAAATTTAAAAAGGGGGCACGATTGGTGTTTACGATACCTAAAGCAAAATGAGTAAAAAGATTTTAATAGTGGATGATGAACCCAACATTGTAATGTCGTTGGAATATGCTTTTAAAAAGAAGGATTTCCAGGTTTTTATTGCCAGGGATGGTACCGAAGCACTGGAAATCGCCAGGGCAGAATTGCCCCATGTTATCCTTTTGGACATTATGATGCCCAAGATGGATGGGTATGAAACGCTAAAACAGATTCGAAAAAATAAGGAATTAAAACGGACCAAGGTCATTTTTATATCAGCAAAAAGCAAACCTGCCGATGTTGAAAAGGGATTGGGACTTGGTGCCGATAGTTATGTGACCAAACCCTTTTCCATAAAAAAGGTGATTACCGATGTAGAAAAAATGATAGTCTAATCCATGATGAAATACAACAGTTTTTATTCGGAGAGCATTCAAGACCCAGAAGGGTTTTGGAGGGAGCATGCCCAACAACTGGCATGGGACCGTTTTCCAACGGAGATCGTGAAAAAAGCTCCAAACGGGGCGAACCATTGGTTTGCCGATGGGGAATTGAATATGTGCTATTTATGCGTGGATAGGCATGTGGAGGCCGGCCATGGCAACCAAGTTGCCCTATATTATGATTCTCCGGTAACCGATACCAAGGCCCATATCACTTACCGCCAATTGTATGATGAAGTTTCCAAACTTGCTGGAGGGCTCAAACAAATGGGATTGGAAAAAGGGGATACGGCCATTATTTACATGCCCATGATCCCACAGGCCATTTATGCCATGTTGGCCTGTGCGAGGTTGGGAATAATACATTCCGTGGTTTTCGGCGGATTCGCTCCCCATGAACTTGCCATACGGATTGATGATTGCAGGCCAAAAACCATTTTAACCGCTTCCAACGGGTTGGAAGTCCAAAAAATAATACCGTATAAACCTTTTGTGGACGAAGCCATTGCACTGGCCAACCACAAGCCAGAAAGTGTGGTAATCTATGACAGAAAGCTGGGCGTCCACATTCCCAGGCATGATTATGATATCGATTATGATACGCTGGTAAAAGGATCGGAACCTACCGATTGCGTTCGGGTCCCATCGACACATCCGCTTTACATCCTTTACACTTCCGGAACAACGGGAAAACCCAAAGGTATTGTAAGGGATACAGGAGGATATGCCACTGCCCTTAAGTTTTCCATGAAGTATGTATATGGAGTGGATGAAGGCGATGTGTACTGGGCGGCCAGCGATGTGGGATGGGTCGTTGGTCACAGTTATATCGTTTATGCCCCCTTATTGAATAGAAACAGTACCGTTCTTTTTGAAGGAAAGCCCATACGAACTCCGGATGCATCAACCTTTTGGCGCGTGATTTCTGAATATCAGGTAAAGGTAATGTTTACGGCCCCAACGGCTATTCGAGCCATTAAAAAAGAAGATCCCGGAGGTCTTTTCCTTAAAAAGTACGACCTAAGTTGTTTAAAATATCAGTTTTTGGCAGGAGAACGCTGTGATATGGCTACCTTGGAGTGGACAAGTGAAAAATTGGGTGTCCCTGTGATAGACCACTGGTGGCAGACCGAATCCGGATGGCCAATGCTGGCGAATATGGTAGGTGTGGAACTTCAGAAAATAAAACCTGGATCTGCTGGATTCCCCGTTTGCGGATATGACATCCATATTATTGGAACTGATGGCCAGCCTTGTGGCGCAAATGAAGAAGGCTATGTTTTGGTAAAACAGCCATTGCCCCCTGGTTGCCTATTGGATGTTTGGAACAATACCCCACGTTTTGTCGCTGGCTATCTGGAAAGATTTCCGGGATATTATTTCTCCGGTGACGGTGGTTATAAAGATGAGGAAGGATACCTCTACATAACGGGCCGGGTAGATGATATCATCAATGTAGCCGGGCATAGGCTGTCCACGGCAGAAATGGAGGAAATTGTGGCATCCCACCCAGATATTGCGGAATGCGCCGTTTTTGGGGTTCATTGTGAATTGAAGGGACAACGGCCATTAGGTCTGGCGGTTCTAAAATCAGGAACCACTATTTCCTCCAAGGACCTGGAAAAAGAGGTGATTCACAACGTTCGTAAGGAAATAGGGGCGGTAGCTTCATTCAAGCAATTGCTCGTAGTAGACCGGTTGCCAAAAACACGATCGGGCAAGATTCTAAGAAAACTGCTCAGAAATATTGCCGATAAGTCGGAATACCCCATTCCATCCACCATTGATGATGTGGCCATTATTGATGAAATAAAACAAGTATATAGATTACATAACTTAGGAAACTTTAAACAACAAACCACATGAGTAATTATCACATAAAACATCTAGAGGAATACTTTCAAGTATACAGAAAATCAGTTCGTAATCCGGAAAACTTTTGGGAGGAAGTTGCTGAGGAGCACTTTGTCTGGAGAAAAAAATGGGACAAAGTCCTGGAATGGGATTTTTCAAAACCGGAAATCAAATGGTTCGAGGGGGCCAAACTCAACATTACCGAAAATTGTATCGATCGCCATATCCATATCCGGGGGGACAAGACCGCTATCCTTTTTGAGCCCAATGATCCGGAAGAGGAGGCACAGCACATCACTTACAAGGAATTGCACAAAAGGGTTTGCAAAATGGCAAACGTACTAAAGGACAAAGGCATAAAAAAAGGGGATAGGGTGGTCGTCTATCTGCCCATGATTCCGGAATTGGCCATATCCCTTTTGGCCTGTGCCCGAATAGGGGCGGTCCATTCCGTAGTATTTGCGGGATTCTCCTCTACCGCACTATCAACCCGAATCAATGATTGTGGGGCCAAAATGGTGTTGACCTCCGATGGTTCGTACAGGGGTTCCAAAACCATTGATCTAAAGGGTATTGTGGATGATGCCTTAAAGGATTGTCCAAGTGTTGAAAGTGTATTGGTCGCCAAACGGATCAACTCCGATATTACGATGAAAGAAGGGCGCGACGAATGGTTGGCACCATTAATGGAGGAGGCGTATGGGGACTATTCAGCGGAAATTATGGATGCCGAGGATCCCCTGTTCATCCTGTATACCTCCGGATCGACCGGGAAACCAAAAGGGATGGTGCATACCACGGGAGGGTATATGGTCTATACCTCCTATACCTTTAAGAACGTATTCCAATATCGAGAGGATGATATTTATTGGTGTACCGCTGATATTGGATGGATAACCGGGCACTCCTATATTGTTTATGGTCCCTTGGCCAATGGTGCTACGACCGTAATGTTTGAAGGCGTACCGTCCTATCCTGATTTTGGACGGTTTTGGGAAGTTGTGCAGAAGCACAAAATCACACAATTTTATACGGCCCCAACTGCCATTAGGGCTTTGGCAAAGGAGAACCTCGATTATGTAAATAAATACGACCTGTCCTGTCTAAAAGTTTTGGGAACGGTAGGGGAGCCCATTAATGAAGAAGCCTGGCACTGGTACAATGATCATGTAGGGGAAAAGAAATGTCCCATTGTGGATACGTGGTGGCAAACCGAAACCGGCGGTATATTGATTTCGCCCATTCCTTTTGCCACACCTACAAAACCAACCTATGCGACCCTGCCCATGCCTGGGGTACAACCTGCATTGATGGATGAAAATGGCAGTGAAATCAAAGGTAACCAAACAGATGGCCGACTTTGCATTAAATTCCCATGGCCCTCGATGGCACGGTCCATATGGGGGAACCACCAACGGTATAAGGATACCTATTTTTCTGCATTCAAGGACATGTACTTCACTGGTGATGGGGCCTTAAGGGATGAAGTTGGTTACTATCGTATCACCGGACGTGTGGATGATGTCATCATCGTTTCCGGTCATAACCTGGGAACCGCCCCAATTGAAGACGCGATCAATGAGCATCCCGCGGTAGCGGAATCAGCCATTGTGGGCTACCCCCATGACATTAAGGGAAATGCCCTATATGGTTATGTGATCCTAAAGGAAACCGGGGAATCGCGGGACCGTGACAATTTGAAAAAGGAAATCAATCAGGTGATTACGGAACATATTGGACCCATTGCAAAACTGAACAAAATTCAGTTTGTCCCTGGACTTCCCAAGACCCGAAGTGGAAAAATCATGCGTCGTATCCTTAGAAAGATAGCCTCCAAGGATACCAAGAATCTTGGGGATACCTCCACCTTATTGAATCCTGAAGTGGTAGAGAAAATTATGGAGGAAGCCCTTTAAATGAACTTCCAAAATTCCCAAAACCTGTCTTTTTTGAGTAATTTTTCAAGGGAGACAGGTTGTAAACTTTCCAGAATATGTAAAAAGGCAATGGCTGTGATATAGGCATCGCCCAAGGCCGTATGTCTATCCGTTTTGGGAATATTGAAATACTCGGACAGTTCATCCAAACTGTAATGCCCCTCTTGCTTTCTCTTTAACCTCGACAGGCTTTTGTTGAAGAGCACCGAAGTATCCAATTCCGGGTTTATCAATTTGGGAAGTCCCTGTCTTTTGAGGGCCTGATTCAGCATACCCACGTCAAAACGTACGTGATGTGCCACCAAAACCGCATTTTCCAAAAGGCGTAAAAGGATCTGAAGCCCTTCGAGTTCAGGAATTCGTGCTACTTTTCCCTTTTTTAGGATGCCATGGATTTCCACGGTTTTGGCATCAAAGGTGGTTTGATTTAAAAATACCTCAAAGGCCTCCTTTGCCTTTATGGTACCATTTTTTATCCGAAGCGCTCCAATACTCAAAATCCGGTCATTTTTTAGATCAAATCCTGTGGTTTCCGTATCCAAAACCACAAAATTGGCTTCGGAGACCTTTTTGGGGAGTCCCTGACGAAAGGAAGCTTCGTAAGCTTTCCAGAATTCTGGAAGAGTAGGGGTGGTTTCGGCCATTTTTAACGTACTCTTGAAACCATAAATCGGATATTCAACAGCTCTTGGATTTCCTTAATGGTTTTAAAGGTTCTTTTGAGTTTCATTTTTTCCTCTTTGTTCAACAGCTCCAAATTGATGTACCTACCGGAATCATTGTTTTGAAGGCCCTGTTTTGTCCTAAAGCGCAACAAGGCTTTACTGGCATAACTGCAGGCCAAAAAAGTCTCTTGGTTATTGGGTTCCAATTCTGCCAGTTTCTCATAACGCTCCCAAGTATTACTGATATCGGGGACGTTATGGTGTAGGATCAGTACTCGGGCGGCGTCCACCAAAGGCATAAGGGCCCGTTGTTTTAGATCAAAGAAGTCTTTGTGTTCCCCATCCTGCTCTACTAAGAACTGTCTAAAGAAGCCCGAGGGAGAAGGGTTCATGAGCGAACTGCTTGCCAAATGGCTTAAGAAAATGGGATATTTTTTAACGGTGTCAAATATATGTCGAGACAATTTGGACACCAATTCCTTATCGCCATGGGCCCTATTGTAATCAAAGAAAATGGAGGATAACAATACTTCATCAGGTCCGGGGTTCATAATCCATTTGGAGGTCATTTTTTGATAGCCGGAAAAGCTATTGCACCATTTTGGATTGGAGGCCATCATATCGGCCGGACAAAACTCATACCCAATAAAGTTAAGTCCATTGGTGATGTATTTTGCCAATTCCAAAAAGTACTTTTGGGTTGTTTCAAAGTCATCGTCCGCCACATCCTCAAAAAGTAGGGCATTGTCCTGATCGGTATGCAGTAACTGTTCACTTCTTCCTTGGCTCCCCATGGCCAACCAGGCGAATTTTACCGGGGGTTCGGAGGGCATTTTTTCCAACGCCAGTTTTACCACTTGCTTAATACAGGAATCATTAAGTTCCGAAATGATTTTGGAGGTCAGGGCCATTGGGATATTTTGGTCCAGATATCCCCTGAGCAAATTCATCACCCCATTTCGTAGGGGTTTGATGTCCTCAACGCTCCTGGAACGTTTAATGGCCTTGACCAAAACGGCTGGATTATTGCCCAAGGAGAGCATAAGGTCATGTTTGGATAAGATGCCAATGGCCTTGGTATTCACAGTGCCATCCTCGGTCAGTACCAGATGACTGATGTTGCTCTTCATCATGGCCATCTGTGCTTGTGTAATGGTAAGCTTTGTTGGATAGGTGATCACCGGGGAAGACATGATACTTTTTGCCTCGGCGGAAATGGAATGGTCCCCCGTTGCAATCTTATTTCTTAGATCTTTGTCCGTAATGATCCCAATGGGCATTCCTTTTTGCTCTATGAGCATTGCACCAATTCCTCTGGAAGTCATTTTTTGGGCAATGGTTTTGATGCTCGTTTCCGGGGCAACGGATACGATACCCTTTGAAAATTCAACAGGCTGTAAATCCAATAATCGCGATTCATTCCTGGGATTGAACTGATCGGCATTTCCCAATAACTGGCCCCTGTTACTTTTATCGTAAGGATTTCGGGTATTTGAGGCAAAGCTTTCCACTAAAAAGTCGGCAACCCTTCTATTCTCCTTGATGTATGGTCGGAACTTAGCTATCGGAACGGCGTAAAGAATGGTTTCTTCCTGTGTCCTTGCCCGTAACCTGTAGTTCTCATGGGCCATCAAAGGCCTTAAACCAAAGATGTCCCCTTCGTCACATATATCCAAGATGACCTTTTCCGCGGTATCCCAAAGGGCTACGGCACCTTTATGGACCACATAGAACTGGTCGTGAGCGGACTCATCGATTTCAAAGACCAGACTGTCCTTTTCTTTGTAGCTAATGGAGACTTCTTCGGATAAGGCTTCCAATTGTACTACGGACAAATTGGAAAATGGAGGATACCTTTTAAGAAAATCCGCAATGCGAAATGAGATGGTATTCTTCATGCCATAAGTTAACCATTAATGGCAATTTTAGGAACACCCGATCAAAAATAAATCGAAAGATACCTGTAGTGGGAACTAAGCTGGGCTTAATTCAACAAAGGCAATAGATCATGGAACCCCTGTTTGTATTCCAGGACTTTAAATAGGACTACGGTCTCACCAAGGTTTTCCAAGTCATTGATGTAATCCTTTCCGGAATTCTCGAAGTATTTGGTATCGCCCTTATTGACCCTGATCAAGCTTACCCGGCCATTCCCCGATCTACTTTTTAAAAGGGCATCGGTTTCTGAGATCCAAGAATAGTTTTTGTTGTTCTTTACAAAGGGAATACGTTCCCCAACATCCAATTTTAGGTTCCATAGCCGTATGGTGTTGTCCTCAAACAATACGGCATTGCCAAGGGATTCACTAAACTCCAATAGATGGAGCTCCCTTACGTATTTATCTTCCCATTGGGTAAAATCATGTGCTGGGTTAAGTTCCAAACACTCCATGCCTTCAAATTTTGAGGCGGCGAAATTACTTACAATTATCCAAAGTATAGTATTAAAAATAGCCGTTAACATATTGTTTGTATTACACTATTCGCAATGATGGCCCTTGTATTTATTATTCTTCCAAGGGATTCCCGCTCTTTTCATACATTAGAAAAAAAAGTCCTAAAGAAATTTTGAAATCAATAAAAACAATGTGGGAAAAAGGCCATAATACCTGGAGACTGGAAAACTGGACCAATCTGGCTCAGTCCTTCTCTTTTGATATTACATTGGATGAGGTTTTAAACTAATACGTATAGTTGTTCAGCATGCAACTGTTACTATTTTTCAGTAGTGTTTTAGAAAGGAGACCAAACATTGAAAACGCCGGATAATAACTTAAGAAATACATATTGCTTCCATAACCGACTTAAGAATTTTGTTCCATCCAATATTAAGACCGGTTCACTTGCAACTTTGGACACTTCATTTGGATAATGCGCAGTGACTGCCTGGGCAAACCTAGTTTTGTGGGTATAATTACAACGAAAATTTATAATGAAAACAAAACGGATTTTTACTATTTTAAGCTTGTTGGGAGCGTTGTTTTTTACAGGAAACGGCAATGCCCAGAGGGTTATCGTACGAACGCCCTACAATACCGTTCTGCGAACTGGTCCCAGAGTGGTCTATACGCGTCCCGTTCCCAGTTTTACAGTGGTTAGGACTTTGCCTCCCAGGGCAGTTGTGGTTACCCACGGTGGACTTAGCTATCATTACTATGGGGGCTTGTACTACCGATATTATAATGGAGCTTATGTAATCGTAAATCCGCCCATAGGTATCACCGTCACAACACTTCCGGAGGGTTATGCGGAAGTCGTGGTAGGGACTGATGTGTATTATTATCACCAAGGGAATTTTTATGTTAGGAACGGTGGGCATTACAAAATTGTCCAACCACCGTTGAATGCCATAGTGTATGATCTCCCCAAGGAAGCCGAAAAAGTTAAGATTGATGGTGAAACCTATTACCAGTACAGCGAAACACTTTACAAAAAAATCAAGACCGTAGGGGGTAAGGGTTATAAAGTGGTTGGTAAAATAGAAAATGAAGCATAATAAAACAGATATGACTTATCAAATGAAAACACTAAAAAACATAACGGTAATTATCTTAATGGTATTCAGCACAGTTATAACAGCGCAACAAAATGAAGTGCAGGACGAGTTCGAGCAGTATTATACAAAATTGAACTTGACCGAGGAACAAAAAATGTCTTACCGTGAAATCACCAAGCAATATGAGGAACAGTATAGGTTTATTAAGGAAAGTGGGTTATCAAAAACGGAAAAAGTAAAGGAAATCCAAAAACTTAAGTTACAAAAGGATTCCGAGATGGAAGGACTGTTGACCAATGAGCAATTTAAGGAATACAAGTCCTTAAATACTGAGCTACGCAAAACGTCAAAGGGAAATTATTCCGAGGAATTTTCGAAGTACCTGGATCGTTTGGATCTTTCCCAGGACCAGGAACCAAAGTTCATTGAGATATCAATCCGCTATCGAGAACAGTTCGAGACCCTCAGGAACAGTTCAAAATCCAGATTGGGAAAATACCGCGCATTTACGGAGATACAAAAAAACAAAAACGGTGAAATGAAGTCACTGCTGTCTCCGAACCAATATGAAGTATATTTAAATGTACAAAAGGAGGTACAGAAAAAAATGATGGAGAATAGGAACAAATAAGTCAAAAACAATGGATGTGTCCTAGCGAGGAGATTATTATGTGGGATTGGAAAAGGAAAATGTAAGGTATACCTGTACCATGACCAAAACCCCCTGATCAAAGGTTTGATATTATGAAGAATACAAGACTTATACTGGTAGTTTCCATTATTTTTTCACTTTTGGTGAATGTCCCTAGGATAGTATTTCTTTTTGATGATGGGTATTCCGTGGCGAGCAGCTTATTGGAGGTATCGCTAAAAGACACCATCTTCAGGTTTCTATCGATCTTTGGTTTTTGTTTTGTGCTATTGAAGCTTAATATTGATTGGAACCGGAAATGGTTTAGGAAGAAGGAATTCTTGAAATCAAGTATGGCAAGCATTGTAATCCTTATCTTTTGGACCAGTATTTTCAACTATTTTGATGTCATTATCAATTCGAATGCATCATCTACCCTGACATCAAACCTGAATATCTTTGTGTATTTTTTGGTGATGTTAGTGCTTTTGGTGGTAAGTAGGATGATCGTACTCCGTAATCAATCCAAAAAAGATGCAGTTGAAAAAGAAAGGCTCAAGCAACAAAGCCTAGAGAGTGAACTGGCAGCCCTAAGGAACCAGATCAATCCCCATTTTTTGTTCAATTCATTAAACTCCCTGAGTTTCCTGGTACGGAAAGATAAAAAGGCAGCAGTCGAGTTCATAGGCAAACTTTCTTTTCTCTACCGCTATATCCTACAGAGCAAAGATCAGGAACTTATCACAATTAAAAAGGAACTCAAGTTTTTGGAAAGTTATATCTTTTTGATTTCCCAACGCTATCATGAAAACTTCAGTGCCAAGATAGCGATTGATCCATTGCTCCATCAAAACAAGATTCCCACCTTGGCACTTCAGCTTTTGGTGGAAAATGCGGTCAAGCATAATGAAATATCCACGGACAACCCTCTGGGCGTGAATATTTTTAATGAAGGAACCTGGATAGTTGTAAAGAACAAGCTGCAACCAAGGACGGGAAACATAGAGAGTACAAATACTGGATTGAGCAACCTGAACACAAGGTTTCGATTATATATGGACAAGGATATTGCCATCACAAAAGAAGACGGTTGTTTTACCGTAAAAATACCGACGCAATGAAAGTTTTGATTATTGAAGACGAAAAGGCAGCTGTGGAAAATCTAAGATACCTGTTGTCTGAAATTGAAGATTCAATCCAAATTGAAGGGATTGTTGATTCGGTTAAGGATGCGATACGATTCTTTGAAAAAGGACCTTCAATAGAATTGGTTTTTATGGACATCCATTTGGCAGATGGCATCTCCTTTGAAATATTCAAAAAAGTGAAAGTTGATGTTCCCATTATTTTTACTACGGCCTATGATGAATATGCCATACAAGCCTTTAAGGTAAAAAGCATTGATTATCTGCTAAAACCCATAGACGGGGACGAACTCAGGGAAGCCGTCCATAAGTTCAAGCAAACCCAGGAAATTTATCGTCCAAGAGGGGAATTCCAGGAACTGCTAAAGTTCCTAAAAACGGAAAAAAAATCATATAAAACGGCCTATTTGGTGCAGCAACGTGATACATTGATTCCTTTGTCCGTCAAGGAAATAGCCTATTTTGTGGTTGACACGGGACTGGTAAAGGCCGTCACTTTTCTTAACAAGGGGTATTTGTTGGATAGGAAGCTCGAGGATATTGAATCCGAGATAGATCCAGACCGGTTTTTTCGGGTCAACAGGCAGTATATTGTTCAGCGCAGTGCAATCCAGAACCTCCAATTGTATTTCAACGGAAAACTAATCTTGAACATTGATCCAAGACCAGAGGAAAAGATAGTGGTAAGTAAAGCTAAGGCTCCCAAATTAAAATTGTGGATGAACTAATTCGACTAGGTCATGAAACAAGTTGTTGCGTTTTTGATTTTACTGGGTATGGCTTTTTCGGCCAACGCACAAGACATCGCCTCACTTTATAGAAATGTAAATCCGTCCGTGGTGACCATAAATACTGAAACACGGGTGGTTACCCAAGATTACCGGATGGCAACGGATGATGGCATAGGTTCTGGGGTTTTAATTTCCAATGACGGCAACATTCTTACTGCAGCCCATGTTGTAAATGATGCTGAAAAAATAAAGGTCAAGTTTCTCAATGGGGAAGAAATCCCGGCCAAGGCCGTAAGGTCTGCTTCTGTAGCCGATTTAGCCCTCATCAAGCTTGCATGGATGCCAAAGGAATATTCGGTTGCGAGGCTAGGAGATTCCGATGAAGTTTCCATCGGGGAACAAATAATTATTGTTGGAGCGCCCTATGGGTTGGAACATTCGTTGTCGGTAGGCCATATCAGTGGGAGGGAAGAACAGAAGACCAGAACCTCCGGTTTTACCATTAGCGAGTTTTTCCAGACGGATGCATCCATAAACCAGGGGAATTCTGGGGGACCAATGTTCAATATGGATGGAGAGGTCATAGGAATTTCCAGTTATATCATCACGGAAACAGGAGGTTTTCAAGGCATTGGATTTGCAGCCACTTCCAATGTGGCCAAGATGATGGTCGTGGACGGTAAAAGAAGGTGGACCGGGATAAATGGCTATTTGCTCGATAAGAAACAGGCCTGGTTGTTGAACGTTCCTATTGAAGGAGGGCTTTTAGTAGAATCCATAGTGCGTTTCTCACCGGCCGACTTTGCAGGCCTTAAAGGTGGATTTGAACGGATTTCCATTGATGGAAAAGATTTGGTCATTGGTGGGGATGTCATAGTTGCCGTAAACAATTTCACCTTGACCAGAAAATCTTTTGAAGAACTTATTGAACTCTGGGAAACTTCACCTGAAGGCCGGCATGAGCGAAAATCCTTCGAACTAAAAGTACTTCGGGGCGGCCAAATTGAAACCGTTTCCCTTGATTTCAAGGAATAAAAGCATGGTTTGACGTGAGTTTCTATGTTAAGAAAATTACGTCATTTTGAGTGTTTTTGCGCTGGCAAAAATGTATCGAAAAACCTGCCTGTATTCTAAGGTTTATCCAAATTTTCAAGCTGCATATTTTGCTAAATTTACATATGGCTTGTCCCGCTTGACCACGGCAAAAGTTCGGCTTACTATTTTATTACGTATCACATTGATTGTTGACATTTTGGATTTACCGGCTTTCAACCTCCGCTGGTAATACATTTTTATCTCTGGATCATGCTGTAATGCGGTAGCTGCTGCTTGTGATAGCAAGGTTTTTATTGTTCGGTTTCCCAAGGTACTTATCCTGGTTTTGCCTTTTATACTCGTTCCTGATTGATGCTCAAAAGGCGCAATTCCGGCATAACAAGCAAATTGTCTCCAGGTTTTAAACGCTTTAAAGTTATCGGTTGCGGTGATTAGTGTTACCGCCAGGATTAAACCGACTCCCTTGATAGAGGTGATATGCTTAAAGGTTCGAGTGATTTCTTGATTTTGTTGGATCTGAGTTCTTATAAGTTTTTCGATCTGAAGGATTTCCTTGGTCAAAAATTGTATGATCTGTTGCGCAGAAACAAGTATGGGATCATCCGGGGATACCTGCAGCACTTTTTTTTGCTCGGTGATTTGGTTGAGGTGGGCTGTTCTTTGCCGTACAAGTTTAGCACGGTAAGTTAATAAGTTCTTCAGCTTTAATAATGATGTGGCCGGAAGTTGATAGGGGGTCAACTCCTTTTCGAACAAAAAGGCATAACGCGCAATAGCTTGTGCATCGACCTTGTCATTCTTTCCACGTTTAATACCCAGAGACCGCTTGAGTTCCAACCCAGAGATCACAAAATAGGTAAACTGATTTTGTTGCATAAATTCACAAAGTTTTAAGCTATAGATACCCGTGTGCTCAAAACAAAATACAGGTTCAGTTTCTTTCAATTGTCTTTTCGCCCAGGCTAATAATTTAGAGAACCCAGTGAGGGTATTATCAAATACTTTGTGCGCTTTGCCATGATAGAGGTATACATCGAGGGTACTTTTTGAAACGTCAATACCGATAAATTCTTTTTTCATTGTACATTTGAATTAGGTTAATGATTGCCAGGGGACTAAGACTCTTAATAGACCTTGATATCTAAAATTCCAACTGGTTCCGGGCAGTCTAAAAGTTAAGGATGGGACTAATACAGGCAATGGATCTTATCTAGCCGGCAAGAAAGTTCACCCATCCTTTTCTTTTTTAAGATACTTCGATTTAATAATACAAACCTAAGAGCCGGCAAGGTAGGCAAGTAATTTTCTCGCAAAATCCTATTCGATACAATTATTCTCATTTCATTACAAAAAACCACTCAATTTGACGGATTTTGGTTGATAAAAAATGATGTCGAGAAACTCACGTTGGTCAAAAGAACTCAATATTCAATTGCTATTGCGAGTTCTGAAAAAGGATTCTAAAAAATACCTGTCCTTTTTCTGGTTCATTGCCTTTTTGATTACAAGTAAAGGGAGTCTTCAACAAAATTCCACTACCAAATGTGAAACCAAAAGGGAAAGAAAGGGAACCGGATTTTGTTCGGAATGGTAGAATGCACATCCCTGTTAAAAAGCTAATGTAGCCGTAATGAACTCTTTTCAAGTGGGTTGGGAGATCATAGCAGATGGTTCAAAACTTTTTAGACTTCTGCTAGTGGAACTTTAGGGTGTTTTATGTTTGAATTTGGTTGCTTCATTTCACTTTTGGGCACGTCCCTTTTAATAGCTTTTAATTTTGGTCAAAATCACAAAACATACATGAACCATCATGAGTACTATCAAGAATAACTTAGAACATGCGAGTACTGAAATTTCAAGTACAATACACCTCCTTTTATTTCAAACGGACATCACGTCCAGGAAAAAAGTACGGTACTTAAAACCTTTGCTGAATAAGCACTCTGATATTTTGGGGTGGTCCATTGACCTTGAAGATAGTGACAAAGTACTTAGAATAGAAGCAAAAACAAACCTAACGGAAGCCGATATTATGGGTATCGTTAAAGATCGCGGATTCCATATCGAAGTTTTGGAAGACTAAAAGACCAAAAAACTAAAAACCGATTAGACAAAGAAACAACTTAGATAAAGTTGATGTCAATGATGTTGTAACAAACTCTTTATCAGAATTCTAAATCCTTTTTGGACATTTTAAACTTCCCACAACCCTTACCGACAATTCAATATTCAATTTTTGATTTATGAAATATTTACTTTTCACATTTTTAGTTTTTCAAGGCCAATTGTTTTCCCAACAGCTTAATAATCTATTTGAAGCAACATATACCTTCTCGCCCAATTCGGCTGATTTTGATTATCAAAAATCAGGGATAACGTTAAACTACCCACAAAAACTGGGTAAAGGCTTTTTGATGAACTCCATACAGTTTGCCCATCATAATTTGGATTACAATGAAGATTATAGCTTTGAACTTTCTGATATAAAGGAATTTTATGAAATTGGCTATGCCATTCTTTACTCCCATCCTTTGAAAAAAAGATGGCGGCTTACCGCACGTTTCAATCCACAGCTTATATCAAATCTTCAGGGCAGCTTGTCCAGGAACGATGTGCTCCTCAACGGCAACCTTATTGCCACTAAAAGATGGGGTACCTTGGAAAAGGGGAGCAGTTTTGGTTTTGGATTGATTTATGCTCCTATTTCCGGACGTCAGGGGCTTTTGCCTTATTTACGTTTCAACCAAATGCTCAACGAACGATATTCATATGCAATAGGCTTTCCAAATACGTACTTTAGGTACAGCCCGAATTTGAAGAACAATTTTGAATTGGGATTAAAAATTTATGGACTCAATGCCAACTTATCCGGTAACAACTCTCCTGAATTCAATGGGATACAAACACAAAAGGTACAGTTTGTAAACTTCAATGCAAATTTTAGCTATAGTCGATTTTTTGCTGAAGCATGGAAAATAAATCTCAATGCAGGGTATTCGTTATTTAACCGATATGTTTTAGCCGATTCCAACCAGGATGAGGTTTATGACTTCGATATTGGCAACAGACCATTTGTTTCCGTTGGGATTTCGTACGACCTACAGCGTGCAAAAAGAAAAAAAAGCGGAAAAGCAGACAATAAAAACTGAGCCATTTTGAATTTTTGTAGTGGATATTAAATGAGTATTGTCAAACTAATAATGACCTCAATTTTAGGCAGGTAAGCTTTACAATTATACTTGAATTTGGTTGCTTCACTTCATTTTTTTGCGTACCCCTTCCAGTAGCATCCAATTTCCGTCTGAATCATAAAACATACATGAGCGACCCGGCTCTGCGGCGGTCGTACTGCTGGTCCTTATTCGGGAAACAAAAAAAGCCTTTGGAAACTATGCAAAGGCTTTTTAGGGATAGATTGAAATGTATCCCTGATGTAGCGACTGAAGCGGTGAACTCCTTGGTTAGAACAATATTTCCCCTTCCAATTCAATGTATTCAATTTCATCCAAGGATAAGTTCCTGTTTTCCTCTATTTGGAACAATTCATCAAAATTGATGATGAATTCAGGCTCGGGAATTTCATCAATAATTTCGAGGTTGACTTCCTGGTTGTTTCCCATTATCATAATGGAACATGTGGTGATTCCCAAGATAAAAATGATAAAAATAGTGTTCAATGTTTTCATGATCTCTGTTTGCTTATTAGATGTTATGGGGCAAAACTAGGTTGGAAGCTTACTCCAGTTTTCGCTTTTTTAAACGAGACGGCCATAAACAAAAATGAAATAACCCAATGGACCAATGAAACATTTTGTAGCTGTGCAAATCTTTTGGAAGCTGGGTTCCTGATTCGAGATGAACTTAAAAGAACACCCAAATCTTTATTCGGTGGCTAAGTATCTACGAAATCTAACCGTTTAATGTTGAACCTCCCTTAATAGGAACAACAAAAAAGCTATTCCCTGCGCGCAAGGATTTTTCCTTCAAGGTCTACCAGTATTTTGACATCTTCCGTGGTCTCCATATGTACAACATCGTCCGGCATATCGGTCGTGCGATAGGAGATGGTATAGGCTCCCTCTTCCGTGGACCAGCCAAAATCCGTAATTACAACGAGTTGGTAATTGTGGTACTGGTGAAACCGTCCCAGATATACATCATTAAATATCCATTCTTGACGGATATATCCATTTTCCTCGTTCCTGGCCTCATTGCTCCAAATCCCAAGAATCGGATCGTTGTTTTCGGGAATCTTTGAGCAGTTATTGGCAGTAACCAAGAAAATAATGGCCCATAAGTATAAACGCTTTTTCAATGTGTAGCGGTATGGTATCCGTAGTAGGACATTCCTTAAGTTACCTATGCAGGATAGTAGTCGCAAAGACGACTGCATAAGTGGTGAAGTAGTGGAATAAATGGGCTTTTTTAAGGGGCAATAGATTGAATTACAAACCAATATGACCCTATGGCGCACTTTCGACTTTAACTTGAAGGGCATTGGCTTGAATTGACACAATAGGGTGGCATCTGCGAAATCCAAGCCTTTTCCTTGGGAGTTGGGCTTAGGGTTGCCCTACAGGGTATGCATCCTGGTTAAGACGGGGTACCCTTTATTTAACTGTATTGTTTTTTACAAATGAAATAACGTCTTGTTCATACTTTTTCAAGGCCGCTTTATCGGCTCCCTGATATGCGGTGAAGGCTATGGTATCACCCCTTCTCACCGTTACTTTTTCCAAAGGTCCTTCGAATAGTAAGTGCCCTGCATTTTCATAAAAAACAAACGTGATCGGACGTTCCTTTTCCTGAAGGGATTTTACCCATTGCGCAATGGATATTGGTGAAGAAGGATACGTTCGTTCCCATACATAGTCCGTTGGCGACTTTCCCGCCCAGGTATCCAAAGCTCCAAAGGGAATGATTGTGGGAATATCATAATCCCCCAGGGTATATCCGGTGGCTGCCGGAGCCTCGGAAATTATACCACGAACTGTAGTGTTTTGTAATGCACTTCCCGCATACAGTACAGTACGACCCCCATTGGAAGCCCCATACAGGAAGATGTTTTTGGTATCCCATCGGCCACTTTTTTCGGCATGGGCAACCGCGCCCTGGAATACCCCCCAGATAAGCTGTTGTTTCCCCATGTTGGTTACCCTTCGGGTGACAAAATTCCAGTCCAACCCATTCATTTCATAGGCATCAAATGATATGGTGGCAAATCCGTTCCTTCGGAATAGGTCAATACGGGCCCGATCGTCCTCCCTGAAACCTGCCCCTCCGTGGGCATACACGATAACAGGTGGTTTTTCTATGGTATCCGGAACCCAAATGTCAACGGATTTATGCTTGGGATCAAACTCAGCAAATGGTCCAATCGTGGTGTACCACCCTTTTGAACCAATTTCTTTAAGTCCGGCAGTTTTGGATACAACTTTACAGGAAACTACAGCAAATAGGAGCAAGAGGATTACAAACAGTCTTTTCATAGTGGCGGAATTTTGGTTTGTACCCAAAAGACTGATGGAATTGCCCCATGTTGCAAAAAAGATAAAGCTCAAGAAAATGATTGCCAGGCGTAAACTAGGTCCGCTCCGCTTTTAGTTGAAGTTTTACGTCTTTTTCCACGTATTGGGATGGTGAGGATGCCCATAACAAACCGCATGATAACCCTCAACGAATAGTGAATGATGATTGACGAATTACGAATTACGAATAGTGAATAACGAATAACGAATAACGAATCACGAGTAGCGAATTGCGAATTGCGAATGACGAATCACGAATGGCGAATCACGAATAGCGAATGACGAATCACGAACAGCGAATCACGAACAGCGAATGACGAATCACGAATAGCGAACAGCGAACAGCGAACAGCGAATCACGAATGACGAATCACGAATAGCGAATGACGAATCACGAATAGCGAATGACGAATCACGAATAGCGAACAGCGAATAACGAATGGCGAATCCCGAATGATGAATTACGAATGACGAGCGAATAACGAGTAGTGAATAACGAATCACGAATGATGAATCACGAATGATGAATTACGAATGATGAATCCCTCTCAACCAACAACCAACAACCATCAACCAACAACCAACAACCATCAACCATCAACCATCAACCATCAACCATCAACCAACAACCACCAACCCATCACTCCTCCCGCTTTGTCCGATCCTTATTGATAACCTCGGCAATTTGATGGACTTGCAGATTTTTGGCAATAATGGTCCGATCCGGATCCAGCACGTAGATTTCGGGGGTAATATCGACATAGTATTTTCCATAGATGGACCTATTGGTAGGGTCAAATACATTGATCCAGGGCATACCACTTTTGGCGACATAGTCCCGCCATTCGGCATCATCGGTATCAATGGCAATACCGAATACATCCACTCCCCGACCCTTCCATTCCTCATAAAATGTTATCAATTTGGGTGTTTCTTCTATGCAATGATCACAGGTTGGATTGTACATGAACACAATGATATAAGGCGCTTTGAGTTCCAAAATCGACCTTGTTTTCCCGTTTACATCCGTTGACACCACATTGGGTCCTTTTTTACCCACTAAACTGGCCGCCATTTCCCCAGCGCGCCTTTGCAAAGCGTCTATTAAGGTGGAGTCTGACCAAAATGCGCGATCATGGGTGAAATAGTTTTGGATCATATTCACATAAACGGCCTCTGAATCCATCAATGTGGTCTTGGAAGGTTCGTAGTTTAGGGTAATCCAATTCGCAAAGAACTTGAAATATTCAGGATACTTCAACACTTTTCCCACCAGGTGATTGGCGGTCTTATTGATCGAATCCGCATGTTGGGGGGTCAACCGTGTCATATACCTTTTCAATTTATTGGCAATCACTGGGGTATACAAGAGGCGCTCATCACTAAAATCGACATTGTCCCAGAATTGGGTCCGAAAACGATGGACTTTAGTGGCGTTGTCCAAAGTGCCGTCCAAACGACGGATATCCGTCACGATTGGATTTTGTCCCGCTCTTTTGAATTTGGTAAAGAACGTGTTTGGGTTCCTGGAAAATATGTCGTCCAGATACGTCTGACGCTCCTGTTGGATTTTTTCCTGTTGCGTTTTTAAATAGGCATAATTTAAATCGGTTTCTTCTATAGCCTTCAAACGACTTGTAATGGGCTGGATTTTTCTTTGATGGCCCATTTCATATTTTAGGGTTTCATAAAGCAGTTCATTGTCCAGACTGCCCTCTACAACCATGGCCTTCACCAAATCATTGGCTTGGGTTTTCATACTAAAGGTCTGGTCTTTGTCCACTAACAGTTGCAAGGTGCTATCATTGTCAAAATAAGCCATATAAAACCCTGGCTTATATGGGGTGTCGTTTTGAAAAACCACTTTCCCGTTGGCATCCATGCCGGTAGAGTCTACCCGATATTGGGAATCGGCAAAAAAACCGATCAAATAAACTGGACCGGCCCCAAAACCATCTACCTGGATACTGATGTTGGGATTCTCCAGATGGGCACTTGTCTTTGGGGAAGCAGTGTTTTTGGGTTCTCCTGTCCGGGAACCACAGGCGAGAACCATTAAAATCAACAACACGAATGAAAAAAGGTATTTCATGGGAATGGGTTTTAATTGGAATGAAAGTTTTTTAGAACAAGGAGGTAGTCAATAATCAATATTCGCTTCTAATCTTGGGAGTTTAAAACTGAATTCATGCTATGTATGATCAACTAATCCGACAAACGTCACCAAATCTCTGTACAGATAAAAAATATTAGTAATAAGTGGGCGTATGTAGAAATAAGTGGGAATTCAGCAAGTTTCAACCAGGAATCTACGGGACATGATTTCGTACTGTAGATGACCATGTTCCCTTGCCCTGGATTTCAATCCTTGGTGTTTTATATTCAGGAAGGCTTTTGTGCCTGTTATTTACGAACGGTCCCATTTATTACACCACGCTTGTTGCGATTGGACATTTTACTTTTTTTCGTTAGGATAGGGTCAGACTATGGAAAAAGAAGAGGATGCCATCCGATGCATTTAAAGTTTGTGCATATGCTATGGAAGTCCGTAGGGGCATTAATGCAATGGCGAGGTTCCAGTATTCCCTATACGGTTTACTGAAATTTTAATTCAACATTCATTAATAACATACCCCTACAACATCATGAAAAATATACACCTTGTCGTACTCCCACTTCTTTTTCTTTTTACTTCCTGTAGCGAAGACGCCGAAGCCCCAACAAGTAATCCAATCCTGATTTTCAATCGGGCCGATGTGAAGGTGAACGAACTCTCCAGAGATCAAATGTTCAATGCATTGATGAATTATGAGATCGGTTATTACGACACGGTATTCGAAAAGCCCAAGAACCTTCGCGCTTTTAAGCTAAGGGATGTCCTGGAACTGGGATACGCCATTAATCTGGATACCATCGAGAACTCAACTTTCACCTTTTTGGCATTGGATGGATTTCAAGATTCTGCCACCAGTGTCCAGGCCAATGAACCCGGGGGTTATATTGCTTTTGAGGATTTGGATGTGGCGGGATCGGACAACTGGGAACCTGTTGCCACGGAAAACAACAATGACCCTGCGCCTTTTTATGTTGTTTGGATCAATGAAGACCAAACCCCAGAAGACGGCTATCCCTGGCCGTATCAATTGTATGCCATTGACAAGAACTGACCGGAAAGGACGATTCTTTTCCTGCTCTAAAGCAGAAGGCCGCTCGGGAGTGGTCGCCAAAGTCGGGCAGGGATTGTGTTGTTGGGCAACCTAATGTGCTAAGCTATAAGTTGCTCAGGACATCGGGATTCCTAACGCGAATACATTTGGGAGCCATCAAAAACGGGTAAACAATTTCCCGCCCCTTTTCAATATATTTTCATAGCGCAAGGTGATTTGAAAAATACCATCATTGGCGGCCAGGCCTTCGGTCCTTAAACTGGTTTGATTGCCATAGCCAAGGCTTATCATGACGGCGTCCAAGATCTGAAAATTGGCAAACACCCCATAGTGGTCATCCCATCGATATACCACATTGAGTCCAAACTTGTCTTGAAATAAAAAGTTGGTGGAAATATCAATATCGGTGCTTTCCTCATTTTGAATACGGGTATAAAACATGGGCATAAAAGAGATATCGTTGCTCAATAGAAAAACATACCCGGTGTTAAATAAGATGGGGAGTTGTCGGGTATCGACCTGGAGCTCGGAAATATCGTAATGTACGGTATTTAAAAAGCTGGGGACGGAAAGGCCTACAAAGAACCAGTCATCACTATATACGGCACCTGCCCCAATGTTGAATACGAACCTATTGACCAAGCTATTGTAAAAATCCTGCAAAGGTTGGGAATTGGATTCAGGAAAACGATGGTCCAATAAATTGCCCCTGACTTTTATCCCGAATGACAAGTTCGATTTTTCGTTCAGTTTAAGATCATAAGCGGTGGCAAGATCAAAGTACGTATGTTGCATATCATCATACTCATCATTTATGATGGAAAACCCGAACGCCATGTTCTTTCTTTTGGAGGGCAAACTGAACATGGCAGATTCCCTTTTGTAGTGGTTAAAGTCCCGAAGTAGCTCAGAGCGGTAATTAATGGTAAAATTGGGTGTTCCTTCCATCCCCGTCATTCCGGGATTTACCGTAAAAGAGTTGTACATGTACTGCGAGTATTCAATCCGTTCCGCCTCATTGTATTGTTGTGCATTTCCCAGGATTGCGTAACTAAAAATGAAAATGAGTGTGATTTTGGGTTTCATGGGGCTAAAATTAGTTTTAAAATGCATGGCTTATGAATTGGGAGATACCATATTGTCCGATGTTCCCGTAATCCTTGAATCACATGGGTCCTAAAAAAAGCGTTCAACTCAAGTGTAAAATCCTAATGGTACAAAAGGGGAGGGCAGGGAAACTGTGGCCTAAGGGAATTGCACTTTCCTTAATCATCGTACGCTCTTCATGAGCCGTTAAATTAATTCGGGTCCCACCAAAAAGCCAATATAAATTGCATAATTGGTAGTATATGGGAACAATAGGGCGTTTAGAAGCGTGGGAGCTTTAATTACTGCCGTTGTAGATAGAGGTGCAATTGTCAGGCCTGCTAGGGAGCGGTGGATAGTTACTTAAGGTTTTCAATGGGCCTATTGGCCATCCCATGCTTTTTATGGGATGTAATGCATAGTTCACATAAACGATCGTAAACAAAAAAGAGGGCTTCCGCCCCCTTTTTTCTAATTCATTACATTAACCTTAGGAAAACCGTATTAATTTCAGTGCGGTATGCCTTCGGTGGTTTTTCCAGCTTTCGTGACGGGCCAATACCCTATCCATGATCGCGTTGTTCCTATGAATTCGCTTCTTTGTATTTTTCATGATTACTTTCCCTATCTATTTGTTATACTTGGTGCAAAAAGCACCCCGATTTACATGTGCTTTTAGACGTAAAAACCCCCGAAGCATTACATTATTGGGATAAGTTTAACGCTCCCTGTGAATATTGAATCCAACTGTCGATTATCGAACACAAGGCTATCCAAAATGATTTGATGTTTAGTGTCTTGGGTAAAGCCTAAATAACTAATCAAGAAAGGAAAAATCGCTAATATTTTATTCGACTTTCCCATTAATTCATATTGGTTTTAATTTAATGGGATTGATAACTATTGGATGTGCTTCAACATTAAAAAAAACTCAGGTTTACAGGTCTTTATATTGCTCTTTTTGGTGTTCAAACGGCTACCAACATAGTCATAAAAAAATGACCATATCTTTTCAAAACGAGTGAACATGATATGTTTACTCAATGACCACCTGATGGGTCTCGTTTTCTTTCCTACCCACAATCTTTAAGAAATACATTCCCTTTCTCAAGAGGGATACGTCCATTTTGCTTTCCAAATTGGACATTGTCGTTCGGGTTTGTACAGGCTGGCCACTGAAGTCGAATAGGGTCAGTGTAATTTCATCGGGACCGTCAAGAAGTTCGGATTCCGAGGACATTTTTTCTAACAATGGAGTTATATTGATTGCGGATGATGCAGGATTTGGCGAAACGGAAAACAAAAACTCTCCACCACCTTGGCTACAATCGATATATTCAACTTCATAGCCAGCCCATGTACTTGACCCACAAGGATTCGTAGACCTCACCTGGAATTCATAGAATCCTGTTGGTGGAATATAGGTTATGGTTCCCGTATTGAATTGTCCTGTAGGAGAGGTGTAGACCACGTTTAGGTTCGGATACCTCCGAAGCCTATATTGATAGGTCGTATTGGGCCTATTGGGATAAATTCGATAGGTATTGCCATAATGGCTTGTGCAAAAATAATCCTGACCGTCATAACCATTGGAAAAGTCTATGCTATTTATAGGAGTTATTTCAACTTTGACAACTTTTGTGACCGTTACCGTTCTATCACCAACTATTTGTGCACTAATGGTGGCCTGTCCAGTAAAACTGCCACTTCTGGTAAAAGTAGTGGCCTGTCCGTTTGTCGAAAACGTTCCGGCATTAGAGGGGCTGACCGACCAGCTAACTGTTACCCCATTGCCCGGTTCCGGACTGATGGAAAAACTTGTGGAAGGACAAAAACCGTTTGCACCATTGATGCTAAAACTTGCCTTCTGCAAGGCTGCTTCGGCATTTATAAGGCCATAGCCCATCTCATGGTCCCATATACCATTTTGTCTTCCACTTGTTGTGGTATAAGTATATCCCCCAACTTTTTGTGCCGTACTCTCAATAATGTTGTTGACCTCTGAAAAATCAATATCAGGGTTCACGGAAAGTATCAATGCGGCCAATCCGGCTACATGGGGCGCAGCGGCAGATGTGCCCGTGAAAGTTTGATTATAGTTCCCTGCTACACCCGTCGCGGTGTTATACCCATCACTTCCTTGTTCATCGGTAGTAGGGATCAATACACCTGGGGCCATAACATCCAATGTTGAGCCAAAACTGGACCCCCAATAATTTTCGCCATCACATGAATTTGGATTTTTCCTTTCCCCACAAGGGCTCATCGCACCGACCGTTAAAATATCGTTGTTCGAGTTTGCAGGGTAATTGACACTCCCATTATCATTACCTGCGCCGAAAACCACAACGCAACCCCTGCCACCCCTTCCATTGGTGAATGCATTGGTAATGGCATCGTCAATGACTGGATATCGTACAGGAGATCCCCAAGAGTTATTGATCACGTCCGCACCATTGTTAACGGCAAAATTGATGCCATCGGCCCTTCGCATACGGCTGGCTGGCGATGGACTCAACCGATTACTTATAGACATGATCTGACAATCCGGGGCGATACCCGTGACACCTATGGTGTTATCGTTCGCACCAATTATTCCAGCAACGGCAGTACCATGAGCTCCCCGTACTAAACTGGGAGAGGTCGAGGTTGTCGTATCAAAGCTTATGGGGTGCATGTTTGGTAGATCAGGATGGTTCATTTCAACACCCTCATCAAGAACGGCAACGGTAATACCGGCATCTCCCGTAGAAATCTGTCTGGCCCCACAATAGTTGATGTCAAAAAATCCGTTGCCACCATGTTGCCCAGTATTGAGCAACCCCCACTGATTATTGAATGATGGATCATTGGTACATAGCCAGCCATCATCGGTCATCAAATCGGGCTGTGATGCGGAAAACTTACCACTTTCATAAAATAGGTTCGCCATTTCAAGTGCATTTCCCTTTGAATCCTTGGAACACGAAAGAGTGACCCACAATGGCATATAAACGTTAGTCCCAATCAGCCTTACACCATATTTCTCCGCCATTTCTTGAAGGAGCTTTATATCCTTCGATTCCTTTAGTTTTACATAGAAAAGGTGTGATAGACCAGCTTCAATACCGTCCTCGGTAAAAAAGAACGGGGAAGTGTATGTAATTTCGCGATTTTTTTGAATTCCGGTTGGAGCGGAACCTTCCATAAAGCACCAGTTCGTGAACTTGCCAACCGTTATGTCCTCGTTGATGTTGGTCGAAGCATCCAACGTACCAAAACGTACAATCTTTGAGGATTCAATCCCCAAAGAACTGGCCATTTGCTGTTGACCTGAATTACTCAAAAATGTTAAATAGTGCTTTCCCGTATTAATCTTTAAAGGTATTTTTTGATTCTTATACCAGTAGTAATGTTCCTGGGAATAGTTGAAAAGGAAACAAAATAAAAGTATGAGCGTGCAGTTTAGTTTTTTCATAAGATTTTGGTTTTTTTATAAGGTTATTGTTTTATTAATACGATATCTTTAAATCCGGTAGTGCTGAGCGCATCAGTGACAATGAACTGTGATAGCTCCAGCGTATCCTTCGATCTAAAATTTACATTGACCAAGTTCGTTACTCTTTCGTCCCCTACGTTCCAATGCCTTGTTACCCTGATCGAAGAAGTGTTTACGATGGTAAAGGACATCCGTAAAGTATCGTGGGGTTTAAGGTTCCACAAAATTGTCCTATCGCTCTGGAATCTGATCGTTGAACAAGATTCGCAAGGTGATAGTTCTCCCCATAGACCGACAAGGTCATTCAGCATTTCCTGTGAGTTTTGCTTTGAATCATTGGAACACCCCACATTGGAGGGGATAATGGACAATAGGCAAACGAAGGTTGTAACAAGTCCCATTTTAAAAGTGGCTTTAGTTTTCATGGTATAGTAGATTTAAAAAATTAGAGAACAATTCATTTTTTGTTTTTCATAATCTTGATTTTGTCTTTTTTATTTAATGTTTTCCATTCGTCGTTTCCGGTTCTCAACTATGAATGTCTGCATAGCCACTAAAGTTGTTTGGAGTACGAACCCAAGCAACTTTTACCTTATAAATAGGGATGTGGGTAGGGTGTAGGGTGTAGGGTGGTAGTATATACTAACATTCACAACGCTTTTGGAGCAAGCTGTTGCACAACCTCGCTCATTGCGTTCTTTTTCATAACACCATTAAGGTAAATTGGATTGCCCTAAAAGCCAATACACATTGCATAATTGGTATCATGCGGGAATAGCGGGATGTTTTAAGTAGAAAGAGCTGTAATTATACTACGACAAAATGCTTTTTACCTAGTATCCGGTTTGGGAAAAACGCCTTAAAAAAAGGTGAAAGGCAAAACGATACCTCAAAGGTAGCAGTAGGGCACCCAGAGGCTTTTTTTAATATGTAACTAATGCTTTTGGATAGGTAACATTGTGGAAGTGGAGCCACCAAAAGCACTCGGGACCAGGCGTTAAAAACCCTCAAGGCCATGAATCCGAAAAGGCATTTCTTAGTGTATTGATTCTTTAGTACGTTTTACCACAGGATACGAATTGATATTCATTTGTTGGTAAACCTTCTCCCTTGCCACACTTTTTGAATGAATATTAACATTGAAATGAAGTTTTGATTATTTTAGTCTTGGTTGGGCAGTACAAAGGAATCCAGGTTCTTTTAGGATTCATGACACTAAATAAATCCACTGCCCAATGGAACGGCGCTAGGTTGTCCTGGCATTATCCGGGTTAAAAAAATCTTGAATGAAGGCATCTTATTACAAAATTATATTCGATGAAGAAACACCATTTCGATGCACCTATATAGATCTTCCTGTTTTTGATCATCCGTGGCATTTTCATCCTGAACTGGAGTTGACCTTGATTCTTGAAAGCGAGGGAATTCGATATATAGGAGACCACACCTCCAGCTTTAAAGCAGGGGATTTGGTACTGGTAGGCCCAAATTTGCCACATTTATGGTTGAACGATAAAAAGAGTTTGGAAGATACCGTAGGAAGAAGCCGCAGGATCACACTTCAATTTCCTGAGGATTTTATGAATAGGATATTTAAGGATGCCATAGAATTACAGCCCTTGGCCCAACTTTTCAAGGTAGCCGAAAGAGGAATCTCCTTTTCTGCAGAAACCAGTAGTCAAATTTTCCCGCTATTATTGGACATTAACAAAAAGAGGGGACTGCCCAAATGGGCCGCTGTGTTCAATCTTTTATCACAACTTACCGAGGCTGATGATTACAGACTTTTGGCAAGCCCTGGCTATCTGCCAAAGTTCACCAACAGGGACTGCAACCTTATGAACCAAATATTCCGGCACATCAGGAATAACATTGAAAATAAGATCACGCTTCAGGAAATGGCGGATATGGCCTGCCTGACGAAACCTTCCTTCTGTCGCTTTTTCAAACAGAAAACGTCCAAATCATTTTTTGCCTTTTTGAATGAATATAGGGTAAACAACACTAAAAGAATGTTGTTGGATGACAAGCATCTCCCGATAGGCTTGATTGCCCAGAAATCTGGATTTCCCAGCGTTCAGCATTTCAATTCAAAATTCAAGGAACTGAATAATGGATTGACCCCCTCCCAATACAAGAAAGTAAATGGGCTTTGAAAATCCTTTAACTTTTCAAGCCTATTCTTTCATTGCGTGGTTTTATCGAAAACGGACCACAAAGCCCAGGTCTTGCAAAAACCATCAGCTTTTACAATAAGCAAATAGTTAATATTCATTCATAATTGGAAAACACGGTATAAAATCCATACCTATCTGAAGACTAGTTTTATGCCCAGGTTGAGTTACTGATCACACTTCAAACACTTTAAACTTCGGAGCCTTACCGTTTTGGACCGGGCTGATTGATTTTATATAACCAATTCAAGATGAAATGAATACAAAAACATTCTTTTTCCTGTTTCTGTTCACAGTTGTTTTTATCAATAGGAAATCCATTGCACAACAAGAATATACACCCGCCGATCCTGAATACTATGCTATGGACAGGGAGGATATTTCGTTTGATGACGAGCAAATGCTCTTGTTCAACCACAGAGGGTTTGTATCCCCTAGACAGTATAGCCTAACACAGTTTGCCAATGTGTGGTTTTTACCTATTGGGGCACCTCGATATGAATTTAACATAAACTTTTTTGATAAAGGCACCGGTCGTTTAATAGAGGACGATGTGCCGACCAAATGGAAATCTTGGATAGACGATGGCAAAAGTTTTGATCCACTGGGCTCCAATTTCAGACCCAATTCCCCATCAATAGTGGTGACCCAGGATGAAAGATGGCAACCAAATCAATATGAAAGAACGGCCACGTTCCATAAGGAATATGACAAAAAGTGGATCAGCTTTTCTGTAAAGAGTTGGACGAACGTGTCTTACGATGCTAATGAGGTCTTCATGAAACTTACCCTTACCAACCGTAATTCCAAGGATTTGGAGATGACGCTTATCCCGAATCAGGTAGCTGGGATATTGGAACGCTATACCAAGAAAGGGGTAGTGGAAGGCTCCAACAAAGCTGAGGTCATTGATGCATTTACCATAGGAAGCGAAATGGCCCATGTACGCGTATCGTCCTCAATAGAAAAGATAAGTGACAAAGGGTTTGAAATCGCGATACCCCCAAACGAAACAGCAACTTATTATTTTGCCGTAAAGTTTTATAGTCCACAAGATGAAGCTCCAGCCATAACCCAATCGGACATCCCGGATAGAATGCAAAAAGCAGATGAAAAGACACGGGACATGCTGTCTTGGGCCTATGGGAAGCTTCCAAAATTTTCAAGCTCCAACAAGCAATTGGAGCAGTACTATTATCGCTGCATGTTGTCCGTTCTAATGAGCCGTTATGAGAATCCAAGTTATATTTCGGACGTGTTTTGGGCGGTAGGTACATGGCCCTATACCATAAGTTGGGATACCTCCTATACCTCGGACCTTATAGCTATTGTTGGACCCTGAAAGCCTAAAAGATGCCATTCTAACAAATTTTGAACAGGTACAATTAAAAAAGACCTATGTCGGTTGGAATGGTGCCCATTGGGACATACTCTATATACAGGAGCCCTTTGCACTTCAGCTTATGATCGAAGCTTACCTTAGGCATACGGGCGACCATTCCATTTTTGATCAAAAAGCGGCCGGTTCATCGGTTTGGGAATGGATGCAACGATGGGTGGATGAACTTCAGGATACCTACACCAACGACCTGGGTTTAATTGATGTGGGCTACAATACGGAAAAAATCATTGAGATTAGAACGGATGGGTATAACCATGCAGTCCCCATTACCAATACATTGACGGTCGATTTGTTGTATACTATGTCCGATTGGGCCGCGCTACGAAATGAAAAAAAGTTGAAGCAAACTTATTACAAAGATGCAGAAAAGCTTCAAGGACAGGTAGATAAGTACTTGTGGAATGAAACTTTAGGGTGGTTTGACAACTACTATCCAGACGGTACAAAAGGTACCATTTGGACGTATCATTTGTTTGATCTTTTGGGAACGGATTTTCTTCCCGATCATCAGGCTTATAAGTTGGTAAGCCATTTACAGGAAGGGGAGTTTTTGGGCAAATATGGTGTGTACTCCATTGCACGTAGGGATACCGTACATTGGGACCTAATAGATTCGGATTGGGGTGGGGGAGGCCAGTATGCGGGTATGCCGGGACGTATTTCACGTAATTTGTACCAGAGGGGGTTTGCCGGAAAAGGCTGGGATGTATTAAAACGTAATATCAGGTATATCGATCACTTTCCATACCTGCCGCAGAATCCACGTATTGATACCCCGGAGCAAGATCGCTCGTCGATGCCATTACAAATTTCAGCAGGTGCTGGATGGGAGGCCATTGTTTTTGGAACTTTTGGGGTGAAAATTGAAGCAAACCAACTGACCATAAAGCCTTTTAACCACGAAGATATTGGGGAAGCCCAATTACGAAATATTGTTTGGCAAGGTAGGAACTTTGGTATCAAGCTCACTCGAAAAACCTTCTCGGTTTATGAAGACAACACGCTCTTGACCACAAAGTTTTACGGGGAATCCGTAACCATAGACTAAATCATAACCAAGAAAACCCGAATCAACAACCGCCACAATGATGAAAAGATTATTGAAAACGGAAAAATGGGCCAACCTACCCATGCGCCCCGGGTTTGGTTCATTTATGCACCCCACGGAAGAAAAACTGACGCTTATTAAACAATTGGGGGTCGATGATATCATTTTGAACATGTACCGGAATAATTTGATAGACACCAATTTTGATTCCTTACCGCTTCCGGGGGACCACCAATGGGAGTACAAGGATTTAGTGATGCTTCGTAACATAGTTGAGAATACAGGCATCCGGTTGTTGGCGTTGGAGAACATGCCATTTTCTTTTTACGATAAGATAATGGTGGGGCAACCTGGTAGGGAAGAGCAGTTAAAGCATGTACAAGAGACGGTTTACAATATGGGGAGTGCCGGTATTCCCGTTCTGGGATATGGATGGACACCTACCGGGGTCTGGCGTTCTTCCACCACATACAAAATTAGGGGTGGGGCGCAATCCATGAGTGTCAATCTTGAAGATTTTAAAACTGCACCACTCTCCCATGGAAGGGTATTTTCCGAAGATGAAATGTGGGATTACTACCACTATTTTTTAGAAGGGGTACTGGGGGTTGCAGAAGAAGCAGGAGTCACTTTAGCATTGCACCCAAATGATCCACCAGTACCAAGTTTGGCGGGTGTACCTCAGTTGTTCCGTAGTTTTAAGGCATATCGAAAGGCTATGGATATGATTAAAAGTGAAAATCACGGACTGCAGTATTGTTTGGGTAATTTTTCCGCAATGGGCGAGGATATCAATTCGGTAACGGAATACTTTGCAAAAGAGGACAAGTTGGTATATATACATTTTCAAACGGTTTCCAACTCCTTGGCCAAAGGAAATACAACACTCAATGAAATTTTTGTAGATATGCCGGGTTATTATGACCCTGTATCCGTCCTCAAAAAACTCAAGGAAGTCGGTTTTAGCGGTATGATAATGCCGGGCCATGTACCAAAGATGATTGGGGACAAATCCTGGGAGGAGCGCGGGCGATCATTTACCATTGGATATATCAAAGGTATTATGGCTGCTTTGAACTGTGAAGGATAATGTAATCACAGTATGCTGACTTCGATAGCGGAATTGAGCAACTTTTTGTTCAGGTATGTTAATAAGGGCTTGTAAAGCAGGGATGTATTCAGAGGGTCGGACAAAATATGTTAGGGCGAAAAAAAACATTGAAAATCAATGGCCTATGTAGCGATAGGGGGACTTGAACTCTCGACCTTAGGGTTATGAACATTGATTTGTTGGTTCTGTTTAATGTTAGGTTTTTTACTCCTAATTTAAAAGGGATTCCACCTATTTCCCTTTATCCCGATTTATTACTATGATTATTGGTTTTTATAAGTATACCCTCACTTTTGAACTTGCAAGGCCTAATCTATATATAATATGAGCAAATTTTTACCACCTGCATTCCTACTTCTAGTTTTACGTATTATTTCCTGTCAAGGTTGACGACTTGACCAGTTCAATGGAAAACGATGCAACAATAATAGAAGAAAACGACTTAAAACCCATCAAATTGGGAGGGTAGCTTGAAATCCATGCTCTTAATTCGGAATGAAGCAATTTGTGGAACAACAATAAAAAGGCTCCTTGTTACTAATAAAGGCTTTTATTCTTCAACTTTAAAATAATAGGCTTCTGGGGTGTTTTCAGAAAGATTGGTGATATTGACCTCTATGTTTTCTGAATAATAAGGTGTATTGGAGTTTAAATTGACGGCATTGAAACTTAAGGAATATTCACCTTCTTCAACCAGAATAATCCCCATCCGGGATTCATAGGTATTTGTACCTGTATTTAACTTCGCAACATTGATGGTTCCATTTGGTGAATATAAAAGTCCTTCTCTAATATAAACTCCTTCAAACGAATCGGAAAAAGCTGATAATTTTCGGAAATCGGGATAATAAGAAAACGCTTTGGAGTTCGAGGTTTCGTATATATCAAGTTTATTATTGTAACCGTCTTCATCAAGATACCTACTAAAACTTAAATTAAAAATTATGGTATCCCCTACTTGATAATTTTCTTTATTTTCAAATGTAAAGGCATCAGAAATGATTATCCAAGGATAATAACCATAATCATCATTACCCGAAAAACACCCTATCACGGACAGACCCATTAAACCTACAATGAATACAACTGATTTTTTCATCTGTATAAAATTTTAAATCATTGAAATTTAATGTCTTAAAAATTTTAAGACATTCAGTAATTCGCAAAAATTTTGTTCATTTCGGGGGTAAATTTCCCGAAGAAAAAGTGTATGCTCATTTCATATACTAAAATCTAAATCCTAAATTGATACCGGACTGGGCAACGGAAACACCAAAATCATCATAATATTCACCAACAATATCTCCGCCCAACCCTAACATTAATTCCAGGGAAATACGTTTTTTGAACAATAAAAACTTTTGACCAATTCCCACACCCAATGCAAGATTGGTGTAGTTTTCGATTTCTCTGCGGTACACTCCATAGCCTTCAGTAGTGGTTCTTCGCCGAACTTCATTTGACCTTCCCCCATGAAGGCTTGTAAAGGCCTGAAGAAAGAAGCTGTTCCGTTGGTTGCCCCTCACATACCATCGTCCATAGGGGGTTATTTCATAATCCTTGGTGCCATTGCCATAACCGTCATCGAAATCCCTGCTATTGAACCCGTATTTTCCGTACCATAGACCTAGACCAGCGGAAAAATTCTTCGAAAAAGCGTTTTCATATATCAAGTAAACGGACTGATCTGCCATTAAATAGCCAGTATTTATAGCTATATCATTTCTGTAGGTATGGTTTGTACCATTTTCTTGACCTGAAGACCACAAAGTGCCGAGAAAAAAACCAATTAACAGTAGTCTTTTCATTTTTTACAATTCATGGTTTTTAAGTTCTATCAAGACACTTATATGCCGTAATTTTTGCCATCTTATCAATCTCATAATATGTTATGGTATTTCTGGGGATGCAACGATTAAATGCTTTTTTTAAAGGCTAAAGTCATGAATAGCGGAAACACTGAAAATACGTGTTAGTGCGTATTTACTGGGTAGTGGTACTAAAGTCTTTGCCACTGTTATCAATGACCAAAAAGTGGCCCCGTTGACCATAATGTAGCCATGGAAAATCAGGAAAAGGCCCAAGAGCTTTTAGAAAAATTGGGAAAATGGGACACTAGTACTAATTCACCTCTTCAAACCCTCCTTGTATGGAAAAATGCAGGGTAGCCGAAACGTTAGCATCCAACAGCTTTGCCGTGTTCTGTCCAGGCTCTAAATGTATAGGGATAATATGTGTCCCATCTTCTGTAAAGTTTATGGTATATACAACGCTATTAATAGTATATTTAACTTCATCAAGGTAGCTCATTTTATACCCTTCAATGGCCAAGGCATATTGTCCGTTAGGATCTACACAGGCACCTTGCTCTAATGCCGTACCATCCAGATACACAAAACGAAGTGAAAAATCTTCCAAGGTCTTTTGGTCTCCATTGTCTGATGAGCAAGAGAAACAAAATAACAATAAGGGAAGAACACATATATTTAAGTTTCGTTTCATCATAATTCTAATCTCTTAATTCAATTTTAATTTCTTTTGCTTCCTCTCCTAAAGAAACAATATAAGTTCCAACTTCCAGATCTAAAAAGATAACTTCTCCGTTTTCAAATTCTTTGGTAGCTATAAGCTGGCTTCCCTGTTTTAAAGTGACACGCTCGGTACTATTATGTAAAACAACTTTAATAGCACCTCCAGAGTAACATACAGCATCTTTTTTATAAAATTTAGTACTGCTTAAATCTTGATTTACATTGATAGTCCATTCTTTTGCAAAAGAACGGTCTTCTGAGAGCACCGTTAATACTAAGGGGTCATACAAATTAAATCTGCTGACACCACTTTCCAATAATGTGCGATAATCATAAAGGGCAGCACCTTCACTCAATGCATACTCAATAGTCACACTACTTAAATCTGTACCAATATCGACTTCTATATTTACGGAATTGGTGTTCACTATATTGGAAATAGACGCAATGCCTTTGAGATTAAACGATACGATATCAACTTCTGAACTTAATGCAGGATTGGCCAAAGACACTGGTTGAAACGTAGTACCATTGTGCTCGTTAATTTCAAATGTGATGGTCTTAGCTACATCAATAACCTGATCATTGGCCGAATCGTATATTTTAAACGATACGATGTCATTGGACTCATTCGAAAAAATAGTCAGGTAAGCGTAATATTTATTGGAATTAACCGATTTTTTCAAATTGGTAACACCACGGCACTCGCCATTAACGAAGGCCGCGACTTTGTCGTTCTCGCTTGCCAATTCCACTCCATCGACATTTAAAAACGATAATAGTGTCATAGTGTATTGAAACTTATGTTCATCTACAGTCCATGAAGGTTCTTGTGCCATGCACAATTGAACCGTAAAAACATAGACTACTACTAAGTAAATAAACCTTTTCATACATTTAAATTTTATTGTTTTTCATAAATCATACTTCGACTGCGCTCAGCACAGGCATGTAATTAGCCATTAAACATTTCGGTGAGTATTACCAATAAGTTATAATGGCTAATTTCATCAATTAATGTTTGATAATTTTTTTGCTATAAACAACGCCATCCAAGGCAATTTCCACTAGATAAGCTCCTGATGAAATTTTAGGTGTCAAGTTTAATTGTCCTTTTCCTTCTTGCACCTCTACCTGTGTTGAAAAAACCTTCTTATATCCCATATCAAATATAGATATGGATACAGATTGTGATTTCAAAGCAACAACATCAATTAACAATTCTCTTTCAAAAGGATTGGGATGTAGTATAGGCTGCAATACCGTATCGATATCTTGATTGCCATGAATGTCCAATCGCATAGGATTTGAAAAAGTACCTTCCACCGCATCAGGAACAAACGCATACTCCACATTGGTATTAAATTCTTGACGGTCATCACCTAAAAGAAAGTGCAAAGTTTCTTTGCCTTCGGCATGTGCCGTTAAAAACGCAAGGTTTCTTCCATCAATTTCTACGCTATTAGCACTTCCTCTTGGATTTCCGTGACTATCATAAACTGTGACCTTATTATACAAAAACGGAAATTCAATTACGAAATTCATATTCTCAGCAAACCTGGCATATGCTGTCCCAATTTTAGAAGCCTTACTTTTAGATGCTTTTTTGCCTGAATTCGCAGCGAGATATTCCGGATATCTAAATGCTTGCTCTTTGCTGGATTTTAACATATATCCATGGCCAGATTGCAGATAATGTAAACTTCCTTTCCACCCGTTCAACGGATCGTACATGGCAAATAAATCCTGAGATTTGATCACATCTCCGTCATTAGCCTGTAGATTGGCCAAAGCATCATTGATGGCATTATCCCGGCTAATCGGATACGGTAACCAGTTCCAGTTTTCTTTTACAGGGAAAACCCAGTTGGAAATATCTACACGCTCTCCTGATATAATTAATGTTTGAGCTTGTTCAAGTTCTACCTTGTACATCTTATAAATGCTCAATCCACCGTTACCGCTAATCGTTCCATCCCAGGTACTCAAACCAGGATTTACCGCATCCAAATTGTAAATATCAACATAGGAAGGTGTATGGGTTAAAATCCTGTCAGAGGTAGTTAAGGTCATTTCTGAAGTCAACGTATTTAAATCTGAAAAGCGAGTATCAGAAACATTAAAAGATATCCAAGTCCATCCTTTATTAAATGGTATCTCCTGTTCAATAATAGTAGTATCCTCAAAAATAACAGGTCCGCTTAAACTTCCCATGATATCGCCATCGGCAAATATCATACTATCATTACCATCAACCGTAGCCTCGATAATAAGATCGGCAGAAGCATCCCAAATTTTGAATGTAATCTTATCTCCATTATTGGTATTACTATGTACCGTCAAATATGCAAAATAAGATTGGTAATTGGTATCGTATTCAAGATTTGCCACACCTCTGACTTCATCACCACTAAATGCAGCAACTTTGTCATATTTATCTGAAGAAAGCGCACCATCAATTTTAATTTTGCCAATAAAATTTGAACTATAATTGTAATCCTCTGGGTTCACGGTCCAATCTGGACCATCTGCAAGTACTCTTAAATTCAAATACACTTTTTGGTCATAACTATAATCTGTTACCAAAAATAAATTATGCGCATATTCCCCAGAAGCCAGGTCATCATCAATAACCGCCGTAATCTTATGCGTTGAATTGGGCTGAATGACATCTGCGGTCTCTGAAAGTGTTAACCATGAAGGCACATTTGTTATCTCAAAATTCTCAGTCGTGCCGCCTCTATTGACAAGTATTATTGATAACGACTTTTCTTCACCCTGAGCCTTAAGAATCTCATCTTGATCTGATACGCCTTCCATATACCAGCTTACGTCATTTTTATCTATAAATGCTGTCCAGGTAATAGGGGATTCCTGCATATTGTTTGCCTCATCAAACATTCTATGAACGGTGATATCCAATACCTGCCCTTCAACAACTGCCCAATCCGTCACAACTGGTTCTAAAACCATTTGATTACCATTTAGTGTATGGCTAACCTGGAATTTAATCAGTTCCCGTTCAGGCTGTATGGCGGGTGCATCATTGGAATAATTTGCCGTACCATTATTTAAAATTGCTGCACTTTGAATCACCGATTGGTTGGTATATAGGTGGTAATATTTTGGGCCATTCCCTGTTGCAATATCCGGTGCGTTCATTCTGGCATACAGTAACAATCCTATGCTTTCAGGATCCAACTCATGATGGCTATCCCTTATAACCTGATCTACGGTTCTGCGAGTATTCCATAAACGCAATTCGTCTATCTTCCCGTTAAAAATATTATCAACTGTTGTTTTACCTGCTAAATCAATAGTGCCTCTGGCTCCAATCCAGACCTTGTTCCCTGAAAGGCCTCCTATGTTTCCTATTTGGTTCGTAGAGACTAATGCCTCGTCAACATAGGTATCCAGGGCACCAAGCCTGTTAAATAAAATGGTTACATGGTGCCATTGGTTATCTGCAATTCCGGTAGATGTTAATGTATATGCAGCACCTTCGCTAGCAAATGATAATTGACCATTAGCATCCATATCTACAGACCACTTGTTTCTATACCCTCCTGTTTGAACAGGATCTGAATCATCTCCAATGCCATTTGAAAAAATTGTGCCGGCTTCAGAAACATCTGTTTTTACCCAAAAAGACAAGGTGGCGTCCATGGTATTGGTAATCTGGACATAACTTACATTATCCAGTTCCATGTACTGCGTTCCATTGAACTCATACGATTCACTTTTTGGAAAGATATCCCAATCTGCAGTTAACACACCATGTTTAAAGCGAGCCAGGTCTTTAGCTAATGTTCCACGTCCTTCATCCATAGGCCAGAACCCTATAAGCCCCTGCTCATTACCCTCAAGCTTTTCGTACATATTGGCGTATGCATCGGCCAGGGTCATACTATGGCTCCAAATACGTAGGTCATGCAGGTTTCCTATAAAATTGTTTCCTCCGATAACAAGATCACTGGAATTGTTGTATTGCCCTCCTGGGGTACCCAATCCACTTCCAATCACACGATCATCTTCAAAAATTTCGATACTACCTGCATTGGCATTGTGTGTAATGACATAATGGTGAAAGTTACCATCTGAGGCAATGGAAGCATTAACACTGATATCCAAAACATTAAAGGTCATATTGTTTTGCTTTAACGTAATGTTAAAACCATGGTTCTGATTCATCATAGTAGCATTGCCCGTAGTTTCATTCTTCATCCAGAATTCGATTGTAAAATCGCCGGAACTCGTAAAAGGGTCTGAAGTGGTCATGGTATTGTTCATACCTTCAAAACGAACCGACACATTATGATTTACCGGTAACTGATTGGTTTCTCCTTTTATCTGGATAACACTAACAGCTGGATTAAAAGACACAGGCTCATTAAAGGTCACCAGCATATCATCTCCTGTAGATAAAATACCATCTGTAGGACTAGGCGAACCAAATCTCACAGGGGCATTTAAGTCTATAGTTCCCCTAACTTCCTCTGAAATAAATTCGGTACCATCTGTACAGGTACTTCTACCTCTAATTTCATACACGCCATCCTGCAAATTCAATCCTATAATATCAAGATCAAAGTTTATGGTCGACCCGGTAATTAACGAGATGCCTGTTTCTCCGTCTGATACAGCAATATCGTAATCTGCTTGTGTTCCATAATAGGTATGTGCCCTGGTCCATGTGGACGATGTTGCCAAACGGTATTCCAAATCAATTTTTTGGAAGCTGTTGAACGCTGTATTAAAACCAATTAATTCAACAGGTAAATTGTTTGTTGTACCATCTACATTAAATGCCATCTCTTTGTTATACACCCAATTATCCAATGGTGCAGATACCACCACTTCTGAACAGGATGGCACAAAACTGGCAGACAAACTCACACTATCGGACATATCATCATCACATGCCGATTCAATTGAAATTACTATATCATTATAATCATAAACATCTGCGCTACCCTTGGCCATCGTTAATGTATAATGTACTTTTTCTCCATAGGGCACATATACCGGTGTTCCGTTAGGATCTATATTGATAATGGCATTATTTGGATTTGACGTGTTTTCAACCGCCAAATAGAACATAATGGTATCTGGGTTATCGTCTCCTTGCGCCTCTATTTCGCTTAGGTTTTCCAGTATTAAGTCAAATTCGGCATTCCTGCCTTCCAATACACCGGAAACATTATTGTCGACTACCGAAATTTTAGGATTTTCTACTTTTTGTGTTGCTGCGGACAAGGCCACCCTTTGACTTTCTTCCAGTTCAGGGATGTCCGTTGCATCGGCATTATAGGTGGAAGGGTTGAAGAAATAGGACTCTTCCCCACCTTCCCACGGGCAGGAAGAAGACCCTCCCACGGTGCTAAAAATAACACCGTTTCCATCAAAGGCATTTACAATGTCTACGCTAAATGCGTCCTCGGGATTCTCATCGGCAAAAGTATAACTGACCGTTATGGTAGATTCATCTTCTGAGCTAAAACTACCATCTAAGTCCTCATCAACCACATCTTCGACCTCATCAAGAACTCCGGTTTTCAGGATATTGAACCCTACCTGACCTCCCAAGGATTCTTCAACGTTCAATTCAAATTCATTAAACTTAGAGGTTATAATACTCGATTCGATGGTTCTTGTAATTTCTCCAACACCAGAATCAAACGTTATATTTTGTTCAAAATGATCTTTTATTTGATCTTCTATACCATCCGCTTCGTCTAATTTTTTGGTTAGCAAGTCATGGCCTCCCGCTCCTAAATCGGCATCGTCAATGGTGCTTTGTAAATCCGACTTATACTTGGTTAAATAATCCTCAAGACCTTCTTTAATAACATCCCTGTCATTTGTAACCAGGTACTTTGTTCTTTCATTCTCACGAATGGTCTTGCGCCATAAATTGATTTGTTGTTCATAAAAATCCCTTGATTGTACACCTGGATCATTTTCACTGATAACACCCGCATCTAAATTGGCTATGATGGCCTGTAAATCAGGAATTAAATGGCTTAAAATATGCTTTTGCGTGTAAACAAAGAAGGTTTCTGAGGGTTCTTCTACAAAATACATGGCTTTTTGTTTATTTATATAAACTTTATCGCCATCGGTATTGGTTAACACAAAACGATCGCCAATCTGTGGCTCGCTTGTTGTAGCCAATATATTATCGTACTGCCCATACACATAGTTTTTTGAGTTTCCTATGTATAAATCTGCATTGGCACCTACAAATCCGTTATCATCACTGGTAGATATAGTTTGGGTGAAGGTATAGGTTTTTGTTAATTCTTTTCCAAGTGCAGAATTTGTCTCCAAAGAAATTCCGGTCGTAGCATTGTTTGTAGTTTCTGTTTCAATCACAGGTCCTGCCAATCCACCACCAGCGGCAAATTTAACCCCGAGCATCACAGTTAGGTTATCACTAACCGTATTGTCATCATCTTCCGTGTACTCTGAGGTAAACGTAATGGACTGCCCTTTTTCTATAGTGGCAGAACTATTGGAGCCCGGCGGATCCCGTAAAATAATATCCGGTATATCCGGAGCACTTGTAATAAAGGTTTGACTGCCATCTGACTGTCCTCCCAAAATTATCCCTTCACCAATATAGTTCTCGGCAGGATAATCCACACCGTTTACCCTATATTTAATAACCATTGTTTTTGTAAACGGGGAAGACACAGAAGGTGTCCCTGCTTTGAAGGTATAATAACTTTCACTGGGTATTTCTTCACTAACCGTAATGGTTTCAGAATTTGCCAATGCCAGATTGTTGGTAATAATAAACTCGCCATCTACAATGGGCACCAGATCCTCTACTGCTTCGGTGCCATCGTAATTGATATAACGCTCAAAACTATCAAGGGTTATCGTATACGAAGCAAATTGCCTGTAAACAGGATATTGAAACCCTGAAGTACTTATCCTTTTTCCATCAATAACAAGTTCTTTTGCATATTCCTGATCTGTAGTTCTTAGTATAGGTGTAGATCGGTAGGTAAAACTTTTTTCATAGTGAAACGGAGTGCCTTCTATAATCTTGCCATTACTATCTGTATACTCGGGCGTAGTTACCTGGGGAACTTTGCTATAATCCAATACTTCATCTGCCTTTAACAGGTTAATGGAATTATTATTGGGAATACTAATGCCGCCCGTCTGGCCAATGGTGTACTGCAATGGTAAAACAGCTATTCGGTATTCGCCCGTTTCTGCATTGGTGTTAAAATGATATCTTGTATATGGTGTTGCCGTCCCCCCAACAGGTGTGTACCCCATGGTTATATTGGCGACACCAATATTGTTAACAGAGCTTACCGTTTCTGTAGCACTTTGTCCAAACTCATCGGTGACAGGGGTTTCATAGGTTCCCGCTCCGCCAAATCCTATGGCTTTTGAAGATTCTGTTGTTCCTCCAACAACCCGGCCTACTACCTCTACCTTGGTATTGTCTATAAAAACAACCTGCTCCTGGGCATCTTCAAAGAATTCTGATGTAGTACCTGATGCTTCCGGAAATCTACCTGCATATACAAACTCATGGTTGTCCTTTTTAAGGGATATATAATGGTCTCCTATGGGTACTGATATTTCAAACTCCCCATTTTCATCAGAAACGACTGGTTCATTGTTTTCATCCAATACAAGCTGCCCATCAATATAGATATTAACACCTTCTGATGGTATTCTGGCATATTGTTCCAGGTAATCATCATCGGGATCGGATGTGCCAAGGTCATTTAACCAATATTCTCCCTTGGAGAACTTTTCTCCGTTTTTCTCGTAGTAATTGTAGCCTTCGTCTAAAATACCCGGACCACTAACATATTCTATACCATCTGTTAACCCTGTAAATACCGGATGATTTGCATTACCGGTGTTGACCTCTACAAACGACGGAAATACGCCTTTGGAATTATACGACACCTTTCCTTTGAAAACAAAGGACGATATATCTGTAAAATCAATTTTGTTGGCTACTTCTGAACCTTGTCCTAAATAGATCAACTGCTGGTTAGGCTCAAACTGATGTTGACCAAAAGATGGTGTTATGGTAAAAGACTCCCCGCTTCCTGCATACGGAATTGAGGAAACCTCGTAATTCCCGTTACTATCGGTAACACCCAGAATGCCCAATTGGGAGGCTGTTGGGATGTTTCCTGCCCCATCGACCCAACCTGGCTCTGAAGTGCCCTGATCCCTATAGATATCTTTAATGGCCAGGTGATTTTTATTGAAGGTATAGCCTGACCTGGAAGCATCATAGGCAAAATTTCCCGCATTTTCGTTGGCCGAGGCATAGCAAATTAAATTGGCTTCGTTACCACTGATATAGCGTCTATAGTCTGTTATGATTTCATCTGGGCCAAGCACTGCATTCCACACCCGTATCTCATCAAAAATAGCAGTATGAACACCTCCAACTTCGATATTTTTCCATGCCGTATTTTGGGCACTTTTCATATCCATGATGTGCGTACTATTTTGTGTAGATACACCAAAATAAGGTGCAGTATAGTTAGAATCTGTTGCTATTAACGTCTCATTTAGTTGTTTGGAATATGCCTCGGTCATAGGTCTGCCATTAACATATAATTTAGGGACTTCCCCATCTTTGATTGTCACAGATACATGCGAAAACCTAACATCAAATTCCTTAACTGGTATTAAAACATCATCACCTCTGCTATTAATTTCTCCTGAAGGGTAATAGTTATTCAAATGATAAAGATTCCCTATGGAAAGATTAATTTGTGCAGGACCAACATAAAATAGTAGTTGGTTACTGCTTTCAGCTAAATAAGCCGCTATAAGTATGTGGTCATTCCCAGAATCTATCTGAAATAATTTCAAATATTGCGATTGTGCCTGAAAGTCTGTATTGGGCTTAACCCAAGCTTGAAACGTGGCTTCTGTTGTTATGGGTTTATTGATGTTTTTTGCTATCAGATAGCTGTCTTCCGGAATATTCAATGCACTGCCATAATTGATAATACTTCCCTGAGGTTGGGCATTTATCGTAACATTTTCAACAGGATTGCCTCCCTCAAAACTTATATTACCGGTAACCACAGCCGTAGGGTTCCTAAACCCAATGCCTTCTATATAGGTCTCGTATAAGATAGGGGCATCTGCCAGACCTGTAGCCACCACCTTATATTGGTACAAAACCCCACCTTCCACATAATTATCCGTATATTCCGTGGCATCAGCAGCGAGTGTGCTTAGGAATTCATAAGGTGCTGAATTATCTTCTGTAAAAGGCCTGCGATATATCTTAAGGTTCATGACCTTATCCGCATTATTCCGCAGTTCCCAATTGAGTTGGATATGGTCTGTATAATACCCTTTGGAAACCTCAAAGGATTCTTCTGCAAAGGTATTGTACAAATAGAGGATATCCCATGGGAAACGAAAATCTGAGGTGTTGGTTTTTCTTGACTGTAAGTTCTTATTCTGCCCCAGGTAAGGCATCCCTACCTGGAAAGTATATTTCTTGTTATTGGCGTTATTGTGAATGGCCTGGGATGCCTGCACTATTTTTGCACCCTCATAATCCTGCGCAACACACACCACCGAAAACAGGAAAAAGATACAAAGGCTTTGTATGGATTTTTTCATGATATGAGGTTTAGCCCATTCGTCTTTTGTAGAAAAAACAATAGGTCGTTAAAAAGTCTATTAAAGTTTAATGATGTAGGTTACACCAAAGTTAACAGGTCTGGTTTCCGTACCTCCCGAACTAGCTGTAGAACCTGTTATGGAATGCGTGTGATTACCCGCATCTTCCAAGGCTTTATGATTTTTTATATCATACTCTGAACCTGTACCACCACCATCAAAACCAGTGGGTGTAACACTACCTGCGTCTGAAGCTGAAATTCTTAAGGCGTATTTATAGACATTATCATCATGATCATGGTTTCCGGCAGAACTGGTTCCTAAAGACCCATGTCCATGGGTATGCGCCTTTATTGCGTCTGTTTCTGTGGCCAATAGGTTAGGCCCCGAATACGTATGTCCGCCAACAGTGCTTGAGCCGGTACCTCTTAAAAACATTCCTTGTAAATTTGGGGCATTGTCGGACCCTATTAAATCCCTTAGAGCCTTAGAGCCTACAACATTGGTTATATCTTGCCCATGACATAGCACCCAACCATTGGGGGCCGTACTTCCGGCATAAGCTACAATGGTTCCTGTGGGCACCCCATTCCCGGCCGCAATGGCATAGGGGGTTCGCTTTAAGACTTCATCCGAGATTTGAGCCCCGTTTTCGCTAATTTTTAAATACATCTCGTTATTGGCAAAAAGTACGTCGTAGCCACTTCCGGGGTTGAGCACATAGGAAAACACACCAAAAGCATCTGTTGTTAAAGATTCCACAACCGAATACACAGAGGTTGGGGTATTGTTATTCCTTGCATCTATATAATACAACTCAAACGTTAAGGAAATGGTTTCATTGGAATTTGCTGTATTGTTCGTATCTCTTGAAATTCCCTGGATAGCTATCCCAGAATTTGCTGCCGAAGATTGAGCCTTACTACCTAAGGCAACTAATAAAAGGCTAAGTACGAGTAATTGTTTTGAGGTTTTCATTTTCTCTGAGTTTTGATTGTTAATGATTTATTTGCTTTGCCATTTAATGAACTCATTTAGACTTTTTTGTTAAATTTTTTGATTGCTATCATGATGAATGCCAAATAGTTTAACTGACTTAGGCATTTACCCACTAATGTTTTTTATCGGGCAGGGAGGTGTGTTGACCATCCGGAGCATCAGGTTGTCGAATATCCCCTCCTTCATGAAGCTTCTGTTGAGCCTGTAACAGTACTCGTCCAGATAGTCCTGCAGTTGCTCCATGTGGTGGTGCATGCTCCTTAGCCACCCCTTCAGCATCATTATGGCCCTGTGCAGTTCGGGGAAGTTGGCCCCTTTCTTTCCCGAGGGTATCCTTGAAAGGTTCTCGAAATCCTTCTCCAAGGGCCCATAGCCGCTCCACCGTTCGCCCTGGGGTCTATGTGGTGCCTCATGAAGCCCCCGGGCGAGGCTGCGTCGGCATGGGGGACGACCCTGGCGTAGAGCCTGGAGATGCCCTTGCTCTTCTTCTCTATACCGACCACGACGAGCTTCTTGGCGGGGTTGTCCCTGCCCCGGACACCCTCCTCCTGTTGGCCGAAGACCGTCTCGTCCACCTCGGTGTTCCCGGTTATGGGATGGTCGCCTGAGCTCTCCATGGCCTTCATCACCTTTCTCTTGAAGCGCCCCAACAGGCCTTCTGCCCAAGGTCCAGCCTGCGTGCCAGCTCGGTGGGGGAGAATCCCTTTTTGTTGGTCGACAGGAAGTACACAATCCAGAAGGCCTTGAGCAGGTCAAACTTCACCTATCAACCAATCCAAGATGTGTCGTAATTTTTGCCATCTTATCAATCTCATACTATGTTTTGGTATTTCTGGGCTTGCAACTATTAAATGCTTTTTTTAAAAGCTTATAGGCTTCCTTAAAACTTCTCTGCTTATATTTAATCTCAGATTCTATTATAAGAGGTTGGTAATCAGTAATGTAATTGCATTTCTGTTCATTTTTAAAACACGAATGCAAAAAAGGTAACAAGAGAGGTAATAATAATTTAAGGGGTAAAGTATTATTCTTTTTAACCATTTATTAAATATTTTGCTATCCCTATCAAATCACTTATGCTTTTACGTCTAAAATAGAGTCAAAGGGCCGCCTCCGCTTCAGAAACTTGTATCCCGTTATTATTATTGTTATAAACATTTCCATCATAGTTGGCATCAACATCGAAGTCGGCAAAATTAGTGCTGATCAATACGTTTTTATAGTTAGTATCTGGAATGTCAGTAGTCTGGGCGTGAATGGTTTGAAGAGTAAGAAGTGTTGCTGACAGTACGAGTATGTACAATAATGATCTCATATAAGTTGGTTTTACCAAAGTGAATATTACGGAAAATAGAAGCACTGAAAATACGTGTTAACGCGTATTTAATAAGTAGTAGTACTTAGGACTTTGCTAATTTTCAGACGGACTAAAAATCAATTAGTTTTATCCTATAAAGAAAATCAGGTTCAAGGAAACACTAAAGTTTGGGATAATGTAGCCGTACGATTCAGGCATTAAGCTCACTGACATTTGTCGAGACAAGGGTATTTCAACTACCATCTTTTATTTATGGAAACGGAAGTACGAGGGTATGAATGCCCGGTAGCTCAAGGAACTTATTAGCCACTGCTAGGATTGCAAGCCTACTTATAATGCAGTTTCCAACTATAATAGGGTCCACCAAGTACAGGCAGAAAACATTCAATTCAAAAATCTTAGAAAGATGCATTGGACATACTTGAAACTTGCATTGGGAGATGATGCCGATAAACTTTCATCACATTCTGGCAATGAGGTCTTTGACAAACATTACATCGATAAAAAAGTGGTGTATAAAGCTGTAGCGGAATTGAAGGTTCTGGGCTAAAAAAATAACGAGGCCGTCTAAAAAGTTCGTATGTGCATTGGTCACATCGAGCGCAGTCGAGATGTATTTGATATTCGTAACTTTAATAAGTTCTCGACTGCGCTCGAACCGACAAAATACTCTTTTTAGACGGCCTCGTCTTTTATTGCGGATTTGTAGCGTGAGGGGGACTTGAACCCCGGCCTCCGGGTTATGGATTCTGCGTTCTGACCGCCTGAGCTACCGCCCGATTCACCGGTTTACTTCATTTCCTGTCAAATGCAAACCGACAGAAGCATAGGACATTTAATCCCTCAAAAAATGAAATTCAATAGTATACAACAAAATGACTAAATAGTTGAATATATCTAAAGCTTTACTTTTTAAAAATATGAAATCAACAAAAAAACCTGCTTTTTTATAAATTATCTAATTTTCCTGATCATCTACAAAAACAAACGCTTAACTTTAGGGAAGTCGCTAATTCAAAACTACTTACGATGAAAAATATAATAATCCTCGGCGTACTGGCCATTTTTGGATGTACGGCCCTTTATGCACAAAATACGGTACACGCCGCTTGCTTCGCAAGCGTTGTTGGGTATACCGAAACCAGGGTTCCTTCCAACTTCTTTACTTTTGCCGATTTGAAATCAACAAGTGCCCAGGGCACCACGGCCCAAATCCCCGATGTTTTGGGAAGCCCTTATTTAGTGGATGCTTTTCAAAAAGGTTCTTTGTTTTATGGAGAAGAACTTGTAGGTACCTTTTATGTGAGGTACAACGGTTTTACCAAAGAGATGGAAATCAAAAAAGGGAATTCCCCCGATGAAATAGCAAAAGTGTTGGTTAAGGACAAAAACCTAAAATTTGTTTTTGACAACCGGGATGAGTTGAAGTTTGTCGCGTTTATGGATAAAAAAGGGAATAGACATGACGAATATCTAGTGACCAAAAGCAAAGGGGACAAATATCAACTAATGGAGAGACCCGTGGTAACCTACAAAGAGGGAAAAAAGGCCGCGAATTCCTTTATGCTTGATGTACCCAGTAAATTTGTACACCGTACCGAACTTTATTTTTTGGACCTTATGACAAATATTGCAAGTCAAGTTCCAGCCAAAAAATCCAAACTGATTGACTTTTTTGCTGAAAGTGAGAAAATTCAGATTGCAGCGCTGATCAAGAAAAAATCCTTGAACATTAAAGATGTAAATGACCTATCCCAGATATTTGATTTTGCCAACTCCATCAGTCAGGATATTGCCTTGAAGGAATAAATAGCCCCTGCTCTTGCTCGTAGCTAACCACTGACGGGCAGGAATAATCGGAATGGAAACCACGACCGCACGATCGTGGTTTTTTTATGTCCCTAACCTCCTATGAATCCTTCGCCCTGGCCGCCTGAACTACCTCTAAAAGCGGTTTATTGGATAAGAATAATGCCATAAATATTCTACCTTTGTATGTGATGCAAAAACACCTCAAAACAAAGGCGCTTTTTTTTCTGGGCATTTTCAGTATGTTACTGGTGCACCAAGCGGTACCGCATCAACATCATGAACTCCAAAGTGACGGGGAATGTTGTGAGATAGCACACAATCACCACCACGACCATATTCACACCGAATCAAACGGTGACCATCCAAAGAAAGGGTTCTTTCATTGGTTTTTGGAGGTACACATCCATACAAATTCTTTTGCAGATGTGTTTGTGCCGGAACAACCAGTGGCAAAAAAGATTTCGGTGGACAAAGAACTGGTCAAGACCTTTCCAGCCACTGAAACCACTTTTTTTTCCTTAGAGACTGCCACCAAAAATGAAGTATGGCACCATTCCCAGGATAAAAAGCAAAGCCCATATTCTTCGATTCCCGCACTGCGGGGTCCCCCCAGTCTAGGTTAATCAATTCAGCAGCCTGTTTTTTCTCAACAAATCAACCAGGGATTGTTTATCTCCCTTTTTGATCTAACCTAAAATAGAACAATATGAACATAAGGATAGTATGCGCCATTGGCGTGTGCATGTGCTTTGGCAAGAGCTTTTCCCAATCCAATACGATGGATGGACTACTTGACCAAATTGCACAGAACAATACCGAGTTAAGTGCCTTTAGATTCTACATGGAAGGACAGCAGCTTCGGAATAGCAGTGATAATAATCTACCTGATTTGCAGCTTTTGGGCTACTACCTGCCCTTTGGCGAGCATCAATCGGGAGATTACTCGGAGTTCGAAATCTCCCAGTCTTTTGAGTTTCCAACGGTCTATGCAGCACGTTCCAAATGGAACGACCTAAAGGCAAACCAGTTGGAAACGTCCTATACCAAAAAGCGTCAAGAGCTGCTTTTAAAGGCTAAAGAGGGATTGATCAATCTCTTTGTGCTTCAAAAGCAAAAAAGCATTGAAACCCAGAGGAAAATTCAAAGTAAGAAGGTATATGAGCAGACACAGGAGCTGTTCAACAAAGAGCAGATAGGGATTTTGGATTTGAACAAAGCCAAAGTAGCTTGGTTACAAGAGCAGTTTGTATTGGATAGGTTGAATTTGGATATCCATACCCAAATTACATATTTACAGGCCCTGAATGGAGGCCAACCCCTTGAGGTTGATCAACTGCAATTGGACAATCCCATGCAATTGGAAACTTTGGAAACTATTTGGAGCGAGAAATTGGTCAATGACCCAAAGCTTTTGGAACTCTCGGCTAACGAAGCGGCTTCCCTCCAGTATGTAACATTGGAGAAAAATAAGGTTTTGCCCAATATCACCCTGGGTTACAATTACCAGGGGGTTATGGGGGACAACTTTTCCGGGGTATACGGCGGCCTTTCCATCCCCTTATGGAGTAGCCGTAACAAGGTCAAGGCTGCACAGGCCAACCACAAATACCAAAAGTCCACCTCACAAGTGGCAAAATCAGTCCTGTACACCCAATTCCAGCGGGATTATGATCAGTACCGGCTACTTTTCGATAAATACAACGAATATCAAGGGACCATGGCCCACCTGAATAGTGAAGAACTGCTGTTCAAGGCTTACCATCTGGGAGAATATTCCTTTCTGGAATACTATATGGAGGTTCAGTTTTATCGAAATGCAATGGACGAAATGCTACAAATGGAAAAGCAATTGCAGTTGCTACAAGCACAATTATTACTACATCAGTTATAACGATTTAAAAAACAATAAAGATGAAGACCGTATCGAACCTAATTATAACATCAATACTAATCGCTGCAGTAAGCCTTGGGGGATGTCGCGAAACCAAAAAGGGACATGGCCACACACATGGTGACCATGGACATTCACACGATGAAGGTTCCAATCATTCCCATGAACACGAAGAGGTTGAACAGGAAGAATTTACAATTGACAAGGATTCCCTTAAAACTGAGAAGAAAAACCATACCCATGAAAATGGTGAAGAACACCATGATCATAATTAAAACAAAACAATGAAACGATATTTGATAATTGTGCTTGCCCTTGCCCTTGCCGTATTGGCCTGTAAGCAAAACACGGAACCCGGACATGCCCATAATCCCGATGGAAGCCATATCGGTGATGAGACACCAAGGTTGGATTATACCATTTGGACGGGCAAGACCGAACTTTTTGTGAAATTTCCTGCACTAATTGTTGGGCAACCAAGCAAATTCGCCGCTCATTTTACGGTAATGGACAAACACCAGCCAGTAAAAGAGGGTTCAGTGACCGTAAGTTTGATAAAGGAGGGAAAGGGTATCCGTACCTCAGTTGACACCCCTTCATCACCAGGAATCTTTTCTCCCGTTCTGAAACCCAAGGAAGCCGGGTTACAACAATTGGTATTTGAGCTTTCCACGCCGCAGTATACCGATAGGATTGTGATTGAAAATGTGATGGTGTATTCGAGTATGGAGGAGGCCAAGAAAGCTATTGCCCCATTTGGGGAAGAACCCCCCATTTCCTTTTTAAAGGGGCAGGCATGGAAAATAAACTTCCAAACGGCGCCTGTGGTGAAAGGTAAGGTGTATGATGTGGTGCACACTTCAGGGGTTTGGCAACCTGCACAGGGTTCGGTCAAGACCATGGTTGCAACAACCAATGGTACGGTGACCATGCCAGCTACCAACATTACGGAGGGAATGGAAGTGAAACGGGGGCAATTGCTAATGGGGGTAAGTAGCCAAGGGTTGGTGTCCGATAATTTGAGCGCTCAGATAACCAAAGCAAAAGCCAATTTTGACCAAGCCATAGCAGAATACAATAGAAAAAAGGAGCTTTACGAAAGTAAGATCATCCCCAAGTCAGAGTTTGAAAAGGTAGAAAACAGTTACGCCATTGCTAAAGCTGAGTATCAGAGCCTGTCCATAAATGTATCCGGTGGCAACAAACAGATAAGGGCACCCTTTAACGGGTTTGTGAAATCCTTGAAGGTCTCCAATGGTGAATATGTTGAACAGGGTATGCCCATGGTCAGCATTGGTTCCCATCAATCCAAAATCCTCAAATCCCAATTGGCACCAAGTCAAGCTCTCACGACTGAAAATATAAAAGAGTTGTGGTATCAATCCGAAAGTGGGCAATGGAGGGACCTAGCGGACTCCGGTGGGGAAATCCTTTCTGTTTCCAAAGATGTTGAGCATAACAATCCGCTTATTTCAATTTATGCCAAGGTAAATGATGTGATCGGATTGCCCGATGGCAGCCTGACCCAAGTTCAGATTGCCCTGGGCGATGGAAAACAAGCCACATTGGTACCGGAATCGGCCTTGTTGGAAGACTATGGTAGCTATTCCGTAATCGTACAGCTCTCCGGAGAAAGCTTTGAAAGACGTCCCATCAGCATTGGGAAACGGAATGGTAAAAGCGTGGAGGTACGCAATGGATTGCAGGTAGGCGAGGTTGTGGTTACCTCGGGTGCATATCAAGTCAAAATGGCGTCCATGTCAGGTTCAACCCCTGCACATGGACACGAACACTAGAAAGTATATCCTATGCTCAATAAAATATTGAATATTTCCCTTAAGAATAGATTGTTCATTCTATTGGGGGCAGCAGTACTGAGTATGCTGGGGGTGTATCACACAAGGACGATGAACATTGATGTTTTCCCTGATTTGACAGCCCCCACGGTGACCATTTTGACCGAAGCCCACGGTATGGAATCCGAAGAAGTGGAAAAATTGGTGACCTATCCGTTGGAAACCGCCTTGAACGGTTCACCAAACGTTAGGCGTATCCGTTCTTCATCAGCAGCGGGCATTTCCATTGTTTGGATAGAATTCGAATGGGGCACGGACATCTATAGGGCACGACAGGTCGTGAGCGAACGCATCCCGATGGTACGTGAAAACCTTCCCGAAGGGGTTGGAACACCGACCATGGCGCCAATTTCATCCATCATGGGAGAAATCATGCTCTTAGCGGTGACTTCGGATAGCTTGTCCCCTATGGACCTGCGGACACTTTCCGATTGGACGATACGGCCCCGTCTAAAAGCTATTAGCGGTATCGCCAACGTGGTGGTCATTGGGGGCGAGTACAAACAATATCAGGTGTTTGCCAATCCCGAAAAATTAAAGTATTACAACATAGGTCTTTCGGAATTGGCGGATCATGTAAGGGAAGCCAATGTAAATGCTCCAGGTGGAATCATCAATCAATATGGCAATCAATACGTTATAAAAGGAAGTGGCAGAGCGTATTCGTTGGAAGATTTGGAAGAGGCGGTTGTAAAGGAAATCAATGGAAAATCTGTCAAAATAAAGGATGTGGCCACGGTACAGGTTGGGCCATCCGATAAAATCGGGGATGGTTCATTGAATGGTAATCCATCGGTTATCCTGACCCTATCCAAACAACCTGATGTCAACACGTTAAAGTTGACCGGTCAACTGGACGTCGCCATCGAGGATTTGCAGAAAACCCTCCCTAAAGGTGTGGAAATCAAAAGCCATATTTTCAGGCAAGCGGACTTTATAAAGGCTTCTATCGGAAATCTTAACCAAACGCTTCTGGAAGGGGCTTTCTTTGTGGTCATCGTACTGCTTGTTTTCTTTATGAATTGGCGCACTACCGTCATCTCATTGTTGGCCATACCCATTTCCCTTTTAGTGTCCACCATTATTTTAAAATGGTTGGGCCATACCATCAATACGATGAGCTTGGGAGGTATGGCCATTGCGATTGGAGTGTTGGTGGATGACGCCATTATTGATGTGGAAAATGTGTACAAACGTTTACGGGAAAACGTCCGTAGACCCAAAGATGAAAGACAATCGATGATCAAGGTGGTCAGAGATGCATCCATCGAAATCCGTAGCTCCATTATCATAGCCACGCTGATTATTATTGTATCCTTTGTGCCACTGTTCTTTTTAAGTGGCATGGAAGGTAGGTTATTGAAACCGCTGGGAATTGCATTTGTGACATCCGTATTGACTTCATTGGTGGTGGCGGTAACGGTTACGCCCGTACTTTGTTCCTACCTGCTTGACAATGAAAAATTGCTCAATAAACAGGCCGGGGGCACCAAAGTGGAACAATGGCTGCAAAAACACTATGCCAACTTGTTGGGCAAGGCTATTAAAATTCCGAAAACCATAATTGCCGTAACCGTTTTGGTATTTGTTTTGAGCTTGGCCTTGGCAACCCAATTGGGCAGAAGCTTTTTACCAGAGTTCAACGAAGGCTCATTGGTCATTAGTGTTGTAGGTCCACCGGGAATGTCTTTGGAAGAAAGCAATAAGACAGGGAAGCAGGTGGAAAACCTGCTCTTGGAAATGCCCGAAGTAAGCGTTGTGACACGCAGGACGGGTCGTGCGGAATTGGACGAACATGCACAAGGGGTGAATGCAGCTGAAATTGACGCACCCTTTGTTCTGGAAGGTAAGACCAAAGAGGAATTTTTTGAAGAGGTCCGAAACAAATTGGGCGTTGTTCCCGGTGTGAACATTACACTTGGCCAACCCATCGCCCACCGAATTGACCATATGCTTTCGGGGACAAGGGCCAATATCGCCATCAAAATATTTGGCCCAGACCTGCAACGTTTGTTTGAATTGGGCAAGCAAATAGAGCAGAACATCAGGGTTATTGATGGATTGGCGGACGTGGCGGTCGATCAACAGATTGAGGTACCACAGATACGCATCAGGCCCAAACGTCAGATTTTGGCAGCGTATGGGATGACCATAGGTAATTTGATGGAACAGATCGATATTGCCTATGCAGGAGAAATAGTAGGCAGCATTTACGAAGGGCAACGGTATTTCGACCTAGTGGTGCGCTATGAAAAACCGTTCCGTGATAACATCGAAAAAATCAAAAATACACTTATACATTTGCCCAACAAGGGGCAGACCGTTTTGGGCGAACTGGCGACCATAAGCTCTGTAAGCAGTCCAAATAGCATAGGTCGTGAAGATGTACAACGCAAAATAGTGGTGGCGGCAAACGTACAAGGGAGGGACTTGCGAGGTGCCGTCAATGAAATTGAAGAAGTAGTGAATACCTCCACTAGACTGCCCGAAGGGTACCGTATTCAGTATGGTGGTCAATTCGAGAGTGAATCAAAGGCTTCACAACTTTTGTTGATAACGTCCCTATTGGCCATTGGGGCAATATTTCTGTTGCTGTATTACGAGTTCAAAAATGTAAGACTGGCATTTGTGGTACTGCTCAATCTTCCACTGGCTTTGATTGGCGGAATCCTCATCGTTTTTTTTACTTCGGGAATCGTTAGCATAGCAGCCAAAATTGGTTTTATCAGTCTATTCGGTATAGCTACGCGCAACGGTATTTTATTGGTTTCCCGATATGAGGATCTGTATGCTGAAGGAAAGACAGGGCTTGATCTGATCAGAGTTGGGGCATTGGATAGATTAAACCCGATTCTGATGACCGCCTTTACCACTGGTTTGGCGTTGATTCCTTTAGCGTTGAAAGGAGGCCAACCGGGAAGTGAGATACAAAGCCCAATGGCAGTGGTCATCCTTGGAGGCTTAATTTCAGCTACTGTTTTGAATTTAATGGTAATTCCCTGTATCTATATGATAACAATTAATAGGGCTGAAAATTGATGTTGTACAAAGACAAAAAACCCAAGACCTAAATCTTGGGTTTTTCTTAGTAGCGAGAGGGAGACTTGAACTCCCGACCTCAGGGTTATGAATCCTGCGCTCTAACCACCTGAGCTACCTCGCCGGATTGAATTGATTTATGCCGCTTTGAACAGTTTGCGGACCTGTCCACCACAGCAAATGCCCAAGCATTTTGCAAAGGCGGGTGCAAATATACTGGTTAATTTCTGCTCCTTCAAAATTCAGGATTATTTTATTAGTTGTAATTTATTTTTTTATATTACCGGAATATATCAATTCAATAAAACAGCGTAGCGCATGAGCGATAAAACTAAGTTCGAGATGGAGTTTGTTATACAATCGTCCCCCCAACTGCTCTATAATTACATTTCCACTCCTTCCGGCCTTTCGGAATGGTTTGCGGACAATGTAAATTCAAGGGGTGAACTGTTCACCTTCATTTGGGATGGGGCAGAGGAGAACGCCAAATTGCTCAAGCGAAAAAGTGATGAATTTGTGCGTTTTGCCTGGGAGGAGAATGACGATTCGACCTATTTCGAAATGCGCATTATTGTTGATGAAATCACTAAGGATGTTTCCCTGTTTATCTCCGATTTTGCCGAAGAGGATGAAATGGACGAAGTAAAAATGCTTTGGCGTAATCAAATCGCGGATCTAAAACAGGTTTTGGGATCTAAATAATCCAATCTCCACATATTATCTTTGCGCACTTTAAAGGATACTTTGATGGTAAATTTTAACGGGGCGCTTTTGGAACGTACCTCCCATTTTCTTACCCACACCAATAGGGGGTTCTTGTTTGGGGATGTACTTTTTGAGGAAGTACGGATAATCCATGGGCAAATTGTCTTTTGGGAAGACCACTATTTTAGGCTCATGGCCAGTATGCGGATTTTACGTATGGAAATCCCCATGGAGTTTACCATGGAATTTCTGGAAGAACAGATTGGGGCCACCCTTGAGTCCAATGGTTTAATGGAAAAACCGGCCCTGGTGCGTATTGCCGTGTTTCGGGATGGGGGTACCACCCTTTCCCCAAAACAAAACAAAGTGTCTTTTGTCCTGGATACCATGGCGCTTTCTGCCCCGTTTTACACCCTGGATGAAAATGCCTATGAAGTGGAATTGTTCAAGGATTACCTGATCAATGATGATATGCTCTCCAAATTGGATACCAACAATAAAACCGTTGAAGTGGTGGCGAGCATCTTTGCCCGGGAAAATGGCTATTCCGATTGTATCCTCTTGAACACCAAAAAGCATGTAGTGGGAACCATATGGGGCTCAATTTTTTTGGTAAAGGATGGAAAAGTCAAAATACCACCACTATCGGATGGGGCAAAAAATAGGGTTTTACGAAAGAAATTGTATGAAATCATTGAGGCCATTGATGGGTTTGAAATTGAAGAGGCCGTTATTTCCCCCTTTGAACTCCAAAAAGCGGATGAGCTCTTTGTGGTGGACAATACCACGGGCATACAACCCATTACCCAATACAGGAAAAAAGCCTATGGGAACAAGACGGCAAGGAATCTTTTGGGCAAGCTCAATGCAAATGCCAGATTGGCTAGTTTAAAATAGGATTCTCAGGAGAGTTGGACCAAATCAGATATTCGCCACCCAGTTCAATCATCTTTTCCTTCCAAAAGGCTGTGGTCGATTTTTGGATGATATCACTTTGATACTCATTTTGTACCACCACCCATGATTTGGATACCAATTCCTGGTCCAATTGCAGGGAGGCCCATCCGGAATAGCCCAAAAAGAACCGAATGTCCTTTTCCGTAATGGTATTGTTATTGATTAACTCTACGGTTTTTTCAAAATCCCCTCCCCAATAGATACCATCCGAAATTTCCACACTATCGTCTATCAAATGGGGTACTTTGTGTATGAAGTACAAATTGTCCTGTTCCACGGGTCCTCCATTAAAAACCCGCAAGGGCACCTTTATTTCAGAAACCAAATCACGGATGTCGTACTCCAAGGGCTTGTTCAATATAAAACCTACCGCACCTTCGGTGTTGTGTTCCGCCAAAAGGACAACGGATCTATTAAAGGAAACATCCCCCGTTAAGGCAGGTTCCGCAATCAATAGTTTTCCTTTTTTGGGTTTAATTTCCACGGTGTTTTTTGTTCTGGTAACAAATAAATGTACTGTTTTAAATGATAACTTCAAAAGTTGCCAAAAATAAAAAGCACTTCGTAGTGAAACGAAGTGCTTTTTTAAGCGGTAAAAGACATATCTTTTAGTTTACGGCATCGCTTAACTCAGAACCCGCCTTAAACTTCACAACATTTTTTGCAGCAATCTTAATAGTCTGACCAGTTTGTGGGTTTCTTCCCTCTCTGGCGTTTCTTCTGGAAACTGACCATGATCCAAAACCAACTAAAGAAACTCGGTTTCCTTTTTTAAGTGATCCTTCAACATTGCCCAAGAAAGATTCCAATGCTTTTTTAGCAGCTGCCTTGGTGATGCCAGCGTCAGCGGCCATTGCATCGATTAATTCTGTTTTGTTCATAATTGAATTAAATTAATTGTTGTTAATATAACTTTAAATGCTGAACAAATTTATACGGAATTGCGGGCAGACCAAGTAAATTCAAGGGAAATCAGGGTTTTTGTTGATAACTTGAAGTCTTTGTTGATAAAAGCGACCAAATTTTAACCTTTCCCTTAACCCAATGATAATGCGGGCTAGAGCACATGTGCATCCTTATGCACTTTAAGACCGTTCAACAACTCCTTGATTTCCATTTTTCGTTTGCCCGGAAATTGTACCTCCAGCAATTGCAAAAAACCATCCTTGACCGCAATTTTTAAATGGTTTTTGGAGACCACGAAGGCTCCCACCTTATGTTGATGTTGTTCGTACTCCTTCCCCACGGCAAAAATCTTAAGGGTGGTGCTTTCATCCCCATTGCTGAAATCTGTCCACGCCGCGGGGTAAGGGCTCAAACCCCGAATAAAATTAAAGAGCCGGTCCAACGGTAACGACCAATCTATCTTACAGTCTTCCTTAAAAATTTTAGGGGCCTGTTTTAGGTTTTTTGATTGCGGCTGTTTTTTGGTCCGCACGGCACCGCTCTCAATGGCACCAACGGTTTCCAAAATGAGGTCCGCCCCCAAATGCATTAACCTATCGTGCAAGGAGCCGGCATCTTCCCCTGGGTCTATTTTGGTTTTCTTTTGCTGGATGATTTCCCCGGTATCGATTTTCTCATCAATAAAAAATGTGGTGACTCCGGTTTCCCGTTCCCCATTGATGATGGCCCAATTAATAGGGGCAGCACCCCTATATTGCGGCAATAGGGAAGCATGGAGGTTAAAGGTACCGAACTCAGGAAGTTCCCAGACTACCTTTGGAAGCATCCTAAAGGCGACCACAATTTGTAAATTGGGTTTAAGGGCCTTGAGCTCCTCCAAAAAGGACGCGTCTTTTAAGTTGGTAGGCTGTAAGACCTTAAGCCCCATTTGAACGGCATAACGTTTAACGGCGGATTCATTGAGTTTTCTACCCCTTCCCGCAGGTTTATCGGGAGCGGTAATGACCCCAACAACGGTATACCCCGTTTCTACCAATCGGGAAAGTCCCTGAACCGCGAAATCAGGGGTTCCCATAAAAACAATACGCAACATTCCCTTTTCCTTATTGGATGCCATAGGTGTTATTTGTTTTAAGGACCAACGCTTCGTCTTCCAATAGTTCTTTTAGTGCATTGAGCACATCAATCTCCCTAAAAGCGGTACTGGCAACCAGTTCACGGGAGGTTTTGTCACCCCCATTTAAAATCCCCATAATTGCGGCCTTAATATCGGAACCATTACGTCCATGTTGTCCATTCGTTGTGCAAACATCGCATTTTCCGCAGGGTTCGACCATTTTTTCATCAAAATAGTCCAATAAAAATCCAAGCCTACATCTTTTTTTGTTTCTCGAATAGGCAATCATGGATTGCAGTTTCATCCGTTTTGTCCTATTCAGTTTTTCAATGTTTGCGGCAATCGTATTTATGGTGGCATCGTCCTCCCTTGGCCTTAAGAAAACAATTTTTAGGTCTTGTTGCGAAAACACAAAAGTGGCCAAGCCATCCTGATTTATTTTTTCCAAGGTATGCAGTACAAACTTTACACTTTCCTGGGCTTTGGTGGCAAGCAATGATAGGTTTATCTTGGTTTCAAACTCAAATACCCCACCATAGGTCCGGAGTAACACCTGTACGATATGGCCCATTTTTCCATGTTGTTCCATCCAATGGAACAATTCCCTTTTATGTGCGGTAAACTGGATTGATGTTGTGTTTTGCGAGGTTTCAGAAACCGAGATGATACCATTTTGGTCCAAAAGTTTAATTGCGGTGTAGGTTTTCCGGGTATGAAGTCCATAGTGATTGCAGAATTCATTGAAATTTAAACCGAAACTTTCACCAGAGCCCTCGCCATAGGCAATTTGAAAGTTGGAATTCAACTTCTTATATACTTTTTTCACAAAGGCCACATTGGGTATGGAATCCTGAAATTGTTTTTTGGATCTTTCAATATCGTTTTCATTTAACAAGAGGATTGCTTTTGCCGGTTTTCCGTCCCGGCCTGCCCTGCCGGCTTCCTGGTAATAATTCTCAATACTGTCCGGGAGTTGATAGTGGATAACGGTGCCCACGTCCGGTTTGTCCACTCCCATGCCAAAAGCATTGGTAGCTACCATAATACGCACTTTGTCGGTCAGCCAGGCTTCCAATCTTTCCTTTTTCCCAAAATCGGAAAGACCACCATGGAAATAGGTTGCCACTCCATTTTTTTCATTCAATGTTTTCGAGAGAAGCACGGAATCCCTTCGGGTGCGCACGTACACTATGGCACTTCGACCATCGTTCTTTAGGGCTTGTTTTAGGGCATAGCCTTTGTCTTCCCTATTTTCGATTCGAAATTCAATATTTTTTCGTTCAAAGGAATCCCTAAATACTTTGGCGCTTTGCATTTGGAGGTTGTCCACAATATCATCCGCTACCTTTTTTGTGGCGGTTGCCGTAAGTGCTATCATCGGAATATTGGGATGGAGTTCCCTAAGAATGGAGCACTTTCGATACGCAGGTCTAAAATCATGCCCCCATTCGGAAATGCAGTGTGCCTCGTCAATAGCAATGAAATTCACCGGCATTTGCTGAATCCTTTCCCTGACCAAGGACTGATGTAAACGCTCAGGGGAGAGGTATAGGAATTTATAATTCCCATGTATGCAATTGTCCAAAAGCGCATCCATTTCACGTTGGGGGATACTCCCGGTCAGCCCAATGGTTTTAATACCTTTTTGTTTGAGTACCTGGATCTGGTTTTCAATCAAGGCGATTAAAGGGGAAACCACGATGCATATTCCTTCCCTGACCAAGGCGGGGACTTGAAAGCATATGGATTTTCCACTGCCCGTGGGCATCAGGACCAGCGCATCCTTACCTTGAAGTAAAGATCTGATGATCTCCTGTTGTGAACCCCTGAAGTTTTCATGGCCCCAAAACTTTTGTAAGATATGTTCGGGCGATCCTTTCACTTGGGGAGTGTATCTAAAATAAATGAGGTGCGTTCCCTTATCGAAGCTTTTGGGACAATAATGGGGGAGTAACCAAACCGAATGTAGGTCTCCATTAAGTGATGGTGAAGCTTTTCTGCTTCTTCAAAGCTCTCCAGGCGTTCATTGTCCGAAACATAAATCGCTTTCCAAGGAGGAAGGACAAAAATGGCATCGTATCTTTTTTGCCGACTTAAACCTTCAAAATCAGAAGGGTATTTTTGGCCAAAAAAGTCCATATAGGCCAGGACATCGGGAATACCCCTATCAAAAAAGCACATGGTTTCCCTACGGCCAAGGGATTCATTAAAGTGTTTTTCCCTTCCATATAAAAGGGTTTTGTTGAATTCCATGGGGTCATTCACAAATACCAGGGGGTTGGAAACCATTTTATTTTTGGTTTCCGTTTGCTTTGCCTTAGCGGTCATGTCCCTTATGATTTCATGGTAACAATGAAATCCCAGTTTTTCAAGTTCTTGGACCACAACGGTTTTTCCAGTCCCGGGGGCTCCGGTAATAACAATTCTTTTCACCTTCATTTTGAATGGAATTCGGGAACAAATTAATCAATTGCTTTCCAATAAAAAATTGTTGTTTACCCGCTATATTTGCAAAAATCGATTTATGGAAGGGAACAATTCAGATGAGTTTTATACCCGCCTAAGGGAACAACTTTGGGAAAATACCAAATGGCCTGCGAACTACTTGTACAAGTTCATTGTGCCCACGGATAAGAAGAAGATTGAACAGATACATTCCATTTTTGACAATACCGGAGCTGTGATCGAGTCCAAGAAATCCAAAAAGGGGACCTACACCAGTATTTCCGTGACGGTACATCTAAAAAACCCGGATGAGGTCATCAAAAAATACAAAGAGGTTTCCATAATTGAAGGGGTCATTTCCCTATAGTGTGCGAAAGCGGCATAATTTTATTACTTTGCAACATATTTACTTCCTAAAAATTTCAATTTGAATTTAGTAGACAATCTAGAATACAATACCGAACGTCCACCATTGCATATTCCTGAATACGGACGTCATTTTCAAAAAATGGTAGATCATGCCGTTTCCATCACAGATAGGGACGAGAGGAATAAGGTGGCACAATCCATTATTAGTGTAATGGGTAATCTACAACCCCATTTAAGGGATGTCCCGGATTTTCAGCATAAACTATGGGACCAGTTGTTTATTATGTCCGATTTTAAGCTGGACGTGGACTCCCCATTTCCCATAACCTCCAAAGAAGTACTCCAACAACGTCCGGAACCCCTGGAATACCCACAGAACTTTCCGAAATACCGCTTTTACGGAAACAATATAAAGCGCATGATAGATGTGGCCGTGAAGTGGGATAAGGGCGATATGAGGGACGGTTTGGAATATGCCATTGCGAACCACATGAAAAAGTGCTATTTGAACTGGAACAAGGATTCGGTGGAGGATGCAGTTATCTTCCAGCACCTTAAGGAGTTAAGTGATGGTGCCATAGATTTGGCCCCAGATGGTGAGAGCCTTACCGACAGTGGACAGTTTTTACGGAACAAAGCACAAAAATCCAATAGGAGCCACGGCAAGAAAAGCCAAAAGAGCAGTCGAAACAGAAAACGATACTAACTTCTTTTTGTCAATAAATGGGTACATTTAGAATTGAGGGAGGAAAGCAACTGCAAGGAGAAATCATCCCTCAAGGGGCAAAGAACGAGGCACTTCAAATCCTATGTGCCGTTTTACTCACCCCGGAAAAAGTGACCATCCATAATATCCCGGATATTGTTGATGTTAACAAACTCATCTTCCTTTTGGAGGATTTAGGGGTTAAGATCCAAAAGCGGGGTCACGGTTCTTATACGTTTAAAGCGGACGATGTTAATCTGGATTACCTTCAATCCAGCCAATTCAAACAAGATGGAAGGGGCCTAAGGGGGTCCATAATGCTGGTAGGTCCCTTGTTGGGGAGGTTTGGAAAGGGCTACATTCCAAAACCGGGGGGTGATAAAATTGGCAGACGTCGATTGGACACCCACTTTGAGGGTTTCATAAAATTGGGCGCTAAGTTTCGATACAACCGTGAGGAATATTTCTACGGCGTGGAGGCCAAAAGGCTCAAGGGGACCTATATGCTGCTTGATGAAGCTTCGGTAACCGGGACGGCCAATATTGTAATGGCCGCGGTATTGGCAGAGGGAACGACCACCATTTATAATGCGGCCTGTGAGCCCTATCTACAACAATTATGCAAGATGTTGGTACAGATGGGGGCCAAAATTTTCGGGATAGGTTCCAATTTATTGACCATTGAAGGGGTAACCGAGCTTGGGGGTACCGAACATACCATGCTTCCGGATATGATCGAAATTGGAAGCTGGATTGGATTGGCAGCGATGACCAGAAGTGAATTGACCATCAAAAACGTAAGTTGGGAAAACTTGGGCCAAATCCCCAGCGCCTTTAAACGCTTGGGAATACAAATGGAATTGATAGGGGACGATATTCATATTCCAAAGCACGACAAAGGGTACGAAATCCAGAATTTCATAGATGGATCCATCATGACCATCGCAGATGCGCCGTGGCCGGGCCTTACGCCCGATCTATTGAGCATATTGCTGGTGGTTGCCACCCAGGCCAGGGGAGAGGTGGTCATCCATCAAAAAATGTTTGAAAGCCGACTGTTCTTTGTGGATAAACTGTTGGATATGGGGGCTAAGATCATTCTTTGTGATCCCCATAGGGCCACGGTCATTGGTCACGATTTTAAATCCACCTTAAAGGCAACTACGATGACCTCCCCGGATATACGTGCAGGAGTGTCCTTGTTAATAGCTGCATTGTCCGCAAAAGGGACTTCTACCATCCACAATATAGAACAGATAGATAGGGGCTATGAAAATATTGACGAGCGATTACGTGCCATAGGCGCTGAAATTGTGAGGGTTTAGTCCTCTCTTTTTCCGGTAATCAGGAATTCGTCCAGTGCGCTGTGCAAATCATCCCCTTTATTACTGTTGGTGAAAACAATGAATCCCGTATTTAGTTCCGAGTATATTTTAAATTGACACTTAAAGTCACCATTGTTCCCCCCATGGCCAAAAGCAGGGCCAGAAGGAGTTTCCTCCAAGGCAATACCCAGACCAAAATATTCCTTCCATTCCTCGTTTGTTGAATCGGAATCAATTTCGGTTTGGATGGCAAACATGTTTTCATAGGTTTCCGGTTGTAAGCCCTTTTTTTCCAATAGGCCCAATGCAAAACTGGCGAAAGCCTTGGCTTCGGTATGCATGCTCCATGCCATTCCCGGTTCTTTGGGCAAATCGGAACGTGTAGGGAACTTCCCAATGTGGCCATTGGCGACCACGGTCTTTAAATAATCGTTTTCAGAGAAGTAGGTATTGGTTAATCCCAACGGGCTCAGGACCTCTTCCGCTAGTACGGTCTCAACGTCCTTATCCGTTATTTTGGCAACCACACGCTTTAAATACTCAAAACCTTCCCCGGAATAGCCATAAGCGGTACCTGGGGTAAATTTAATGTCGATTTTTCCATCCTCGTTCATCCAGGCCCAATTGGGAAAACCTGTTTGGTGGGAAAGAACGTGTCTGGCCGTAATGAGTTTATAGCGCTCATCATGTGCAATCTCTTCAAAAGGTAAATAGGTGTATAAGGGTCTATCCAAATCCAATACCCCCTTTTCCACCAATCTACACACGGCAAAGGCAAAAACAGGCTTGGTAATGGAAGCGGCCTCAAACAGGGTGTTGGAATCAACCGGGGCTTGGGTGTAAGCGTTTTTGAAACCGTAGGTGTTGTGATAAACCACTTTTCCTTCTTTTATTACCGCCAAAGAGACCCCGGGAATTGCATAATACGCCCTATAGCGTTGTACAAATTCGTCCAGGATATCCGGTTTATTGGGGTCAAAGGTTTCCAGTATTCCCTTTTCAGGAATAATATCCATAGGTGTTTCCGTCAAAAGCTCAAGGTCTTTTACCTTAGTATTGGCTTCATCCTTTATCGTAAAGGATACCGTGCTATTTCTTACATCAATTCGGTGGTCGCCCCGAAATTGCCAAAAGGGTTTTGCCACATAGCTACCCTGTGGTAGCATAATATCATAATTGCCGGTACTGTCTATTTGTGCTACGGACCAAAGATTCTTTTGTTCCGTATTGAGGAACCTTACCCTACTGGTCATCTTCTTAATGGAGGTATCTTTCCATTTCACCATACCCGTCACTTTTGCAATTTTGGTGTTTCCAGCCACGGGAACAATGTCCCCAAGGCGAACAGGGGACCTACTTTTTCCACCTTCCATTCCCCAGGCCATAAATGATATGGTCCCTTCATCATCATCAAAATCCTTGTCCACAATGACATGGTCCACACCAATGGTTTTATTTAGTTTTAGACGGTTCCCCAGGTTTACTTTGACCTCATAATGGGTGGTTTTTCCAGATGTAACGGTACGCATTACAACATTGTCCCAATTGAATTCCCTTGCATCGGGATCCCAACTCGTGTCGTAGTTGACATCACCCTTGAAGTTTTCGCCAAACTGGAACAAACTCACTCCAGATCCCTTATGGTCGTGCTTGGGATCAAGATATAGTGTGTAGGTGTCTTGGGTATTCCAATTTGCATTTTCACCGTTATCCACAACATGATTGTCGTCAATAACGGTAATAAGCAGATAAAGGGCCTGCTCATCCAAATTATGGCCTACCTGGAAATAGGCTTCAAAATCCTCTTTTTTAGGCGATTTTCCATAGGGGGTCACCGCTATGGGGTATTTCTGGAAAGAACTGGGCCAGTCGTCCGAGTTTCCATCGACCACAATGGAATGGATAGGGTAGGCGTATGCCACAGCACCATTGGATAGGGGCATATGCGTACGTATGGGTTCCGCAAATAGGAAGGGCATTGATAAAAGGCATACCAAGAGGGTCAGTCGATAATGCATAGGGTTGGATGAAATCATTTTTTAGCTGTGTTTGAGTAGATACCTACAAAGACTATGGATTCTGGAAAAAGTTACAGTCCTTGTTGCCTTTTCTGATGCTTGGATGGAAGTTGACTTTAAACATCCATTTAAGGGGGTAACAATTGGAAGTGTTTAAAGGCCTTTAAATAAAGTGAGAAGGAAAATGAGACTCCAAATAATGGTCCTTAGCCAATTTTTGACGATCAAAGCCTTGGTAAGCTGCAAAGGTTCCGCAATATGTTCCAATTTTTGATGCAAGGGAACAAAAACCACAAAGGTCAGTACCCAATTGGTGAGGATCAAGGCAAGTTTGGTCAAGTTAAGAGTGGAAATTTCCAGATAGGCCAACATGCTGGACGTAATGAGCTGCCCCACTATTAACGGCAGTACCACCATGGTAATTTGTCCGGTGTATTTGGAATGCCAATTTTTTAAGTCCGATGGGCTGTAGTACTGAAAGCCGGGATAAATAACCAACTGGACCAGCCAAATAAGAATTAGGCAACCGGTATCAAAAATAAGGGACAGTGATTGCAGCAATTCAATTAGAAAATAAAATGTCCTTAACCGCAGAGAAAAATTTGAGTACGGGCCCGCTTTTTCTGTTGAAGGCATCCGATTGCTTCAGAAAAGCATCAATCTGATTTAGTTTTAAGTTTGCCGATAGTCCATTTTGCCCATAATCATGAAATGCCATGCTCCATTCGCCAAAAAGCCGCGTATTGGAATACTCACTCTCAATCAAGAGGATATCATGGTGTCTCTTATCCATAGTTATCTTTTGGAACAATTTCAGAACCTCGCCCTCCTCGCCTTCCAGGAGTTGAAGAAATTGTGAGTTATGGTATAATAGACATCCAGTGATGCCATGTTCAGCATTGTAATCCTTCGCATTACTCAACATACCATAGATTTCTGGAATGGTAAAGGATTCATTCGCTGCTGAACGGTAAACTAGCGAATGCATATGTACTTTTTATCTAGATTGTGATTTAAATATAATTTAAATTCTGTTTAACTTTTGAATTTTGGATGAAGAACTTTTAAAATTGGATTAATTGTTGAAATAGCAACTGTTTGTAACCGAGTTTTATGGTTTAATACCAACCTCAAAAGGCGGATTGTGATTAAACAAAAGCAGCCGCATATTACTTGCGGATGCTCCAGGCCCAATAGATAAGTAAGGGATGAATGAGGAACAATCGAATCCAAGCCACCCATTGTGGCGTACAGAGGCCATCGGGAATACATGCGCCAATTTGGATAAAATACATATGGGATGGGACAAAGAGGACGAGTAATACGATAATTCCATACGCCGCATAGGTTCTAAAGGTTGCGCTAAGGAGCATCAATGCAGATATGACCTCCAAGGCGCCCGCACCAAAGTTTATAAGTTCCGGATATTTTAAATAATCGGGAATAAGTGGATAATAAAACAGAGGATGGATAAAGTGGTTCATTCCCGCCACGAACATAAAAAATGCCAGTCCATATCGTAGTAGGTTCGATTTCATGATTTGCTTGGGCTCTTAAAGTTTCCAACGGACCTGCCAATGCACTTTTATCAAAATGATGGCAAAGGGAATCCACCATATGAAATCGTTGGTAATCAAGGTATATATAAATTCCAATGGAACATCACCCTTTATGTAATTAAAGAGAAACCCCAGGGGCCCAAAAATTTTGCCGAGAAAGCCAACGGCTACAATTGGCCAGTGCTTGATGGGGTTGAAGGAGGCCCACCAATAGCCCAACCCATAAACACCTATGACCATTCCCATACCTTGCCAAACCATGGGATGGTTAAGGGGCTCCATACCCACAAGTTCAAAAAAATGATTGGGAAACGTTACCACCCAAAATCCCCAAAGAATATTGTAAATGGCGGCCAGCCTTAACGTTAGTTTCATCGTATTTCCAATTCTCCGTTTGGATATTTGGCAAACCGACCACTGTCCTTTTCGTGTACATTATCTGGGTAAGGCCACGGCTATCCTCCAAATTGTGTCAAGCGGTATTCCTGCATGGCCTGTTGAATTTCCTCCTCCGTATTCATTACAAAGGGGCCGTATTTGGCCACGGGTTCTGCAATTGGTTTTCCTTGTAACATCAATAGACCTGCTTTCTTGTTCCCTGCTTTTATGATGACCTCTTTTTTGGGATTCAATTGGATTCCAAAGTTGGGATTTACCTTTAGTTCTCCAAGGGAAAGGGTGTCCCCTTCATAGAAATATAGGGTCCTGGATACGTTCCCCAAGGCCTCGGGCAATAGGAATTGCGTTTCTGCCTCAATCTGTATATTCCAAATAGCCACTTCATTTTCGGTATGGGCCGCCCAGGAATCGGGAGCGGGGTTTGGAGCCTGATGCCCTTTATAATTTCCGGCAATGACTTTAATGAGGGCATTTTGCTCCTGGACAAGGGGAATATCTTCATGCCACAACATTTTAAAATGAGGTTCCGCAAATTTGTCCGATTTCGGGAGATTCAACCAAATTTGAAAAAGCTCCAAAGTATTTCCGGCATTATCGTTGAGCAAAGGGAACATTTCAGAATGCTGGACTCCGCGCCCTGCGGTCATCCATTGTACATCTCCCTGACCAAAACGGCCAGATGCCCCTAAGGAATCCGAATGATCGCAAAATCCTTTGTTCACAATGGTGATGGTTTCGAAACCCCGGTGGGGATGGTAGGGAAATCCAGGGATGGTGGTTCCATGGTACATTCGCCAACCGTCTTTTAAAGTGAAGTCATTCCCTATGTTTCGACCTTCCAATAGCTTGGGATCTGGGCCCATTTCGCCATTGCCTTTAGGGTAGTGGTCCAAATGATGGACACAGAATAAAAAGGGGTCTTCGGTTTCCCAGGGAAAACCCAAAGGAAAAGTACGGATTACAACAGCTTCCATGTTCTTAGTTTTCACTGATGGGAGGTGGACCATCTATCATGGCCTCATACACCACATCTCCCTTACGGGTCCTAAATTCTTCTTTTACCTTCTCGACCAACTTTGGACTTTCAAAAAGGTCCAACATGGTCATGGCCATAGCCTTGGAAGCATAGATCATCCCTTTATGGCCAATACTCATTCCACCGCACGCGACGACCGCCCATGAATGCCATGGGGTGTCTTTTGGAGCTGTGGTGACACTTAAATTGATGTTGGCAACATTCCAACTTACATCACCAACATCGGTGGAACCGCCTCCAGGAAGTTCCTGAGTCTCCCTAAGGGGATTGATTTTACTGTCCATACCCACTTCCGGTTTGCCAGTGGCCTTTTGTATGGCTTTTCCAAAGGTGGTTTCTTCATCCGTATAGGTGATAGGACCCAATAGTTCCAGATTTCGCTGCATGATTTCCCCTCCCGAACGGTTTACGAGCATCTCATAGATTCCGGAAACCAACGAAATCTTATACTCTACATTGGCCATTATAGCAGCTCCTTCCGCCATTTTTTTGACCTGTTCATAGGTAGGGAGCATTACCTCACGTTTAGGGTCGCGTACACGCACCCAGATTTTTGAATAATCGGGAACCACGTTCACCACCTGGCCACCATCTTGGATATGATAGTGTATTCTGGAGGTGGGCTTGATATGTTCACGGTAATAGTTCATGCCGGTAGTATAGAGTTCCAAAGCGTCCGAGGCACTTCGACCATTCCAGGGATCTGCGGAAGCATGGGCCGCCTGGCCATAAAATTCAACAATAAAGTCAATCAGTGAAAGTCCGCTCTGTACGTCCGCTTCGGTATTGGCCCCCGGATGCCAACTAATGTTTACATCCACATCATCCCAAAGTCCGGCTTCGACCATCCAAACCTTGGCAAAGTATTTTTCCTCTGCCGGGGTTCCCAAGAATTTAACGGTTCCCTTTATTTTGCCTGTTTCGATCAATTCTTTTATGGCTATTGCCGATCCCAAGCTCGCGGCCCCAAACAAATTATGTCCACATCCATGCCCCGGAGCGCCCTCAATTATTGGATTTTTTACGGGCACCGTTTTTTGTGAAAGCCCGGGAAGGGCATCAAACTCGCCCAGGATACTGATAACGGGCTTTCCCGATCCATAGGTAGCCGTGAATGCCGTAGGTATATTGGCAACACCTCGGGTGACCTTTAGACCGTTCTTTTCAGCATAGGATGCCAGAACCTCGGAGGATTGGGATTCTTCAAAAGCGATTTCGGCCAAAGCCCAAATGGAATCACTTAACTGAATGAGATGCTCTTTATGTTTTTCGACCGATGCCAGGACTGCCTTTTTGTTTTTGCCCATTTTCTGGGAAAAGAGCATTAAGGGAACAAGCAGGAGTAAAAAGGGTATTGTTTTTTTCATTTTTCTAGGGTTTTGAGTAGCGCTTCCAATGTACCAAAATTTGTTTTAACCCAAGGCTTCCTTATAAATTTTAAGGCAGCGCTCCCTGGCGAACTTATGTTCAACCATTGGAAGGGGGTAGCTAAGCTCCTGCAAATCCGGCACCCACCTATTGATGTATGCTTTTTGCTTATCGAACTTATCAATTTGGGTCATGGGATTGAATATTCTGAAGTAGGGTGCTGCGTCCACCCCACTACCTGAGGCCCATTGCCAATTACCGACATTGCTGGCCAATTCAAAATCCAGTAGTTTTTCCGCAAAATACGCTTCTCCCCAACGCCAATCGATTAACAGGTGTTTGCACAGGAAGCTGGCGACCAACATGCGGACCCTATTGTGCATATAGCCGGTTTGGTTGAGTTCACGCATGCCTGCATCAACAAGGGGATACCCCGTTTCCCCCTTTTTCCACTTTTCAAATTCCTCGATACTGTTACGCCAGATGATACGGTCATATTTCGGTTTAAAGGCTTTATGGACGGTATGCGGAAAGTGCCAGAGGATTTGCATAAAAAACTCACGCCAAATCAATTCGTTCCAAAACACCTCGTTTTCTTCCTGAATGGCTTTTCTTACCATTTTACGGATCGAAACCGTTCCAAAGCGTAAATGTGGGCCCAATCTGGAGGTTCCTTTTTCCTTGGCGGGAAAATTGCGTGTCCCCTCGTAGTTTTGGATCAACTCCTTTGTCACGATATAATCGGGAACCTTTATGGGGGATATTGTAAACCTTAGGTCCGAAAGACTAAGATCGGGCAATTTGGTATTCTTGACGAAGTTGGAAAAGTCAATGGCGTAATCCACCAAATCCGTTGCAGCGTTAAAGGTTTCCTTCCAACGGTTCTTGTATGGCGTGTATACCACATAAGGGGTACCATCGTCCTTGACCACCTCATTTTTTTCAAAAATGACCTGGTCCCTAAACGTTTTGAAACCAATACCTTCCTTTTCGAGAAACTTTTTTATTTCGGCATCACGTTCCCTGGCATAGGGTTCATAATCATGGTTGGTAAAAACATACTGTATACGATGTTGCCCAATCAATCCCGAGAATACTTTTTTTGGGGAACCATGATAAATGGCTAAAGAGCTATCACCCTTGGTTTGGAGTAGATTTCGAATTTTTTGGAGCTGTTCGTGAATAAAGGTGACCCGTGCATCATTTTCAGGAAGTTTATCCAGTATTTCCGGGTCAAATATGAAAATGGGGTATACTGGATACCCACTTTGTAGGGCTTGGTACAACCCAACATTGTCCTCCAACCTTAAGTCACGTCGAAACCAAAAAACAGCAATTTTCCCGTTCATTTATGAAATGTTCAAAGTGGACATTCCCCCATCTACACCCAATATCTGTCCCGTGACCCAGGTACTTTTGTCACTTAATAGGAATACGGCTAAGTTGGCAATATCGGTTGTGTTTCCCACACGCTTCAGGGGGTGGCGCTGCGACATGAATTCCCTCTTTTTATCATTGCTCAACAAGCGTCCCGCCAATGGGGTATCAACCAGCGATGGGGCAATACAATTCACACGCACTTTTGGGGCACTCTCCGCCGCCAGGGATTTGGCAAAGCCCTCTATGGCCCCTTTGGCAGCGGCTATACTGGTGTGGAAAGGCATTCCCGTACCCACGGCAACGGTACTGAAAAAAACCATGCTGGCACCTTCCGACATTTTGGGCATGATGGTCTTTACCACATTGACCAATGAGAAAAAGTTCAGTTCCATTTCTTCCCGGAAAACTTCCATGGACAGCATTTTTAGTGGCTTTAGGGTAATACTGCCCGGACAGTAGGCAAAACCATCAATACCATCTGGTAGTTGTGATGCCTCCAAAGAATCCGAGGTGGCATCAAAAGTGATATGATTGACATTTAGACCATGAAGCCCTTCCTTGGTTCTAGAGGCGATATAAACAGTATGTTTCGTATGTAAGGCTTTGGCCATTTCAAATCCAATACCATAGGAACCACCGATCAATAAAATAGTTTTACCCATAATTTAGATAGATTTCATTTCCAATGTATTTTGATAGTGCTCCAATTGCCCAAAACGCTCTTGCAATTTTCGCTCCCTGTATTCAAAGATTTGCAACAATTGCTTTTTAACCAGAATTGGATGGGCCAACTGTCCTAAAATTCCCAAAGGGATTTTATAATCGATTACATCCTCCATTTCAATTCCACCATCAATTTCATTGATAAAATGTTTGTGATGCCAGAGGGAATAGGGACCAAAACGTTGTTCATCCACAAAATACTCCCCTTCCTTCACATGGGTGATTTCAGTCACCCATTTGGTGGTGAACCCGGGAAATGGATTAACCTTATATTGTATTATTTGACCGGGAAACATATTCCGTTCCACGCCGGAAAGGATGTGGAACCCCATGTGATCCGGAGTAATCACTTTAAGGTTTTCCGGGTTGGATAAGAATTCCCAGGCGGTTTGCCGGTCTATGGGAAAAGCCTGTTTAGCCCGAAGCTGGTAAAGTCTCATTCAAAATTTTTAACAAAGATAAAGGCAATTTTGTTTAATTTAAAATATAAAAAGTTAAACAATATTAAAGGGGGGCCCAAATGAACACCGCTTCCTTGGTTGAACGGTAATGCGCAAGACTTCATCCCGTTAATCCGGGTATTTGGCTTGACTACACTATTTTTAGGATAGAATTAGATAAGGGTGCGAAAGGTCATATTCTTTTTTTCCGTTTTGTCCATTCAAATGGGATTGGCACAATCCAATATTTCGGTTGTGGGTAATCTACCCGAACGCTTATGGGAGACCTCTGGCTTGCTCTATTACAACGGAAAATTATTGACCCATAACGATTCGGGAAATTCGGCGGAGCTTTTCGAATTCGATATCGAAACCTTAACTATCACAAGGGTCATTGAGCTTATAAATGCAATTAATACGGATTGGGAAGGTATGGCCCAAGATGATGACTTCATCTACATAGGGGATTTTGGAAACAATAGGGGGGAACGCCAGGATTTACATGTTTTAAGGATTTCCAAGCAGGCATTGGATAATTCAGGTGAGGTGATGGCGGATCGTATTGATTTTACCTATGAAGACCAGACGGATTTTACGCCAAGTGAAAACAGTGATTTTGATGCAGAAGCCTTTTTTGTGCTGGATAATTCCCTTATTGTTTTGACCAAACAATGGCAACAGCAAGGTACCGTTGCCTATCGAATTCCCAAAACACCGGGTAGTTATACGGCAGAACGTGTGGGCTCCTATCAGGTGAATGGCCTGGTAACGGATGCAACTTATGATTCCGTTTCCAATACCCTATTTTTAGTAGGGTATTCCAACTTGTTGCTCCCCTTCTTTGTGGAAATAGGTCCGGTTTCTGAAAATTCCATATTTGGCGATTCCCAAAACAAGACCAATTTATCCGTAGGGCAGGCCCAAATAGAAGCCATCACTTTACACGGAGGTGTTTTTTATATGACGTCGGAAGCTTTTTCAAATCCCCCTATCGTGGATTCCCCATCAAGGCTTTTTTCGTTTACCCTGGATGATGGGAGGGATGGATTACCCATGGAAGGTATCCCTCAAGGTGATTTAATTGTTTTTAAGAGTTTTGGGGCAACCCAATTGGAGTATTCATTGCATACAGATCGCCCCATTTTTGGTATGGGTATCTTTGATGGTATGGGCCGTCTTGTGGAATTTACACCATTGGAACGAATTTCGGATAGTCCCATTGATATATCGCAACTGGCTGTTGGATTGTACTATCTCAGCTTCTTTTACCAGGATACCAGTATTTCCGCACCATTTTTTGGGAATTGAGTATTTAAGTTATCGTTAACAAATACCCCTTTACAGATTAGCTAGCTTTGTCGCACTAGTCAATTCTTAAAAAAATACGTACAATGAAAAAATTAGGATTCTTAAGTTTATTTGCAGTATTGGCCCTTACAGTCAATGCACAGATGCAAACTCCCCAACCCAGCCCAAGTTCAGAGTTGGAGCAAATGGTTGGATTGACGGAAGTGGAAGTGGAATACGCAAGACCTTCCATGAAGGGAAGAACAATTTTTGGTGATTTGGTTCCCTATGGACAGCTTTGGAGGACCGGTGCAAACAAAAACACGACCGTTTCGTTCAGTGATGACGTAAAAATTGGGGGCAAAGATGTGAAAGCGGGCAAATACGCCATTTTCACAAAACCTGGTGAAGCCGTTTGGGAAGTCATTTTTTATACGGATACCGAAAATTGGGGAACACCCAGGAATTGGGATGCTTCCAAAGTAGCGGCTACGGTTAAGGTTGAAGTGATGAAAATGCCCATGAAAGTAGAGACCTTTACCATAACTATTGATGACCTAACCAACAACGGGGCTAATCTTGGCATACTCTGGGAAGATGTTTATGTAGGCGTGCCTTTTGAAGTACCCACAGCCGAAAAAGCACAAAAAAGTATTGAATCCACCATGGCAGGACCTAGTGCCAGGGACCTTTATTCCGCTGCTTCTTACTATTACGAGGAAGGATTGGACATGGAGAAGGCCAGGGAATGGATAGATAAGGCAGTGGCCATGGATACCAAAGGTGAGCAGTATTGGGTATTGCGCAGACAATCCCTGATCCACGCCAAACTTGGTGATAAAAAAGCAGCTATTGCTGCTGCCAAAAAATCCTTGGCTGCAGCTGAGGCCGCCGGAAACCAGGATTACGTGAAAATGAATAAGGATTCCCTAATGGAGTGGGGGGCCTTATAGGAATTCAAACAATTTCCATGCAAAGACCCTGATTGTACCGATCAGGGTTTTTTTATGTCTTGATGGGAGGGCGCCTTAACGTTTGATCCAGAACTTCAAAAAGCAAGGCCAATACAATGACCAAACAACAACCAAAGGCGTTTAGCCATAAATAAGACATCCAATCCTGATACCAACCCAAGATTACGATGATCTGTGTAATGATTGCCGCAATGAAAACGGCATTTCCCTTGACGAACTTAAAGAAGAATGCCAATAGAAATACGCCAAGGACATTTCCGTAAAAAATGGATCCTATGATGTTTACCAATTGAATCAGGTTATCGAAAAGGTTGGCAATACAGGCTATTAGGATGGCAATTACGCCCCATACCAAGGTAAAGCCCTTGGTGGCATACACAAATTGTTTTTGCGTGAATTCCCCGCCTTTGTTCCTTTTGTATAAATCCAAAGCGGTTATGGTACCTAAGGCATTCAACTCCGATGCGGTGGAGGACATTGCGGCAGATAAAATAACGGCCAACAACAAACCAATGAGGCCTCTTGGAAGGTTGTTGAGAATAAAATGGATGAACACATAATCCTTATCATTGGTCTCAACACTTGGGTCTGCCGAATTAATGAGTATTCTGGCCGACTCCCGATTGTGCAATTCTTCCTGATTTACTTTGATCAAATTAATTTTAGCCTGCTCAATGGCATTGAAATCCTTCAGTTTTAAGGCCGTTACAAAATCATTTTGGGCCATGCGCTTTTCCTTGACCAATTCTGCATGACCTTCTTCCAGAATGGCATAATCCCCTGCCAGATCGGATGATTTAATGGCCTCATTGGCAGCTGGGTTAAAATGAAGAGGGGAGGGGTTGTACTGATAAAAAACAAAAACCATGACCCCTACCAAAAGAATAAAGAACTGCATGGGTATTTTAAAAATGCCGTTGAAGACCAATCCCAGTTGACTTTCCCTTACCGATTTCCCGGAGAGGTACCGTTGTACCTGGCTTTGGTCCGTTCCAAAATAGGCTAGGGCCAAAAAGAAACCTCCTGTAATTCCACTCCAGAAGGTGTATCGGTTTTTGGTGTCAAAGTCAAAATTCAGGATTTCAAGTTTGTCGTTTGCCCCTGCAATTTTTAAGGCTTCACCAAAAGAAATATCCGCGGGCAAACTCCCCATAATAAAGAAAAACGCGAAAAACATCCCGATCATGATCACGAACATCTGCTGTTTTTGGGTGATGTTCACGGCTTTGGTCCCTCCGCTAACGGTATAGATGATAACCAATATGCCAATAATAATGTTCAAGGTCCTCAAATCCCATCCCAGTACGGCCGAAAGGATTATTGATGGTGCAAAAATGGTAATTCCGGCAGCCAATCCACGTTGTACCAGAAAAAGAATGGCTGTAAGTGTCCTCGTTTTGAGGTCGAAACGTGTTTCCAACATTTCGTAGGCCGTATATACCTTAAGCTTATGATAGATGGGGATAAAAACCAAACAAATGACAATCATGGCCAAGGGAAGACCAAAATAAAACTGTACAAAACCCATTCCATCATGAAAGGCTTGGCCAGGTGTGGACAAAAAGGTAATCGCACTTGCTTGGGTAGCCATTACCGATAGTCCAATGGTCCACCATTTGGTCTGTCCTCCCCTCACGTAATCGTCCACGCTGTTACTGCCCTTGGTCTTCCAAACGCCAAACCCTACGATGAACAGTAGCGTACCTAAAAGTACAATCCAGTCAAGAACAGCCATGAATTAGTTGTATGCAAGCATTACGTACACAAAGTACAGGATATAAAGGACATTGAGAATAAGGACAACGGAATATTCCCTTTTCCATACTACTTTTTGAAGAAAATTATCCTTTGATTTCACCTTCTTCCTGTGTGTTTTGTTTCTTTAGTGAAAGCATGTTGGCAAAAAGTTTATATGCCCCCGGCACACCGGCAGGCAGCTCCCTAAAAAAGCTCAGACCGGTATAGATATAGTTCCCCTTTCCGTAGGAAGCGACCAATAAACTTCCCTCTTTGCTATTTTCCCCTTTATCGGCCATGGCCAGAATAGGAATGAATTCCTTGCTCCATTCATTTGGAAAATAAAGTCCTCTTTCCTGAACCCATCCATTGAAATCCCTTGCCTCTATTTTATTGGGATAGTTCATAATGGCATGTTCTTTGGCCAAAATGGTTACCTGGGCGTTTTCATCGGTAACCCGATCTCTGGAAATGGTAATGGGGTAGGGAGCAATATTCTCGAATTGGGCACGCCAACGGCCTGCAGTGTTGTATTGGACTATCATGTTTCCACCATTCTTCACATAGTCCAATAATATGGGTTGCTTGAACTTTAATTCTTCCAGTACGTTATACGCCCTAATCCCTAAAACCACACCATCGTATTGCGCCAAACTTCCCATTTCCAACTGTGATACATCCAAAGTCTCTACCTGGTATCCAATTTGGGAAAGGCTTTCCGGAACCTTATCACCAGCACCGACAATATAACCGATCCGTTCCCCTTCCTTTTTGATGTCCATTCGCACAACCCTTGCTTCGGAAGGAAGAAGAATGGACTGCTTGGGCACATGGTCATAGGTGATTTCAATCAATTTCTTTTGAAACTCCTCTCCGTCCACAATCAAAATAGGTGAAATGGTACCTACATTTTCCCCCGTTGGGGGGATGACCTCAAAGGCTACGTTTTGGACGGCGTTCTTTTGGGCAATGTTAAAATTGATCGCCACGGGATGACTGGACCATCCCTGGGGCAGTTTCAGTTTTGCCACACCGCTCACATTATTGGTCCCGGCCCGTATGGCGAGATTTACATTTACTGGTTCGGGGGTATTGAAGAGATATACATCTTCGGTAAAACTAGCGGACACTTTTGGAAGTACTACAAAAGGCTCATATATCTCACCAACATCCGGTTTACTGTAACGACGTATCAGCGGCTTTGTAAAGGTTATGGGGAATCCATCAATGGTAAGTCCAAAGTCCACAGTATAGGCCATAGGGGTTTCAGGTTGGCCTATAAGGGTTTTATCCTCCACGTGATACATCCCCAACGTCCCTTTCTGCTCTAGCCAGTATGGGGTAGTGTAAGGAGTACCTTTGGGTACGGAAAACGAAATTTCCAAATTTTCCTTGGTATTTGGACTCAAGGGAATATTTGGGGTGGTACTTACGTCCGCTCCTTTAATTTTTATGGATTGCAAGGTTAGGGAAGTGTTACTTCGATTTAAGGCCTCAATGGTAATGTTCACCTTTTCCCCAGGAATGGCGGAGGCACTATTTGCCCCTGCTTCCAAATAAATTCCCCCACATGCCAATATGATATCCCTAAGGTGTTCCGATTTCAGTTGTTTCCAATGTTCGTCTTCAACTTCCTGAAGCAGTTTATAGGCCTTTATCAAATCCGGCAAATGTGCTGTCGGATCGGAAAAATTGAATTTAGCCTCTATTGCATTCAAAATGGCGCCCACTGCTTCACCGCCCTTTACCCTGGACCAGGTGGTATTGATTCCCTCAAAGATGTCTGTGGACCCGTTTAGGGGATCCCCTTTTAAAAATTCCAAATAATCCGGCTGCGCACCACGTACCGCCAATCTCCCAAAACCTTGGCAAAGGTGTTGACTGCTGGCCGAACTGGCAATTTCATTGTTGGACAGTCCCAGATTGGGATAAAACACCCCAACATCCACTTGGGTGAGGTTGGACTTGTCCGCTTGTGCAAACTTTTCCCTACTTCCGTAAAACCACCAAGATGTGTTAAAAAATAAACGCTTGGGCTCCCAAACCTGGGTTTTGGACAACTGCTCGGGATATGCCTTGGGGTCATTGACCAAATCAAATGCCTCATAACCCAACATGGCCGAGGTGGTATGGTGTCCGTGGGTAGTTCCTGGGCTCCTATGGTCAAAACGATTCACTATGATATCGGGTCTAAACTTACGTATGGCCCACACTACATCACCCAAAACCTTTTCCTTGTCCCAAATGGTCAAGGTCTCATCCGGATGCTTGGAGTATCCAAAGTCATTGGCCCTGGAAAAAAACTGTTCCCCACCATCTACCCTTCTTGCAGCCAATAGCTCTTGGGTCCGCAAAACCCCCAATAACTCCCTCAATTCAGGTCCAATAAGGTTTTGACCACCATCGCCCCGGGTCAACGATAGGTAAGCGGTCCTGGCCTTAACTTTATTGGATAGGTAAGCTATGAGCCTTGTATTTTCATCATCGGGATGGGCTGCAACAAATAGCGCCGTACCCAGAAAGTTCAATTTTTGGATTTCATGATGGATTTCGGAAGTAGTGTATTTTTTTGGTTTTTGTGACGAGACCATGATGGGAATGGTCAATAGAAATGCACAAATCACCCGAGAAAATCGCATAGTTGGTCTAATTAGCTTGTTCCAAAGATAGAAAGTTTAACAGGCCAGTTTTGGTTTTTAGAACTTCTTTAACAAGCTATACACCGGACTTAGGACCGTTTGTTAAACCTACCTGTTTCTTTACCAGTACCACGCCCTTTTGCAGTAATAAATTGTTGGGATAGGTCAATAATTCCCCATCGTCCTTCACCAAATGGAATGTAAAGGCCTGAATATCCGCGATTACGGCCTCGTCCGGAAAATCCTTGTCCTGTATCCGTATTCTATCACCAATTTTGTAGGGGAAGTAAAAAAACAAAATTATTCCGGCCGTAACATTACTTAAAATGGACCAAGTGGCAAAAAGTGCTACACCAATTACTGCAAATACGGAGGAAACAATGAGACCTATTTCACGAATATTAATGCCCCAAACGAGAATCAGGACAGACAGCAAAATTACCACCAGTGCAAAGGAAACATATCTAATGACCAATCCGGTCCTTACCTGGCTGATATCGCTTATTCGTCCAATTTTACGAATGGTCTTTACCAGTAAAAAACGGAGGAGAAAGAAAACGATAAGGCTTAATATGGATGCCAGTAGCTCGTTCTGATATGTCTGTAAAAAAGACTCCATTTTAGAGTGCCAAACTATCCCGAAGATGCAAATATTTGTTGGAATTTTGCCCCCAATAGGGTGTTTTTAAGGTTTTTAGTTTGCTTCCCTTGGAAACCATGGTTTTTGCATTGGGACCATAGCCACTTGTGAACGATTCTTCCCAGCTTTCAATTTCATACGGGAATGTGGCACTGAAGTCAATGGTCAATTTGCGTTCCGTATTTTCATAAACTATGGAATAGGAGCTAATACCATTGATAGTGCTGATCGAAGCCGTGGCCGTATAGGCCCGTATGGGATTGTGCTGTACCCGGAAATACTCCAATGCCGGTATGATTTCAATTTTACCAACCGGTAAATCCTGTGGGTTGATCCGAATCCTGTTCCAAATTTCATTTTCCAAAATGGCTTTGTCCATGCTAAGGTTTTGATCCGCTTCTCCTTCAAAATAACTGTGGGAGGTAAACTCAAATGCTTCGCGGTTGTTCAATTGTGCGTAGACATGGCCACACCATTCTTGAACGGAAAGACTGGATTTGAGTGCGTGTTGGTTGTCATGGACAGGGTAAAAAGTACTGCTCATAATGGAATAGGGATAAATACCGGTGAGGTACTTTTTGGTTTTATTGAGTTTTAGTACGGGAATGTTGGTTGGGTTGTTCCCATCCGCCTTCACTTGCACATCCGGTAGAAAAGGTTCCGTTACATAAATCAATACGGCCTTGCCCTCACGCAGTTCACCATAGCGGGCCTGTTGCAATTGGTATGAGGTGATTTCGGCATCCCCGGCATACCAGTAATCCTTAAACTCTTGTGACAAAGGCTTTTTAGGGGTTGTCCCCTCTGTCTGCGCTTTCTCGGTCCCTGTATTGACAGCAAGCGTTTTTTCTTCTTTTTTGCCCTGGGAACATGCTCCAATTCCGCAACTAAGGAATACGAGTATGCCAACACGCAATCCAAATTTTGACCCTTTTTTCATAACAGTACGTTTTTGCAAATTTAATCAAGGTACTGCCTAAAACCATAATTTTGAACGTTCATATGGACGAAAAGGCCTATTTCCTTCGACTAAATTTTATTCGTAACCATTTCCATCGCCAAACCAGTATGCCACCTACCAACACCAATGGCCATATATTGAACAGCACAAGCACCATGGTGGTAACAATGCTCCAACCATTTTCCAGGGCTTGGACGACTTTGCTGCCAAATGATTTTTCGTAGGAATCTGGTTCCTCCCGAAAATTTACCTTTTCATAAATTCTCAGATGGATCGTACTGAACTTTATTTTGTCCTCCAAATAGCGTAATTGCCCCTCTTTGGCCTCAATTTCTTCCGTGATCTTTCTAATGGCTTCCTCTGCTTCCAGAACCTCGGAAATCTTCCCGGTCCTGTTCTTCAAAATTTCGATGTATCGTTCCCGTACTTCCTTTTTTGTTTTTAACCTGCTGGTAACATCAATGTATTGCTCGGTGACGTCATTGGATGAAATGGAAACATTTTTTACAAAATCCCCTTGCCCTTTCAGGTCTTCCATCAATGAAGTGAAATGCTGACTATCAACCCGTATGGTAATACTGTTGGAGATTTCATAACTGGTATTGTTCAAATTCATTTTTGAAACAAAGGCATTGTACTTCTTACAGATTTCATTGACCTTTTCGGTGGTCTCGTCCACACTTTTGACCTTTACTTCCACATTCCCGGTCCAAATCATTTTTCGATTCGAGATCTGCTGTGTTTCGGAATCTTGAAAGTCGGTGATTTTGGCGGTGGATGTTTCATAAGTGGTGTCCGCAGCTACCTCTGAAGATTCTCCACCTCCACAAGTGGAAAGCATCACCAATAAACAGAACATTAGAGCTATTTTCATGGTATCAGGAGTTTGAATGAATCGAAATGTAGAATGAATTCTTTATGGAACCCTGGCAATTAACGAAATGATAGGGATACTTTGTGATTTCCTTACCATTCACTTAACATTTTGTAAACCAGATGGGTCGGTAGTCCTACAACATTGTTGTAGGAACCATGGATTTCCTCAATTCCTATGGCTCCCAGCCATTCTTGAATACCATAACCTGTAATGCAGGAATCCTAACATTGGCGCCCAAAATTAGGGGCAATCTAAAAAGCCTTACACCAAAGCAGCAAACTAATTGATGATGAATCGGAAATTTTTGAAATAATATAACAAGCCTTGGAAATTATTTATTCAAACATTTTGAACCAACAAAGTTTCCATTCAAAAGTTCTTACCTAGTACTAAAAAGGTTAAACATGATTTTTGACAATTGACCATTTGCAAGTAATTATGATATTGATGCCCATTGATTTACCTACCTACTTCCCCAGACTTTGTGGTGATCATTGAAATACTTTTTTTGTTAAACTTGGCCCATCTTTGTAACAATCTTCAGGTTTCAAATACAAATTACTACAAAGTATCATCTTCTTATGGATTTGGACACATCGTTAAATCTGTTAAAAGAAAGGCTGTCAAGGACAGAAAAATTAGATAATGAGTCAATTAGTACTATTATATCAAAATCAAAAAAATCCTCTTTTCGATTTTTTTTGATTTCCTTTTTTGAGTTTGGTATCTGGGTGATATTGAATATGGTTTTGACTCTTTTGTTTAAAGATATTACACCTAAGTCTTTTGTTGACTTTCCTATCATTATAGTAATTGAAAAGCTGAACATTTTGGTCACAGCGTCCTTTGTAATAGTATTTTATCTACGCTATAGATCGGTATCGACACCAAATAACACTTTCCAACACATCTCTTTGCTATACAGATTGAAACTTACCGTTCACTATTATATAACTTATAATCTTGGTGTGTTTGTTATTACTTTCTTGCTTAGTTTTTTTTGGGAAATTAATAATAATCCAGATGTTGTAGCTCTTCTGGACAGTTTACATGCACGAGCTATTGCTTATTTCTTAGGCGTGGTTTTGTGTTTGGTTTTTGCACTTGGGATTAAATACGTTTACTCAAAAATTTTCGGTAGAAGTCTTAAAACTCTATCTAAAATTAGAAAAGAAATGATGGAGGCATGATGGTTCCCTTCTAAAGAAAAAGAGGCCGCCAACTAGACTAATAAGGACAGTCTCTTTTAGTACTATAGAATTGCATCAACAATCTCCATAAATACCTTGATAAGGGACTTTTCTATATTGGATGTTATTTGAGAATAAATAAGAGCCTGTTTGGGAATTTGTGATTGGAATTGTCATAAGTCATTTTTAGTGTGGAACGAGGCACGACATAACGAGAGCTATGGGCGAGCTGGGGCGATGGAAAGGCATAACCATGGTTATGGACTAAAATTTTAACAATGTACCGTGTAAACCGGCCTACTGGCCAGGCAGGAAGGGACATAAGAAAACAATTGACAAATTCCCAAACAGGCTCTAAATTGGACCGTAGCGTTTACGTCTGACTTTCCATATGTTTTGGGTACCCAAATACGACTATCATGTTCTTAAGGGGGATGTCTAGCTCAGGTGTTGCCATCTTGTCAAGCGAATTTTCGATTTTGGAGCATGTTTGTATGCTTAGAGAAGTGACAAGCGAGGATTATGTTCAGTTACATTTTGAATATTTTCTTTTCCAAAAATTGAATAACCTTTGTGATACGCCAAGGATAGAAACTACTATTAGACCCATTTTCGAAAAAAGATTGGCGTTTGCTTTTTGGCCATTGATTACGGAGCATGGTGTACGGGAAACATTGCCGTAAAATAGTCCAAGGATATCTCGTGAATCATCACAATCCTTATAGCATGGACTGGCAGTATTATACTTGAATAAGGAATAGCGTTCTTATCATAATATTTCTGTAAAACCTATCGGCTTTCAGTCCACAATGTTACTTAACATTTTGTAAACCAGATGGGTCGGTAGTCCCACAACATTGTTGTAGGAACCATGGATTTCCTCAATTCCTATGGCGCCCAACCATTCCTGAATACCATAGGCGCCAGCCTTGTCAAAAGGTTGACAGGTTTGGATATAATAGTCGATTTCCTTTTGTTCGAGACGCTTAAATTTTACCTTGGTGACCGTATGCGCCGTTTTCTGTTGTGTTGTGGTGGTAAAGCAGACAGAGGTAATGACCTCATGCCAATCCCCGGAAAGTTTTTGCAACATTTGGGATGCTTCCTGGGAATCAACGGCCTTTGCCAGGGACATTCCGTTCCACCATACCACGGTATCGGAGGTAATCAAAATCTCGTTTTCCCTAAGCATGCCCTTAAAGGCGGATGCCTTCAATTCTGCCAGATAGTTCGATATCCCTTCCGCTTTTAATTCTTTGGGATGGATTTCATCCACGGGTTTTAAACGAATCTCAAATTCCAGCCCCAGTTCCTCAAAAAACTTTTTTCTACGGGGGGAACCGGAGGCCAAAACGAGTTTGTACCCTTTTAATTTTTCTGCAAGCGGATTTTCAGTCATTTTTGGAACTGAAGTTGTTTTCCCAGTCGCCCCGAACTTTTAGGACCTGTTCAATAATATCCCGTACACAACCTTCCCCACCATTTTTATGGGAGACATAATCGCAGATGGCCTTGACCTCTGCTATGGCATTTTGGGGACAGGTGGCCAATTTTACACGTCTCATTGGGGGGATATCGGGCATATCATCACCCATGTACAGCACATTTTCCGGGTTAATGTTGTGGATGTCCAAATACTCCTCCAGAGGTTCTTCCTTATAGTGCGCTCCAAGATAAATATCCGTAATGCCCAGGCCTTTTAACCGATCTTTTACCCCTTGGTTGCTTCCTCCGGTAATAATGCAAATATTGTATCCCTTGATCAATGCGGTTTTAAGGGCGTAACCATCCTTTACATTCATTTTTCGCAACATTTCACCCGATGTGGTCACTAAAATTGTCCCATCGGTCAGTACGCCATCAACATCAAAGATAAAAGTGGTGATGTCCTTCAGGTATTCCTTATAGTTCTTTTTCATACAATGCCTTAATCGATTCGCTCAGTAATTGATAAATTTTTTGTTGAAGTGGGTCCTGTAATTGGCTGATATGCTGTTGCATGGTAACGATGTCGTTTCTCCTGGCCGGACCAGTCTGTGCTTCTTTGGGTGACAAATGTCGGATTTTGTTCACGGTTTCTAAAATCAACGGGAACAATAAGTGGAAAGGGATTTTATTTTCCGCACAGATTTCGTGGGCCATATGGTACAGGTGATTTGGGTAATTGTTGACCAAAACCGCACAGAGATGGAGCTTTTTCCGCTGAGCGGATGAAATACTGTACACCTGATTACTTATTGATTTTCCCAGGGTTTCCAGAAGCAAAAGATTTTCCTCACTTTCGGCTTCAATGCAAATGGGAATTTCACGGAAATGGACCTCATTCCCTCTGGTGAAGGTCTGTAATGGATAGAACACCCCACGTTGCCTGGATTTTAGGGCATCCATGGGAACACTTCCGGAAGTGTGGACCACTATCCCCATTTTATCCCTTAAAGTTTTGGAGACCTCTGTTATTGACGAATCCGAAACGGCCAAAATGTACATATCCGCCTCGGCAATTTTGGCTATGGAAGAGGTCTTGGAAACTTCTGGTTTAAAGTCCTTTATAGCCTCGCTGTTCCTCCCGTATACTTGGAGAACCGCAATATCCTTTGATTTGGAAAATGCATGGAACAAATGATTGGCCACATTCCCCGTTCCAAGAAGTACTACGCTAAGCATACCCAAAAGTACGAACTTGAAAGAGCCTTTTTAAAAAGAATTAACGGTTTTGTTTAAGAATTTGCTGGACAAACGATTCCGTTAAATCACTTCTAGGTCGTAATTTTGCAAGCCGAAAGCGAATGTCCTATGTTCGATCTATTAAAGAAAACACTGTTCTCCACCAAACTAATGGCCGTACTCTTCCTGCTTTTTGCAGCTGCCATGGGAATAGGCACCTTTATTGAAAGTTGGTACAGTACGGAAACCGCTCGGATTTACATTTACAATGCCACTTGGTTTGAGGCCATTATGGTGTTTTTTGTCATCAACTTTTTTGGGAACATTTATAGATACAATTTGCTGCAATGGAAGAAATGGCCGGTTTTGGTATTGCACCTATCTTGGATACTGATCATTGTTGGGGCATTTGTAACGCGTTACATCAGTTTTGAAGGAATGATGCCCATTCGGGAAGGGAATTCGGAAAAGGTTTTTTATTCCGATAAAACCTATCTCACGGCGTATATAGATGGACCAATTGATGGGCAGAACCGCAGAAAGGTACTTGAGGATGATATTTTGGTAACTCCGGAAGGAAAACGTTCCAGTCTCCCATGGAACGATGATTTCAACGGGCAAGCTTTTTCCATTGCCTTTGTGGACTTCATCAAAGGGGCAAAGGAAGGTTTGGTTCTTGATGAAAAAGGCAAGGAATATCTAAAAATAGTGGAGGCTGGTGATGGCCAGCGGCATGAGCACTACCTGGAAAACAATTCCATTGCCAGTATTCACAACGTGCTCTTTGCTTTGAACAAGGAAACCAAAGGGGCCATCAATATTTTTTACAGGGACGGGGAATATCAAATTCAATCGCCATTTGAAGGACAGTACATGCGAATGGCGGACCAGTTTCAAGGGGAATTGGTAAAAGACAGTATTCAACCCTTGCAACTACGTTCCCTGTACACTACCGTTGGAATGCAATTTGTGATTCCAGAACCTCCGGTGAAAGGATCTTATGGCGTGGTTAAGGTTCCTGAAAATGAAATTAATGAGCAAACCCAGGATGCATTGGTGGTGGCGGTGACCGTAAATGGGGAAACTGTGGAGAAGAGACTTCTGGGCAGTCAAGGGCCTTCCGACTTTTCCGATAAGTTTACCCTAAATGGGCTCGATTTTTCACTTCGATATGGTTCCAAGGTCTATGAGTTACCATTCCATGTACGGTTGAACGACTTTATAGCAGAGAAGTACCCAGGAACGGAAAGCAGTTACAAGTCCTTTATGAGCAAAGTGACCATTGAAGATGAACGCCCATATGACTATGACATTTTTATGAACCATATTTTGGACCATAGGGGATACCGCTTTTTCCAATCCAGTTTTATGCCGGATGAAAAAGGCACGGTGCTCAGTGTAAACCATGATCAATGGGGCACATGGATTACCTATATTGGGTATTTTCTTTTATATTTTGGACTGTTGGGCATCATGTTCTTTGGCAAAACCCGTTTTAAGGAGCTGGCGAAATCCCTGGATAAAGTGAAAAGGAAAAAGGCAACTTTGACTGCCGTATTGCTCCTTTGTTTTGGTTTGCACACTTACGGACAAGAACCACCACATGACGACCATACGGGTTTGCCCACCCAGACACAGATAGATTCCGTGATTCGTGCTACAACGGTGGATGTTGCCCATGCCGATAAGTTTGGGGAAATTGTCATCCAGGATGAGGGGGGGCGCATGAAACCCTTGCATACCTTTACTTCGGAACTGCTTCGTAAGCTCAGTGGAAAGGACAAATTCAAGGATCTAAACTCGGATCAGGTGTTTCTCTCCATGATGTTGAATCCCCCACTGTGGTATAATGTCGATTTTATCAATGTAGGGGAAAGGCAAAACGATAGTATCCGACAGATTATTGGCGCAGAAGGAGGGCAGAAATTTATAAATGCCACGGATTTGTTCGATGCTACCGGTATGTACAAGCTAAAACCGTATTTGGAAGCCGCCACGTCCACCACAAATCCCAATAAGTTCCAAAAGGATTTTATTAAGGTACATGAGCGTATAGGGTTGTTAAATATGGCCCTGAGCGGACAGATTCTAAAGATTTTTCCACTTTTGAACGATGAGAACAACAAATGGATTTCGGCAGTTGAGTTTCGTTCCGGACAGTATCAGGTGCAGGATTCCCTATACGCCAACTTTATGGCAAACGGTTTGCCCTATTACTTGAATACGCTTCAAAATTCCATCGCTACGGGGGACTATTCGGAGTCCAATAAACTTCTGGAGGCCTTTAAACAGAACCAAAGGAATCATGGGCAGGAAGTACTGCCCACGGAAAAGAAGGTCAAGACCGAAATCCTGTATAACAAACTGGACATTTTTAATCGTTTGTTCAAGTATTATGGAATGGTGGGATTATTGTTGTTCATCGTATTGGTGCTTCGCATTTTTAAGGATAGGGAGATTTGGAAAGCGGCCACCTACTTTTTAAAGGGAATCATAATCCTCTTCTTTATTTGGCATACTGCCGGGTTGGTCCTTCGTTGGTACATCTCTGGCCACGCCCCTTGGAGTGATGCGTACGAAAGCATTTTATATGTGGCTTGGGCTACCCTGGCCATGGGACTGGCCTTTGGTAGGAAAAGTGAATTGACCATTGCGGCCAGTACTTTTGTCACCTCCATGTTATTATGGATTGCCCATCAAAGTTGGGTAGACCCTTCCATAGCCAATCTGGTCCCCGTTTTGGACAGTTATTGGCTTATGATCCATGTAGCGGTCATTGTGGGCAGTTATGGACCGTTGACCGTGGGAATGATCTTGGGGGTCGTATCCCTATTGCTCATTATCCTTACCACCAAAGAGAACAAGAAGAAAATGGAACTGAACCTCAAAGAACTGACCATCATAAATGAACTGGCACTTACCGTAGGTTTGGTGATGTTGACCATTGGTAATTTTTTGGGAGGCCAATGGGCCAATGAGAGCTGGGGGCGTTATTGGGGTTGGGATCCCAAAGAGACCTGGGCCCTGGTTTCCATAATGATATACGCCTTTGTGCTCCATATGCGATTGGTCCCTGCACTTAAGGGTAGATGGTTGTTCAACTTTATGAGCGTGGTGGCCTTTGGTGCCATTATGATGACCTATTTTGGAGTTAACTTTTATTTAGTGGGGCTACATAGCTATGCACAATCCGGTTCTGCGGCGATTACCCCGGACTATGTAAAGTACATTGTTTTGGCCGTTATTCTTCTTGGAGGTATTAGTTACTGGAGGTATCGGGCGAATTACGTACAAGCAAAATAGCTGTCTTTCCGAACGAGCGGAGTGAGGAGGAATCGCTTTAGATTTCTCACTGCCGTTAGCAGATTCGAAATGACATAATGTTTCTATTCACTCCATTAGCAAGCCCATCAATTCCTCAGCGGCCACCTTTCCTTTTTCCCTTAAAAAATCCCTGGGGGTGTTGTCACCCAATTCAAATACGATTGCAGGCATTCCGTGGGCTACAAAAAAATGGTTTCTGGAGACCATGGTTGGCGTCACTTTTTTGGAAGCACTGATATTGGTCTTTTTTGAAGGTAAACGATTTGAGATGCGCGTAATCCAATCAAATACTATTTTACCCCTTTCCCCAGTGACCGTGGTATCCAAAGGATAGTAGATATCATCCCAGGTGGAGTGGAAGTCGACCCCAAAAACAAATTCGTACCCATCCTCACGTTTTTGCTTTAAAAAATCGCGGATTGCCCTGGTCTCGGGCTGATTGAATTCCTGCCAATCCCGGTTGAGGTCAATACCACCGGAATTATGTCTCCAGTTTCCATTGTCCACCCCATCGGGATTCATCAAGGGTACATTAAAGACCGTAAATTTTTTCCGAAACGCCCTGGCTTGGTCCGAATCTCCCGCAAGGGTTTCCATGAAGGACTTCATGGCCAAAAAACCGGTTACTTCCGGTGGATGTTGACGGGAAATGATCACCAATGCCTTTTTTGAAGCACCTTCGTCCACTTCCATAAGGTTCATTGTACGACCTTCCCGACTCTTCCCAATTTCATAATTGGATATAAATCGTTTTTGGGAAAGGGAATCCACCCATTGTCCCACTCTTTTGGAAGGATACAATTCCTGGGCAGTTATCCAAATTGGCTTTTCGTCCACCCGAACCGTGACCTCCACAAATTCCGGCGCAGCTTTCAATCCAAACGCTCCCTCCCCCGGGTTGATCGCTTTAAATTGGGTACTGTCCAAGGCCTTAAAATGCAGGCCATCATGGCTTATTTTTGGGTAATACCGACTTCGACTGTCCTGATACGTCAGCTTTAAGGTAATTTCCTGTGCTGTGCTGCCCCAAACTTTAAAACCATACCAAGGACTGGGGTTTATGGGAGTGTTTTCTGCAGTAAACCAAAGGGTGTAATGGGTATTGGAATCCTGGGCAACACCATTTAAACGGGCCCCATCAAACTGATTGCTGAAAAAAACCGTACTGTCCTGAAAAGCCCAGACCCCTTTCCATTGTCGTTGTACCGGTTTCGTTTTGGTGGACACAATTGGGGTGGGGCCTTGCCCTTGATATCCCGATTTTTCAACCGCAGGTTTGGTGTTTTTACAAGCGAAAAGCACTAGAAAAAAAACGGCGACAATCGGTATGGAATGTATTTTCATGATTCTTGAATTAGCCTATGGAAAAATATGGATTTTTAAGAAAATTATGGTTTTGATGTTATTTTCAAAAGTTTTATGCATCTTTGCACCATCATGAAGTAATGGAAATTATGAACACACTGGCATTTTTGGATCTGTTCCCGACCAAGTAACCGAAAGGGAGTTTTTGGTTACACGCTAGTTTTCTTCATTTTTTAACATCATAATTTCTAAATCATGTCATCACGACAATTATCAATAAAACAATTAGTTACGTATTTCTGGATTGCCATTTCCGGTAAGGAGCAGGAATTTACCAATGGGAGCATTCGCAAGGCCATTTTTATGCTATCCATCCCCATGATTTTGGAAATGCTTATGGAGAGCATTTTTGCCTTGGTCGATATTGCCTACGTTTCCAGGGTAAGTGTAAATGCGGTAGCGACCATTGGCCTAACGGAATCCGTTATTACCCTGGTCTATGCCATTGCCATTGGCTTAAGTATGGCCGCAACGGCCGTAGTTGCCCGCAGGGTAGGGGAACAAGATTTGAAAGGAGCCCGGGAAGCTGCGGTACAGGCCATTTTCCTAGGGGTATCGGTAGCGCTTATTGTTGGGGTGATAGGGCTGCTCTACAATAAGGAAATCCTTGCCTTAATGGGGGCCGAGCCCGATTTAATTGAGGAAGGCCATGGGTACACCAAATGGTTGATCGGTGGGAACATCACCATTCTTTTACTTTTTCTGATCAATGCTATTTTTAGGGGTGCTGGGGATGCCAGTATTGCCATGTGGACCTTGGTGCTTTCCAATGGATTGAACATCATCCTTGATCCCATCTTTATTTTTGGATGGGGTCCAGTACCTGAATATGGTGTTATGGGAGCCGCTATTGCCACCAACATTGGTAGAGGGACGGCCGTAGTATTCCAATTGGGTATTTTATTCTTTGGTTGGGGCAAGATCAAATTGGTATTGAACGACGTTATGTTGAATGTTAAGGTCATGTTCAACCTGATCAGGGTTTCCTTAGGGGGAATCGCCCAATTCCTCATTGGAACATCCAGTTGGGTGTTTTTGATGCGAATCATGAGCGAATTTGGTAGTGAGGTCCTTGCGGGATACACTATTGCCATAAGGGTAATGATGTTTACACTAATGCCCTCCTGGGGAATGAGCAATGCTGCTGCAACACTGGTAGGGCAGAACCTGGGGGCCAAACAACCGGAACGTGCGGAGAAATCGGTTTGGATAACGGGAAAATACAATGCCTATTTTATGGGGCTGGTATCCATTGTTTATCTGCTATTTGCAAAACAAATCGTTGGAATGTTCAATAGTACCCCTTCGGTAGTGGATAATGGGGGACTTTGTCTCCAGATCATTGCTGCGGGTTATATTTTCTATGCCTATGGAATGGTAGTGACCAATGCCTTTAACGGATCCGGGGACACACAGACCCCAACAAAGATCAACCTGATTTCGTTTTGGCTGTTTCAATTGCCTTTGGCCTACCTATTGGCACTGGTTTTGGGCTTTGGGGCAATGGGTGTTTTTATTGCCATTACCACGGCAGAAGTGCTGTTGGCCATAATTGCCATTGTTTGGTTTAGGAAAGGAAATTGGAAAGCGGTCCAGGTTTAGGGTTGCCACCATTTTTCTTACTTTTAGCAATCAATTTAAAGTCATGGAAAAAGGAAGAGGAATCAATACCATTTGCACACATGTCGGTGGGGTTGTGGATGAACGTTACAAGGGGGCAATTTCCCCTTTGTATATGGCCACTTCATATGCCTTTGAGGATATTGATGAGAAACGTTATCCACGGTATTTCAATACACCCAACCAGCAAGCGTTGACCAAGAAAATAGCCGCCCTGGAACATACTGGGGATGCCATGATTTTTGGTAGTGGAATGGCAGCAATAAGTCATACGTTAATGGCCTTTTTAAAGGCTGGGGATCATATTGTTTTTCAGCAGGCGCTTTATGGGGGCACGTATAATTTTGCAACGACCCAATTGGAGAAATACGGTATTTCCTATTCCTTTACCCATGGTTGGGAGGCCAAGGACTTTGAGGCCAAAATGCGATCGAACACCAAGGTAATCTACATAGAGACCCCTTCCAATCCTTTATTGACCATTACCGACTTAAAAGCGGTTTCGGATTTGGCAAGATCCAAAGGGGTCCTTACCATGATCGACAATACCTTTGCAAGCCCGATCAATCAAAATCCCGCAGATTTTGGCATCGATATCATGATTCATAGTGCTACCAAATATATGGGTGGCCATTCGGACATCTGTGCGGGGGCAGTGGCAGCTTCTGAAGATCACATAAAGAGACTATGGGAGTCTTCCATTTGTTTTGGAGGTAGTTTGAGTGACCAAACGGTATGGTTGTTGGAACGGAGCTTAAAAACCATGGGTCTTCGTGTGAAGGCCCAAAGTGATAATGCCCACAAACTGGCCGAACTATTGGACGATCATACCGCTATTGATAAAGTGTATTACCCCGGATTGAAATCGCATCCCGGACATGGATTGGCCAAGTCCCAAATGAAGGGTTTTGGCGGGATGCTTTCTTTTGAACTAAAAGAAGATTTCAATCCGTCGGACTTTATGAAATCCCTGCAATTGATCAAACCCTCAATGAGTTTGGCAGGTGTGGAGAGTACCGTTACATCGCCGGTCATGACCTCGCATGCCCTGATGGGCGAGGAAGATAGGAAAGCCCAAGGTATTCGGGATGGATTGATTCGTTTCTCCGTAGGTATTGAAGAAGTGGAGGACTTGATGGAAGATATTGACCAGGCAATCAATCAATTAAAATCTAAAACCGTTCTTGCCCAATGAAATTGGATATCCTAGTTTTTGGTGCCCATCCCGATGATGCCGAGTTGGGTGCAGGGGGGACCATTGCAAAAGAAGTAGCCTCCGGAAAGAAGGTGGGCATAGTGGATTTGACCCGTGGAGAGTTGGGTACGAGGGGCACTCCCGAGATAAGGGATAAGGAAGCGGCGAAAGCTGCGGAAATCCTCGGAATTTCCATTCGGGAAAATTTAGAATTTGCCGACGGTTTTTTTGTGAATGATAGACCACACCAGTTGGAGGTGATTCGAATGATTCGAGAATACAGACCGGAAATTGTGCTGTGCAATGCGATTGATGATCGGCATATAGACCATGCCAGGGGAGCAAAACTGGTCAGTGATGCCTGTTTTTTGAGTGGACTTGTAAAAATTGATACCAAAATGACCGGCGGTGGGCAATGGCAGGAGCCGTGGCGTCCAAAAGGGGTTTATCACTATATCCAATGGAAGAATCTTGAACCGGATTTTGTACTGGATGTAAGCCGTTTTATCGAGAAAAAACAAGAGGCCATTTTGGCCTATTCCTCACAGTTTTTTGACCCAAATAGTGACGAGCCAGAGACGCCCATCAGTAGTAAGAACTTCCTGGATAGTGTGAATTATAGGGCCCGGGATTTAGGGAGATTGGTGGGGGTGGAGTATGCAGAGGGCTTTACAACGGAGCGATATGTGGCAATCAAAAGTTTGGACGATTTGATTTAACTATTGCTAACAGGCCCTAACTGGCCTTGCGATATTTTTTAGTGATTTTTGGAACGGTAAAGTAAAAGATGGACCCCTTCATTGGTTTACTTTCCACCCATATTTTACCTTTATTTCTTTCAACCATTTCCTTGCATAGGGAGAGTCCCAGTCCAGTTCCTTTTTCGTTGTTTGTCCCATAAGTAGTGATATTTGAGTTTTCCTGGAACAACTTTTTTCTGGTTTTTTCATTCATGCCAATACCGGTGTCCCTTATTTTGACCTTCCAAAAGTTTCCATCTTCCTCGGCTTCCAGGGTAATCAGGCCATTTTCCGGAGTGAATTTTATGGCATTGCTGATCAAATTTCGTATCACGATATCAACTTGATCTTCATCGGCCAGGATAAAACAGTTTTCGGGCATTTGATCCATAATTTTTATGGATTTGTTGCTTGCCATTTCAGATAGGAGTTTCATACTGCCATGAACAAGTTTATTGAGTTTGACCATTTTTGGTTTGGTGACGGTTCCATTCATTTGTGAATATCCCCAAGACAGCAAATTGTTCAGCGTAAATAAAATATGATCCACATCCCCCCTAAGCTTGGGAAGGAACTTGGAAAGGTCCTCTTTGGCAACGTCCCCACTTGCCAAAAGCTTGAGTAACCCCTGTAATGCCCCAATGGGACCCCTTAAATCATGGCCAATTATGGAAAATAGCTTATCCTTGGTCTTGTTAATGGAATTCAACTCGGTTTGACTCTCCTCAAGGCTTTGGGTATTGATCTTTAGTGCCTTGTAAAGTCTTTTCAGTTTCTTTTGGTTAAAATAAAGGGGGATGGCAGTAGCCAATAGCACCATTAAAATGATTATGGAAGCGTTAATAAAGTTTCGTTGTCTGGCCAACTCCTTTTCCTTGTCGGCAATCAATAGTTGCTTGTCCTTATCGTACTTCAACTTTGTTTTCAGAAGCATTAAACTCCTTTTGTTCTCATCCTTGTAAAGGGAATCCGTAAGTTTTTGAAAGATTTCATGATAATGCAGTGCTTTTTCAAAATCCCCTTCGTTTTTACTGATTTTATAGAGGGTCTCAGCACAATCCCTTTGTCCTCCCAAGGATTTGATGGTATTGGCTACATCAAATGCGGCCAAGGCATACTCATTCGATTTTTCATCCTCTCCCATCCCCAGATAGGCCGCGGCCATTCCATTTAGGAGGTCGATCCTACTTCGGTCGTCTTCCAGGTTTTGGTGTAAAAGGTTGCTCTGATCGTACCAGTACAAAGCCCATTTGTATTTCCCCTGTCTTAAATAAACCTCACCTTTTACGCTATAGGCAAACGCCAACCAATCATAGATTTCATTTTTCTCAAATGTGGCGATACTCGTATTGATATTGAACATGGCATGATCATAGTTCCCCATATCGGCATAAATCTCGGCAAGGTTGCTCAGCGTTTCCGCGATGATTATCCCATTCCCGATTTCTTGATTTATCTTCTTTACCTTCTTGTAGAATTCCAACGCCTCGTCGTATTCTTTTTGGGCCGAATACAGACTTGCAATATTTTCATTTAGAATGGATTGCATAATCTTGTTTTCAGAGGCATTTGCCAAGTCCAAACCGGTCAGGAAATATTTTAGTGCCTGTTCAAAATCCCCTAGGTAGGAATACTCATTTGCCAGACTGTTCAAGATGCCCATTTTGGTGGATGGGTCTTCCAGGTAACCTGCCAAATTTAACGCTTTGGAGAAGTAGGATATGGCCATTTCATTGTTACCGTTGTCCGAATGAAAGCCCCCAATGTTGGCCAAAGCTTCTGATTCCCCGGAAAGATATTTTACTTTTCTACTCAGGGAGAGTGCCTTTTTGGATAGGTTGAGAAGGCTGTCCTCTTTGACAAAACGATATTCCCGGGCCAAATCATTAAGAAGATTGATATAGGTTTTGTCCCTTTGGTAATCTGGGGTGGTCTTTTCAATAAATTGTATTTTTCTGGATAGGCTATCCCTAACATTTTGTTGTCCAATCACCTTACCAAATGGGCACAGCAAAAGAAAGACAAGTATGGGTAGGGAAACTACCCTAATATTGCCATATTTGGAATTGTTGTAGGCTAGGTGTTTGGGCATACCTAAAATATCTAAAGTATAAAATTAGGTGTACAGCTTATTTTGTGCGAATAAATGTTGTGAAGTGTCCTTTTTTGTGTGTTTTAGCGATTAAAACCGTATTATGTCGATAAATTACATTGGCTCGATCAATTTGATGGGGTCCCACCGATCCAAACCAGTTTTCAGTTGTGGCGGGGAATTATTGATTTCAGGTGGATTATTGAACATACAGGTTCTTAATTATTGGAAAAGTAGAGGTAGATACTACTCCCTTTATTGAGTTGGCTCTCAATTTTCAAGGAACCCTTGTTGACCCTGATCAGTTCTTGTGCTATTTGTAAACCAATTCCGGTACCTTTTTCTTTTTTTGTCCCTGGAGTTGAATTGATGATCGAGCCGTTTGTAATGGCTTTCACGGTTTCCTGATTCATTCCTATACCGGTATCCCGAACGGAAATTTCGGTCTTGTCACCCGTATCATTGCCCCCAAAGTAAATGGTACCCTTTTCTGGGGTAAACTTAATGGCATTGGAGAAGACATTCCTTAAGATAATATCCAGGTGAACAGGGTCTACCATTATTTTGAGATCGGAGTCGATGGAAAACTGTATGTTTATTTCCTTGGCCCTGATTTTGGTGCTGTAAAGCTTATGAACGTCCATGGCCTTGGGTTTTACCAAAACCTCTTTTGTATTGGGCCGTATTCCATTCATTTGGGTCTTTGCCCAGTACAGTAGATTATTTAGTGTAAATGAACTATGGTCGACATTCTGCTTTAACCTTGGAGCAAATTTGGCCATGTCTTTTTCCGAAATTTCATTGGCATCGTACAGTTCAAGCAATTCTTGTAAAGTGCCAATGGGCGCTTTAAGGTCATGGCCAATGATTGAGAATAGTCTGTCCTTGGTTTTGTTGAGTTCCCTTAGGGTCAGATTGGCTTTTTTCTGGTTGATCGCATTTTTTCTGATCAACAGAATTATGATGAGAAGGGTGGTCAGCAGAATTCCAGAAATATAGGTAATGGTCCGTTGCCTGGCCAACTCCTTTTCGTTCTCAAATTCCTTTAATTCTTGCTCCCTATCAAATTTGGCCTGGGCTTCCAACATCAAAAACTTTGTTTTGTTCTCCGACTCCAATATGGAATCGGAAAGATGCTTGGCGGTCTGCATGTATTCCAGGGCTTCCTTTAACTGGTCCTGATCCAAATATAATTTGTACAATAGTTCCGAAGCCCTGACAATACCCTGGTGGTAACTGATATTTGTAGCTATTTTTTTTGCCGCTTTTGCATATTCCGTACTCTTTGTGAAATCTTTTTTGAAATAGTAGGTATCGGCCATTCCCTGCAAGGTTTCGGCTTTGCGTTGTTGATCTTGGATGGGTAACAGTAAAGCTTCGGATTTTGTAAAGAATCCGAGCGCATCATCATATTTTTTTTCACGTATGGCCACTTCCCCCATTGTAATCCACCCAAATGCCTCAAAAGCTTGATACTTTTTTTTGCCCAGTACATCAAGGGACTTTTTACAATACGCCTTGGCCTTTTCATAGTCTTCGGTATGCAGGTATAAATACCCCAAATTGGCCTGAATTTGTGCCCGCTGTACGTCGTCGCCGGACGCTTCAACGAGCTGTAATGCTTTATTATAATAGGGGAGGGCTTGTTCGTAACCTTTTAGAAGTGAAAAGGCCGTGGCCAGGTTCATGAGAAAGAACCCCTGCATTTCCGTATCCCCTTTTTCCTCGGCATACCGTTCACCTTCCTTACAAAGCAAATACGCTTCTGGATAATCCCCCTTCATAAAATGGCCGAGGGCTTTGGCATTCAGTCCTTTAAGAAAAATAGTGTCAGCATTTACCTTTTTTGCGAGTTCAAGTGAGGCATCAATATTTTTAAATCCAGCAGTGTGGTGTCCCCTTAAAAGACAGTAGATACCGAGTCCTAACTTTCCACCGGCCAATCCCTTGGTGAATCCGCTCTCTTTGCTGAGGTGTATGACCCGCTCTGAGATGGACTTCGTACTATCGGGAATTTGATAGATGTAACTCGTTCCCAGTTTGTACAATACCTTAATGTAATTGGTATCCGTAGGCTGAAATCCATAACGTTTTTCAAGCCTGTCCTTCTCTCGGATCAAGCTGTCCGTTAGCTTTTTTTGAGCATGGATATGTCCTTGTAGAAGTATCGATAAAAGGGCATAAACGAACCACCGCCGATAGGGGAACGGATTGATATCAAAACGAGGTAAGCGGATAGGTCGCAACTCCAAGTGAGTTAATTATTTTATGTCCAGTAATTTACGACTCGGAACGCTTTTTTCAAATTTTCATGACGCTATTTTATTTTTATTTGGTAGGTTATTCCAAAAAAAAGTACCTTTGCGACCGCTCAAAATGGTGGTTGTAGCTCAGTTGGTTAGAGCGCTGGATTGTGGTTCCAGAGGTCGCCGGTTCGAACCCGGTCTTCCACCCTAAAAAGTAAAACGAGGTCCTACCTTCTTTAGGTGGGACTTTTTGTTTTTTATAGGGCTACTTTATAGCCTTGTCCACAAGAACGGGATTGTCCCTATTGGCCACCTCCCATGCCGTGTGGAAGATGAGTTGTGATCGGTTTTTTAAAAGATCATAGTTTATTTTGTCAGGGGTATCCCCAGGCCTGTGATAATCCTCGTGGGTCCCGTTAAAATAAAAGATGATGGGAATATTGTTCTTTGCAAAATTGTAGTGATCACTTCTATAATAAAAACGATTGGGATCGTTCTCGTCATTATAGGTGTAGTCCAGTTCTATATTGGTGTATCTGGTGTTGACCGCTTCGGACAGTTCATGGAGTTCGGTACTCAATTTATCGGAACCAATAAGATACACATAATTCCGGTCGCCTTCCCTTTTGGGATCGATTCTCCCAATCATATCAATATTTAAATTGGCAACGGTATTCTTTAAAGGGACGATAGGTTCATAGTCCGTATAATATTGGGAGCCTAAAAGCCCTTTCTCCTCACCGGTTACATGAAGGAAAACAATGGATCGGTCTGGTCCCATACCCTGATCGGCAGCCTCTTTAAAGGCTTCGGCAATTTCCAACATGGCAACGGTCCCGGATCCATCGTCATCGGCACCATTATTGATCTTCCCATCTGCTGTTATGCCAATATGGTCCAAATGTGAGGAGATTACAAGGTACTCTTCGGGCTTTTTGGAACCTTTAAGTAGGGCCACCACATTCTCCGAATCAATCTGGGTATCCGTACTTTCAATTTGCAAATCTATGGAAGCAGAAAGGATGGCCTGTCCATCATCTTTTTTCAGGTTTGGATATAAAGCATCAATGGCCGTGTCATTAAGGAAGATCAAAAAATCGTCTTTGGTCTCCGCATTCAATTGCATCCTTCCGCTATTGTTGGTCTTCATAAATTCAAAATAGCGTTTGTACCTCGTAAAATTGTCCGGATCGTAATAGAACACACCTTTGGCCCCCTTTTGGGCAGCAAGGTCTGCGCGTTTTCCAATGGACTCGGACATATTGCTCCATACGGACTGCTCATCCGTGCCGGAAATCACATAGGTACCATCCTCGTTTTTGGGCTCACCAAATTTCATGAGCACTACTTTATCTTGAACATCCATACCTTGGTAATCCGAGTAGGTACCTTCCTCAATCCCATAGCCAACATAATGTATTTCATGTAATGTTCCTTCTGCTTTTGAAAACGTAAGGACATCGTCTCCCAGCGGGAAATCCTGACCGTTGATGACCATCTTGCCCTCAGGTACGTTACTTATGGACAGCGCCACTTTTTGAAAATAATCCCCATTTGCCTTTGCTGCGGGAATACCTAGTGCTTCGTAATAGTCTTTGATATACTCCACGGCCTTTTTCTGGCCGGGTTGGCCCGTTTCACGACCTTCAAAATCATCTGAGGCATAGGTAAAAAGATGTTCTTTTAGTTCTTCTTCCGTAATGGTCGACGCAAAGTCCGTTGGATCAACATTTACCTCTTGGGGTTTTGGGGTTTCCGTAACGGTCTTCTGGGAAGAATTGCAAGCAAAGGCCAAAACCGCAAAAATGAGAATCAGTTTTTTCATTTTTCCATTTATATAACGTTCAAAAATAGGGATTACCCTTCAATATCCTGAATAATGCGATAACGATAGGTTCTTGGGTTCATATGGGTAATTTCCTTGAACTGCCTGTTAAAATTTGAAATGGACGGGTACCCCGATAGTAGGGCAATCTCGGAAATTGGGGTTTCCGGCATTTCTTTCAGTAATTCACAAGCATGTTGAATGCGTATCTCAGTTAAAAATTGAAAAAAAGTCTTGTTCGTACGTTGTTTAAAGAACCTACAAAAAGCATTCTTGCTCATGTGGATTTTTTGGGCAACATCTTTCAGCAAAATTTCATTTTGAAAGTTCTGCATCACATGGTCGAATATGAGCTGTAGGCGCTGTCCTTGATTTTTGGAAATTCTAAAGGTATACGGTTTTTGGACCAAGGGGGTTTTATCCACTTTTGACACAAACCGTAAAAGTTCCAAAAGCTTTAGAAAGAGCTGAAATTTGTTTTCGTTTTTCAACTGATGGAACTGGTCTTCAATAAAACCACTTTTATCCTTTACCATAAAACCAAAGAGTAGGTCCTTAAGTACAGGTTGCAGGACAATCATTTCCTGATTCGCAAAGAAACCCTGGCCAAAAGCGTTTTCCGTAAAAAATATGGTGGCCCTATGGGAAACATCCGAATCGGGATGGCTTAAGAACAAATGAGGTAAGTTGGAACCGATCCCAATAAAATCTCCTGACCTAAAGGTGGTGATCTCGTTACCAACGACCAGTTTTCCCCTACCGGAAATGATATAACTTAACTGGATTTCCTGGTGTTGGTGAAGCTTGTCGTAAAAACGTCTGGAACGGTCCACTTGAAAGATTACATTTTCATTGGGCTTTTTGGGAATTTTAAATGGATATACCTTCATTTAGGCTTTTAGATGCGTATGAATTACAAAAAAGGGTAATATAAAGGTAGAATATACTAATTTTTAGAAAGAATAAAAGAGGGAACACCACTACTTTTGGAAGAAACTTTTAAGAACGTACTATGGAATGGAAAGGTGTTATGCCGGCGGTTACCACCAAATTTACCAATGATGACCAACTGGATCTGGAAATGTTTTCCATCAACCTAAAAGCGCAGTTGGATGCCGGGGTTGAAGCTATTATTTTGGGGGGAAGTTTAGGCGAAGCCAGTACTTTGACCAATGGAGAAAAGCAGAAGATGGTGGAACACGCCACCAATTTTGTGGAGGGAAAAGTTCCTATCGTCATGAATATCGCGGAACGTTCAACAAAGGCTGCCATTGCCTTGGCCAAAAATGCCAAGGATTGGGGGGCAGGAGGCTTGATGTTGCTTCCCCCCATGCAGTATAAAGCCACTGATTATGAGGTGGTTACCTATTTTAAATCCATTGCCTCCAACACGGATTTACCTATTATGATTTACAATAACCCTGTGGATTACAAAATAGAGGTAACTTTGGCTATGTTCGATGACCTTTTGAAGGTGGACCATATTTTAGCCGTTAAGGAATCTACCCGTGACATCTCCAATATTACCCGTATACGGAATACTTTTGGGGATAGGTTAAAAATCCTTTGTGGGGTAGATACCCTGGCTTTGGAGAGTTTGGCGATGGGTGCCGATGGATGGGTTGCCGGTCTGGTGTGTGCCTTCCCTGCCGAAACAGTGGCCATTTACAAGTTGGTCAAAGCGGGAAGAATTGATGAGGCCATTGCTATTTATCGCTGGTTCTTCCCGTTATTGGAATTGGATATTAATCCCCAATTGGTCCAAAACATCAAACTGGCTGAGGTTGCCACCGGCATAGGAACGGAAAACGTTCGTCCGCCCAGACTTCCTTTGATGGGAAAGGAACGCGAACGGGTTTTACAAATAATAAGGGAAAGTTTAGAAAATCGGCCCAAATTGCCGGATTATAAATCGCTATGATTACAGGTAAAAACTATATCGGAAATGCGCTTTCGGCAAAAGGAAGTAAAGCATTCAGAACGTTCGATCCACTCCTAAACCTGGAAACGGAATGGACGTTTTATGAAGCTTCGGATACCGAGGTGAAACAAGCCGCGAACCTATCCTGGGATGCCTTTTCCGAGTACCAAGAGATTTCCGGGTCAAGAAAAGCCGAATTCTTAAGGGAAATAGCACATCAGATAGAAGCGCTTGAGGACCATTTGATTCGAGTGTATTGTCGGGAAACCGGATTGCCGGAAGGCCGGGCCAAAGGGGAACGGGGACGGACCTGTTTTCAGTTGCGAACCTTCGCCAATTTGGTGGAGGAAGGTTCATGGGTAAACGCCACAGTGGACACGGCAGAACCCGATAGAGCGCCCATTCCAAAACCTGATCTGCGAAAAATGTCGGTTCCCATTGGGCCCATAGCCGTTTTTGGTGCAAGTAATTTTCCGTTGGCCTACTCCACCGCAGGTGGGGATACGGCCAGTGCATTGGCCTCTGGTTGTCCAGTGGTGGTCAAAAGCCATCCCATGCATGCGGGCACGGGAGAGCTGATCGCTTCGGCGATCATTAAGGCTGTGGAAAAAACTGGAATGCCCAATGGCGTTTTCTCCAATTTGAACAGTAGCGGAATTGAAGTAGGTCAACAATTGGTCAGCCACCCTAAGATAAAGGGCGTTGGTTTTACAGGTAGTATCCAAGGCGGCCGCGCATTATTTGACATGGCCTCAAGAAGGGAGGAACCTATTCCGGTCTTTGCCGAAATGGGGAGTATAAATCCTGTAGTATTTTTACCCGGAGCATTGCATGCCAAGGCAAACGAGTGGGCAAAAACCTATGCTGGTTCCATTACCTTGGGTACGGGACAATTCTGCACTAATCCGGGTCTGCTTCTAGGGATAAAAAGTGATGGGTTGAATGCGTTTGTGCAAACCTTGTCGGATGAAATTGTTCAAATTGAACCTTCGAGTATGTTACATCCCAATATCATTTCCAAATACCAGGACAATAAGAAGGCCATGGTGGGTGAAGGAGGTGTAAGCGTGGTTGCGGACTATACCACTGAAGTGGCCGAAAACCATGCAAGACAGGCAATTGTAAAGGTTGATGGTGCCTCTTTTATCAAAAACCCAAAATTGCACCAAGAAGTCTTCGGTCCTTTTTCCATGGTAGTGGAGTGTGCCCATGAAGAAGAATTGATACAGGCCATTACGGGATTGGAAGGACAGCTTACCGGAACCATAATTGCCGGGCAAAAAGAACTTGGCGAACACCAAGCCGTTATCAATGCCCTCCAAAATCGAGTTGGTCGATTGATTTTTAATGGAGTGCCCACCGGAGTTGAAGTTTGTCCGGCTATGCAGCACGGAGGACCATATCCGGCTTCAACCGATAGTCGTTTTGGAGCTGTTGGCATTCACGCCATTGAACGATGGGTACGGCCCATAAGTTATCAAAACTGGCCAAATGCATCGCTTCCAGATGCCTTAAAAGATGAAAATCCATTGGGGATAACACGTTTGGTCAATAATCAAGTAACATCGGAACCCATTTGATATGTCCAGGCATATTTTTGAATGTATCGATGCCCATACCTGTGGCAATCCCGTTCGATTGGTAAAAAGTGGAGGTCCCAATTTGATAGGGAATACCATGAATGAAAAGCGGCTTCACTTTATCAGGGAGTACGATTGGATCCGTACGGGATTGATGTTTGAACCCCGGGGCCATGATATGATGAGCGGCAGTATGCTATATCCGCCCCATGATCCAACCAATGATATGGCCGTGTTGTTCATTGAGACCAGTGGATGTTTGCCCATGTGCGGACATGGAACTATTGGGACCATAACCATTGCCTTGCAGGAAGGGTTGGTACAACCCAAAAAAGAAGGGGAATTGCGCCTCGAAACACCTGCCGGGCTGGTGGAAATTCAGTACCAAATGGTAAATGGCAAAGTGGAATGGGTAAAATTGACCAATGTAACCAGCTATTTGGCGGCAGAAGGACTATCCATTCATTGTCCATCGCTTGGGGAGTTGCATTTTGATGTGGCTTATGGAGGAAATTTTTATGCCATTATCGATTCACAACAAAACTTTTCGGGTATCCAGGATTTCACGGCAAGCAAACTGATAGCGCTATCCAAGAGACTTCGGTCCCTGATCAATCAGAAATACCCCGACCATTTTGTCCATCCCGAAAATGAAACCATTCGGGACGTGTCACACCTACTTTGGACTGGTAAGGTCCTGGACGGAGCGTCCAATGGACGAAATGCTGTTTTTTATGGGGATAAGGCCATTGACCGTTCGCCTTGCGGGACAGGTACTTCGGCACGTTTGGCACAATTATATGCAAAAGGGGAATTGAATGTTGGGGAAGAATATGTCCATGAAAGCTATATTGGTTCCACCTTTACGGGAAAAATTGAAAAGGAAATCGATTTAGCAGGGAAAAAGGGCATCATTCCGAGTGTTAAGGGCTGGGCCAAGGTGTATGGATATAATACCATTGTCATTGATGATGGGGATGACCCTTATGCCCATGGTTTTCAAGTAATTTAGGATGGATAAAAGCGTTGTAGTCATTGGAGGAGGGATTATAGGTCTCTGTACGGCCTATTACCTTCAAAAAGAAGGCCATCAAGTTATCCTTATTGATAAGTCCAATATGGACAGTGGTGCCAGTTATGTGAATGCAGGGTATCTCACCCCAAGTCATATTGTACCGCTGGCCGCTCCCGGAATGATTTCCAAGGGACTAAAATATATGTTCAATTCGTCCAGTCCTTTTTACATGAAGCCGAGATGGGACAAAGACTTTATAAAATGGGCTTTGGCCTTCAAAAAATCATCAACAAGGGCAAAGGTTGCCAAGGCCATGCCCCACATTAGGGATATCAATGTTTTCAGTAGGGACCTTTTTGATGATTTAAAGACTTCAAAGGACATAGGGGATTTTCATTACGAACGCAAGGGACTGTTGATGTTGTACCAAACCCATAAGGAAGGTGATCATGAGAAGGAAACTGCGGTAAGGGCAAAACGTTTGGGGCTGCAATCCGAAATTTTGGACATTGAGGGAATCCAAAAAATGGAACCCAATATAAAAATAAAGGCGCTGGGCGCCGTTCATTACCACTGTGATGGACATACAACCCCCTATGATTTCATGTCCAAAATGATTTCCTTTTTGGAAAAATCGGGAGTTACAATCCATAAGAACGAAGAGGTGCTGGATTTTTCCGTTTCCGATGGAAGAATCACTACAATTCAGACCAAAAGCAACCAATACAAGGCTGATGAGGTGGTTTTGGCCTCCGGGACCTGGTCTTCCCATCTCACCAAAAAGTTGGGAATCCAATTATTCCTTCAAGCTGGGAAAGGTTATCGGATCGATATGACCAAATCCACCGGAATAACCATGCCTGCATTACTTTTGGAAGCCAAAATCGCGGTTACGCCCATGAAAGGGTTTACCCGCTTTGCGGGAACCATGGAGTTTTCCGGAATTAACAAAAGGATTCGAAAGGAAAGGGTGCAGGCCATCGTAGATGGTGCCAAACGATTTTATGAGGGACTGGAAATCCCTAAGGGCCCTTTGGAGGGCGCTGAATGTGGACTGCGTCCCGTAAGTCCGGATGGACTGCCTTATATTGGAAGGGTGGAAAGCCTTCAAAATATGACCATCGCCACAGGCCATGCCATGATGGGATGGAGTTTGGGCCCGGCAACCGGAAAATTGGTATCCGAAATCATTTCAGGACATCGCCCTTCCCTGGACCTCACACCCTATCATCCCGGACGTAGATTTTAAAAAAGGTATGTTCTCCCAATAATTTCGATAAGTGGCATCAAATTTGTTTTTCTGTTGGGGAACAAGAACGTAATTTTACAGCATGATAAAACACTACTCCTTTTTTCTTGTTTCCTTCCTGTTTTTGTCCACCATGGCCATTTCCCAGGAAATCAAACAATTTGGTTTAGAGGACTTTGACTTGAAAGGAAATGTAAAGACATGCCAGGTCATTACCGACTATGGACAGGAAATCTTTGAATTTGATATCCTTGGTAGACTTGTCCAGGTAACTACCCAATACAACGATCAGGACAAGGATGTTACCTCCTATAAATTTAACAAGGACCAACTCATGGAAAAACGGGTGGAGAGTTTTAAGGACAATGAATTGGATCTGTCCTCCTCCATGGCCTATCTGTACACAATAGATAGCACCGAAACAAAAACGATAACGGAACAGATCATTTCATACGACAGGGAGTTTGTAGAGGTTCAAGAATATCAGTACGACGAAGCGAATCGATTGTCCAATATCATTACTTCCCATCAAAATGCGGTAGACGAAGTAAAAATAGAGTATACGGCGTACAAGAACGAAACGACCAGGACGTATTTTGAAAATGGAATAGTGCAAAAATCCATTCGTGAGTCAACAAAAAACAGGAAGGGATCGGGAAATTTGAAAGTGGTTTTAACCAAAAACTACGTGGACGGCGAACCCGACAAAGCCATTGAACAAATCACGGATAGCAGGAATTTATTGATTTCCGAGAAAATCTTTTTCCATGATTTGACCAAAGGGGAATTTGTCCTACAGAAGAAGCACTCGTTTGAGTATGATCCAGAGGGTGTCTTGGTCAAGGAGATTATTAATAAAGGGAATGCCATCGCCGAAAAAAACTACATTTTTCAGTTTGATGACAACGAAGAACCGAACTGGGTAAAAAAAATAACAACTCCGGAAAATACATTTACCACAAGGAGAATGGACTACTATCCCAAAGCTGTTGCAGATTTGGAAATTCCCAAGGATTAAAGGAAAGGATGCGTTCTCCCAAAGGACATTTGATTCCTATTTTTGTGGCCATACCTTAGCGCTAAATGAAAACTATGGAAGACCATAAAGAAAAAATCCTTTCAATTTGCAACCAAATCCGTAAGGGGACTTTAATGGAGACCTTGGATATTGAGTATGTGGACGTTGGTGAAAACTTCTTGATTGCCAGGATGCCGGTTTCACCAAAAGTGCATCAGCCGGATGGCGTGCTGCACGGTGGGGCTTCGGTCGCTTTGGCCGAAAGTGTGGGCAGTGCCGCATCCTATGTTTTTTTGGACGGCAACAATTTTTACATTAGGGGCATTGAGATAGCCGCAAACCATGTCAAGAGCATTAGGGATGGTTTTGTTTATGCCAAAGCCAGTATACTTCATAAAGGACGTACGACCCAACTCTGGGAGATTCGAATAACCGATGGGGAAGGACAACTTATCTCCAATTGTAAATTGACCACCATTGCCCTCCCCAAAAAGTAATGAAATTATCCAAAAGGCCAATGAATGGCTAAAAGATGGTCTCCCATTTGTCATTTATCGTTATCCGGGAGATTTTTGGGTACGAGGTATTTTTCAACAGGATACCTCCCTTTTCACGGCACCTGATTTTCAGGTTTCCGGCTTCTTGTTTGCGCCTTTTGATACCACCGGTGACATGGTTCTGATACCTGGAAAGGTCCATAAGGGGGAAATTGTCCCACTACAACAGACCAAAACACATCAAAAAGCGGTGGATCTTTCGGAAAATGGGATGGAAACCTATCTGGAACTCATAAAAAAAACCGTTTCAGAAATACAGGAAAGTGAGGTAAGGAAAATTGTGATATCGCGGCGCATACAAAGACGTACTAAAAAAAGTCCCGTAGCCATTATTTCCAATCTTCTCGCCAAATATCCAAATGCTTTTTGCTATTGGTGGTACCATCCAAAAGTAGGGATGTGGTTGGGCGCCACACCGGAACGGCTGCTCACCTACAAGAATGGCGAACTATTCACGACCTCCCTCGCGGGAACCCTCCCTGCGGAAAAAGGGATAGCCCCCAAATGGACCCCGAAAGAACGCGAAGAGCAACAAATGGTGACCCACTATATTTTAAAAAGTTTGGAGGGCAAGGTGGAAAACCTGCAGGTTTCCGAACAAAAAAATGTAAGGGCAGGGGGGTTATGGCATTTGAAATCCGAAATACAGGGACGTCTGGATTCGAAAAAGGATTTGTATGGAATAGTCAACGAATTGCATCCAACCCCTGCAGTTTGTGGGCTTCCAAAAACCAGGGCGCTTGATTTCATCCTGAATTACGAAGGTTATGATCGGGAGTTTTATACTGGATTTTTGGGAACGTTGAATGTAGAAGGCAAGGAAGAGATGGATTTATTCGTAAATCTTAGGTGTTTCAAATATGATGATGGAAATGCACAAATCTTTGTAGGAGGCGGAATTACATCGGCATCCGATCCACAAAAAGAATGGGAAGAGACCCAATTCAAGAGCAAAACCATTCTGGACGTGTTGTGATATACTGTTGCACAATACGGTACACCATCCGTATTTTTGTAGGCAATGAAGTACTCCAACATCCCCGCGGCCCAACTTCTAGTCCTTTCATGCAGAGCGGCCGGAATAAAAGATATCGTGATATCTCCGGGTTCCAGAAACGCCCCTTTAACACTAAGTTTTACGGGTGACCCCTTTTTCAATTGTTTCAGCATTGTAGATGAACGTTGTGCTGCTTTTTTCGCGTTGGGCATAGCACAGAACCAAAGGAGGCCCACGGCCATTGTCTGCACTTCCGGCAGCGCACTCTTAAACTATTATCCCGCCATAGCAGAGGCATTTTACAGTGATATCCCGCTCGTGATACTCTCGGCGGACAGGCCAACCTATAAAATTGATGTTGGGGACGGGCAGACCATTCGGCAGGACAATGTGTTTGATCGCCATATTGGGTATTCCGCAAATCTAAAGATGGATGTATCCCACGCCCGGGAAAGGGTGTCGGTTTATTTTCCGGAACACTTGGAAAACACACAGGAGTCCATAGATGATTATAATGAACAACAAATAAATTCCGCTTTTGCCATAGCCTTTGGGCAGCAGCTCCCCATACACATCAATATCCCTTTTGAAGAGCCGCTTTATGGGGTTCGGGAAGTACAGGACAAGGATACTGTACGTATGGCCATTGAACCCACCACGGAAATCGATTTGGATTTTGACAGGATCAAAAAGATATGGAATGGATCTAAACGGAAGATGGTTCTTGTAGGCGTAAATTCACCCGGCTCCATTGATGCCCTTTGGTTGGAGAAATTGAGTAAGGACCCGTCAACACTTGTATTTACGGAGACCACTTCCAATTTACATCACCCCAATTTTTTCCCAAGTATCGATAGCATTATTTTTCCTATTGAAAAGTCGAAAAACACCGACGAACGCTTTACCGATTTACGACCCGAGGTTTTATTGACTTTGGGAGGATTGGTTGTTTCTAAAAAGGTCAAGGCCTTCTTACGAAAGTACAGACCCAAATATCATTGGCATATACATGGAACCAAAGCGTACGATACCTACTTTTCATTAACCGGACATTTTAAGATGGATGCAAATGATTTCTTGTCCAAACTATTGTCCAATAATGAGGTTTGTGGGAGTCCATACTTCAAGACCTGGGAATTGGTGAAGAAAACGTATGAATCCAAACGAAATACGTATGCAGCGAAGGCACCTTTTTCGGATTTTTCCGTTTTTCACATTGTCCAGGAACAACTCCCTGCCCATGCCCAAGTCCATTTATCCAACAGTTCAACGGTGCGATATGCCCAACTGTTCCCAATCCATTCATCCATAAAGGTATACTGCAATAGGGGTACAAGTGGTATTGACGGATGCACTTCAACGGCCATTGGTTCTTCGTTCTACAACAAAGAACCCACCATCCTAATTACAGGGGATCTGAGCTTTTTTTATGATAGTAATGCCCTTTGGAACGATTATTTGAGAAATGATTTTAGGATTATTCTCATCAATAATGGGGGTGGAGGTATTTTCAGGATTTTACCGGGCTTTGATGGCTCTGAAAAGTTTGCAACTTTTTTTGAGACCAAGCATCGGTTGACCGCCAAACATCAATGTGAACAATTTGGTCTGGATTACAGTTCGGCAACGAATATGATGGAATTAAAAAACGCATTGTCTTCCTTTTTTCAAGATTCGGGAAAACCTAAGCTCCTGGAGATATTTACCCCTAGGGAAGTAAATGATAAAATTTTGCTTGGTTACTTTGATTTTATATCTTCGGATTATAGTTAAACCTCTGTAAAAACACTAACAATTATGAGCAAAAGAGACGAGTTGATCGAAAAATATGCTGCGGACATCAAGGAAAAATTTGGACAGGATCCGGATATGGATTTGTTGACCAAAGTAGCGGTAGGTCTAGGCCCTGCGATATATAATTTGGATGCTTCCAAGGTTTCCGGTGGTGATGAAAAGGAATTGGAGACCGTAAAAAACAATTTCCTGATCAAAAAACTGGGACTTTCCGATAGTCCGGAACTCATGGATGCCATTACCTCCGTAATCGACATTTATGGTAGGTCCGATAAGAACAAACACCGGGCCGTAATCTATTACCAATTGGCCAAACATTTTGGTAAGGAGTCCATTTACAATTAGCCAGTTGCCACTAAAAATAACAACCGTGCTTTGGGCACGGTTTTTTGTTTTGCACAATTTATGATACGTATTGGGGACTACAATAATCTAAGGGTGGTAAGAAGTACCAGTGTTGGTGTCTTTTTGGGAGATAATGAGGGTACCGAGATACTATTGCCCAATAAATATGTCCCGGAAGGGATACAACTGGATCAAGAGTTAAGGGTTTTCTGCTATTTGGACCATGAAGAGCGTCCGATAGCAACAACTTTGGAGCCCCTGATAAAAAGGGATGGGTTTGCTTTTCTGGAGGTGGCCGAAGTAAACAATGTCGGTGCATTTATGGATTGGGGGTTGGAGAAGCAGCTTTTGGTACCCTTTAGAGAGCAGAACAAGAAATTGGAGAAAGGAAAAAAGTATATTGTACATTGCTTTTTGGATGAGAAGAGCTTTCGTTTGGTGGCCTCCACTAAGGTTGATAGGTTTTTAAAAAACCGCCAAGGTGATTTTGAGGTCAATGCCCAGGTGGACCTTTTGGTCAATAGGAAAACAGATTTGGGGTGGGAGGTGATTGTAGGGGATGGCTTTAAGGGCCTATTGTTTTTTAGCGATGTTTTTAGGCCGGTGGCCATTGGGGACAGGTTTCAGGGATTTATAAAAAAGGTGAGGGAGGACGGTAAGCTGGATGTGTCCCTTGAACCCACCGGAGTACAAATGCTTGACGCCACCGCAGATAAAATATACAGTAGATTGGTAGCCGAAGGTGGGTTCTTACCATTGCATGATAAATCCACTCCGGAAGAAATAAAGGGAACGTTGCACCTGAGCAAAAAATCCTTCAAAAAAGGCATTGGGATTTTATACAAACAACGCAAGATCGAACTCTTGCCCAATGGAATACGGCTAAAGAAGTAGTAAGAAGGGCTTTCACCCGTATTTTCAACACTTTAAAGAAGTTTTTACCCTACTGTTTTTTACTATTGTTAAATATTATACATTTGCAATAGGTAAGAAGCTTAACAAGCTGATAGTTATGCCATTAACGTACTGAACATCCCTCAAGCACACAGGTAATGCCATTTATTGAAGAAAACGATTTGCTGGACCTTCACAAGGACATTGAAAAGTCCCAAATTATCAATGAAAGATTGCTGGACCAGATCAAATTCAAAAATAAGGATTTACGAAAATTAAAAATTCAACGAAATATCTCGGCCGGTATTGCCGCTGCCATTTTCCTTGCCGTTTTTGGACTTTGGTCCTATTTCTCCGGTATCACTACCTCCAGGGCACGGAATAATCAGGAAAACCTGCTGGTCTCCATTGACAGTTTGGATGCAATCAAGACCCGTATCGGTAACCTCAAAGAACAAAATGAAGAGCTGAGCCTGGTCAAGGAATTTTACCTTGCAAAGCAGTTCTTGGAAAAGGAAAAAGTCTATTCGGTTCAGGTAAAATCCTTTGTAGAGAACAATGTGACCTTGGCATCGGAGGCATTAACAAATACCATGTTCGTAAAGACCAACCCTTTCTATGCGTATTCCCTGGGTACTTTTGAAACCTTGGAAGAAGCCCAAAAATTTAGAAGACAGTTGGTAAACCTGGGTTTTGAGGATGCTTTTGTGGCATCCTACCAAGATGGTCAAAGGCTTAAAATAGAATCCCCAAATTAATTGGAAAAAGTTAAGGTTTGGCTAGGCGCGGCTAGGCTTCGCACTCTGCCCTTGTCCCTAAGCGGAATTATTACGGGTACGGCATTGGCCAATCTTTCGGGAGAAAGGGATGGTGTGGTTTTTTTCCTGTGTCTGTTGGTCACGGTAGGTTTCCAGATCACTTCAAATTTTGCCAATGATTATGGGGATGGGATAAAAGGAACGGATTCCACCGATAGAATTGGACCGGAACGCGCTTTGCAAAGCGGGAAGTTGACCCCTAAAGAATTGAAATGGGGTATAGGCATAACGGCTGTGTTGAGTCTGTTGCTCGCCTTGGTATTATTGGTCCATTCCTTTGGCCTAAAACAACTTCACTATCTCTTACTTTTTGCCCTGTTGGGAATTCTAAGTATTTGGGCGGCCATACGCTATACCGTTGGGGATTCTGCTTATGGGTACAAGGGGTTGGGCGATCTGTTTGTGTTTTTGTTTTTTGGACTTTTGGCCGTCCTTGGAACAAAATTTCTATATACGTCGACTTTGGATTGGTTGGATGTATTACCGGCAACCGCAATCGGTTTCTTGTGTGTTGGGGTTTTAAATCTAAACAATTTAAGGGATGTGGAATCCGATAGGAAATACCATAAAAACACCTTGGTGGTCAAGCTTGGCTTTCAAAACGGAAAGGTGTATCATTCCGCCCTGTTGTGTCTTAGCTTTCTTTCGTTTTTAGTGTACTTTTTTTTACAGTTTTCCAATGGGATACACGCCGTCTTTATGCTTCCGTATATCGTTGTTTTGGTTCATTTGTTCAAAGTAATGGGAACCAGGGAACCGGTTCTACTTGATCCCGAGCTCAAGAAATTGGCACTGTCCACATTTTTGCTCTCCCTTTTGTTTTACCTCACTGTTAATTATTTTTTGTAGTTTTGATTGTTAAAACTATCTAAACCTTACTTGAGTTGGAACACCCCATTAAGATTCTCATCGTTGAGGATAATGTCATCATTGCAGATGATATGCAGTCCATGTTGGAAGAGATTGGCTATGAAGTTGTGGATAACGTCATAGTTTATGAGCAAGCCATTGAGGTACTTAAAAACAACCATGTAGACCTTGTTTTGATTGATATTATTTTGGCTTCGGACAAAACAGGTATCGATTTAGGAAAACATATCCGTCAGAATTACAACATCCCGTTCATATTTGTGACCTCCAATTCAGATAAGGCCACGGTGGAAAATGCCAAAACGGTAAAACCGGATGGTTATTTGGTAAAACCTTTTGAACAACAGGATCTATATACTTCCATTGAGATTGCCCTCTCCAATTTCAACTATTCCAAAAAGGAATCCAGTACCGATATTGCAGGAAGTGGAGGGGACAGTTTTACCTCTAATTCCGTTTTAAAGGATTCCATATTTGTGAAAAAACAGCACTTGTATTACAGGATTCAGTTTGGGGACATCCAATTTATAAAAGCGGATAACGTATACTTGGAGGTAAACACTGTGGACAAAAAGTTTTTGGTACGGTCCCCACTTAAAGACTACTTGGAGAAGCTTCCCAAGAATAAGTTTTACAGGGCACACAAATCATACATTGTGAATGTGGATCATATTGATGCCATAAACTCCAAGGATATTATGATCAACAATACATTGATTCCTATTTCCAAGGATTTTAAGGAGTTCATCATTTCCTCCATGAATTCGTAACCATAATTTCATAACAGTATACTACTGATAAGCGGCTTTTATAGGGCCGCTTTTTTATGGAACAAACCCTGCAAATCACATGGGTTTCCAAAATCACCACACTTTAAGGAAGGTTCACAACAATATTTTCCAAATACGGCTTGATGATCCTACATTTGAACTGTAATTACTTAACAACATAAAAAGAGTAATTTTTTCATTTTCATATAGTGTTCTCGTGCAAAGGTCCCACTTAAAAGGTGGGATCTTTTTTTTGTTGTAGTTGGCCCATTCCACAAAATGCACAAAACATCGATAAAATGTATATTGACATTCACCATCTGCCGTTTCACAACAAAAAACACCACTTTCACAACAAAACAAAATCCCTAAAGGTCATTCGTTCTATTTTTGAAGTAGTTGTATGAATCCCCAAATCTTACAATTTGATATAGTGTCAAAAAAAGGGCTGTACGTTTTCTGTACAGTCCTTTTTATTATCCAAAAAGATGACCTTCAAAGCAGGGATTAACAACTTTTAAGGGATTTCACTACTTATGGAGCGGGCTTTACAACAAAAATGAAGGAGTGATGTGAATTCACGCTAATTTTGAGGTGGAGAGTGCCCCAAATGCACACTATGGTTTTTATTAAGTATTGATTGAATGCTTCTTGAAGGGAAAAAATTGCTAAATCTTCTATCAATCCTTTTTTTGGGACTCACCTTGGTATATCCCCAAGAGGAGGTAAAGGATAGCGATCCACTGATTGAGTTTCAAGAAACCGAAGGTGCGAATGGCAAATTGAAGTTTTTTGTCCAAACTCCCAACAGATACGTTCAAAGCTCGGCCTATGATTGGTTGGAATCCGTTATGGTTTATTTGGGTACTGCCGAAAAAATCAAGGATTCCAGCGCGATTTATACCTACAGGCTAATGCAGGCCCAATTGTATAATGATATTGGTGACTTTGATAAAAGTATTGCCCTTGCCAAGGAACTGTACGATGTTACGGATAGTCTGGACACTCGATCCATTACCCTGGTCTTAAAGCTTTTGGATGACAACTATGGTAACCTCCAGATGTTTGACAAACAAATTGAGACCCGGGAGAAAATGCAACGCCTTGGGGTGATTGAAGGCGTGCGGTTTTATGATATTTATGCCAGTATGGGATTGTATCGTAAAGCGATGAACCAGTATATCCAAACGGATGGTATTGCGGTTCCGGACAATGACCATTTAGGTCTGGCCAAGCATCATAACAAAGTGGGCTATTATTTGTTTAAGGACAAATCGGCCGCTACCGCAATCAACGAGTTCAATAAGGCACTTGGGTATTTAAAAGTGTACAATAACGATATTTCCAAACAAAAATCAGAGAATGATATTTTTGAAAGTGAGGCATTGCGTGCGGAGATAGAAGGGAATATTGGAAAGTGCCATGTGCTCCTAAAAGAACATACTGAGGCCATTCCCCTTTTGACCGATGGCATTGCGGTATTAAAGGAATTCAACCACGGAAGGTATGGTCAGCATATTATGGACAATACGCTGGCTTTGGCCGAGGCGCATCTCAAGCTCGAAAACAATAGGACCGCAAAAAGGCTCTTGGACGAAGAGTTTGAAGATATGGGCATCCAACAGGAAATAAAACGAAACAAACTCCTGGCTACATACCATGAAAAGTTCGAAAACTATAAGAGTTCAACCGCCCTATTAAAAAGAAACCAACAAATAACGGATTCGTTAAAGACAAATGAAGTTTCCATTTTAAACCAACAGTTGGTGGCCATAGTGGGGGACTCTGATTTAGAAAACTCGCGTAGGATCATAAACGAACAAAAATTGGCCAATGAAAAGATCCGAAGTGAGATACAGGCTAAGGACGAACGAATCAATCTTGTTTTCATTTCATTGATTTTTACACTTTTAGGTTTTGCTGGCTTGGTGTATGCCTATATGAAAAGTATTAAAAACCAGCGTCTAATAGCAGATCAGAAGCATATCATTGAAAACTCCCTGAAAGAGAAGGATTCCCTTTTAAAAGAGATTCACCATAGGGTTAAAAACAATTTGCAAATGGTTTCCAGTCTCTTGAGCCTGCAAACCAGGAATACCAAAAGCAAGGCGGCAATCGTAGCCCTTGAAGAAGGTAAGAGTAGGGTAAAGGCAATGGCCTTGATACACCAAAAGTTATATCAGAACGACGATTTGTCGGTAATTGAAATGCAAGGCTATATCGAAAGCCTTATCAACAGCGTACAGTCCGTTTATAAAAAAGGGGGGCATAACATTAGTATTACCGTTGATGCGGAGGGAACGGAGTTGGATATCGATAGGGCCATACCTTTTGGGCTTATTTTGAATGAACTGGTATCCAATACCTTTAAATATGCCTTTCCAGAGGGAGACGACGACGGCAAGATCTATATCCACCTACGTAACAATGGCCAGGAAGGATATTTTGAATATGCGGACAATGGAGTAGGGCTTCCGGAAGATACCGAAGAACGTACCAATAACTCCATGGGGTTACGACTTATCAACAGATTGGTCAATCAACTACAATCCAAATTGAACATCGACCGTAATAAGGAAGGGGTACGTTTCTGGTTCAATTTCAATTGATTCTACCTGTTTTTTTGATATTACATGGATAAGTCCATCTCCGTTAAGATGATGCAATCCCTGAACGGGAAACCTTCATAAATAACAAACGAAATTCCTTACGTCGTTATTTTTGTATCATAGATTGAAACTATTGGATGCTTTTTTCTCGTCCAAGAAGAATATCTTGTAAGGAACAAATGCATCTTCATGTCAAAATTTCTCGTTCAGTATTGTTTTGTTTGCTTCGTTTTCATGACCCAGGTAATTGCCGCCCAAGACCAGGGCTTGGGAATCTTTACTGGTAATAGGGACATCGGCAGTCCTAAAATTTCGGGTAATGCCTCTTACGATGACCATGAACAAACCTATACGATTGTTGGGGCCGGAGCGAACATTTGGGGTCAACGTGACGAGTTCAGGTATTTATACCAAAAGATAAAAGGGGATTTCATAGCCACAGCCAATTTTGAATTTGAGGGATATAATGAAGTACATCGGAAGACGGGATGGATGGCCCGTGCCAGTGAGGGCGATAATGCGGTGATGGTAGGCGGATTCCTCCATGGAGATGGCCTCACAGCGGGGCAATGGCGCGAAAGAAGAGGGGCCGATATGCAAAACCCCGAAGATGATGTTTGGGCACCAAAACGCTTTTACCAAATCATTCAATTGGAGCGAAAAGGCAGTGAATTCATTGTACGCGCAGCACATGCCGGTGCACCTTTGCAGGAAATCAGTAGAAAAAAGTTGCCATTCATGCCGGACGAAGTATTGACGGGAATCGTCATTTGTTCCCATGATGCCAATACAAAGGAAACCGCAAAAGTATGGAACGTGCGTATCGATCAGCCGGTGGCAGAAGAATATGACCCTTATAATTCGGGGTGGATGGGTTGCCGTATGGAAACCATGAATGTTTTTACCGGTAAACGCAAGGTGATCTTTGAAAAGGACGATCGTTTTGAAGCTCCCAATTGGATGCCGGATGGTGAGCGTTTACTCTTTAACATGGATGGTTTTGCCTATACCATGCCGGTAATCGGGGGAGCGCCTGAAAAACTAAATACCGGTTTTGCCAATAAATTGAACAATGACCACTGCATATCCTTTGATGGAAAACAGTTGGCCATTAGTCATGGAGAAGGCCTTTCCTCCAAGATTTATACATTGCCCTTATCGGGAGGGACACCACGACTGATCACTGAGAAAGAGCCCTCATTCCTGCACGGTTGGGCACCCAACAACAGGGAGTTGACCTATGTGGCGGAGCGTGGTAACGGCCGTTACAATATTTATAAAATTGGCATTAAAAAAGGGAGCAAGGAAGTCCAGCTTACCGATGTGAAGAAATACGAACATGTGGATGGCAGTGAGTATTCTCCCGACGGAAAGTACATTTATTACAATGGTTCCACCAATGGGGGAAGCATGCAGATATGGCGTATGCGGCCGGATGGGAGCCGAAAGGAGCAATTGACCTTTGACCAGTACAACAACTGGTTCCCCCATATCTCTCCGGATGGGAAATGGATTGCGTTTCTATCGTATGAAAATGATATTCCTTTAAATTCACATCCATCCTTTAAACGGGTGATGCTGCGTTTAATGCCCACCAAAGGAGGGGCCATTAGAACAATTGCCTATTTATACGGAGGGCAGGGGACCATTAATGTAAATTCTTGGTCACCGGACAGCAAACATATTGCGTTTGTAAGCAATTCACGCCCATAAATTCAAATTAGGTTACCCGTTATAATTTTTGCTTTCCATTATGGGTATTTTTGCCAATAGTATGAAGGCAAGTTACCATAAGTATGTTTTACGGTTTAAACGACCCAGTGGAACTTCAAGGGGAATTTTAATTGAGAAGGAAACATGGTTTTTGGTTCTGGAATCCGATGATGGATTGGGATTGGGGGAATGTGGTATTTTAAGGGGGTTGAGCTTTGACGATAGACCGGACTACGAGGAGAAACTCAAATGGGTCTGTGCCCATATAGCCCTGGGAAAACAAAAGCTGTTTAGGGAGTTGAACGATTATCCATCAATAAAGTTTGGTTTGGAACAAGCATTTTCGTCCCTGCGGTCAAAAAACATGTTCCATCTTTTTCCTTCCGATTTTCTCTCCGCCGAAGCCCCAATACCTATAAATGGTCTGGTTTGGATGGGGGATAAGGACTTTATGTTCGAACAGATCAAACAAAAATTGAATGAGGGCTTTTCCTGTATTAAAATGAAGATTGGGGCCATTGATTTTGAAACGGAATTAAGCCTGCTAGGGTATATCCGAAAACAATTTCCAAGGGAAGACATCGAAATTCGTGTCGATGCCAATGGGGCGTTTGCCACGGATGAGGCACTGCGTAAACTGGAGATCCTGGCAAGTTTGGATATCCATTCCATAGAACAACCCATTAAACCGGGACAATGGGAAGCTATGGCATTACTCTGTGAAAAGAGCCCGTTACCCATTGCCCTGGATGAAGAGTTGATCGGGATAACCGATGTAACAAAACGCAGGGAATTGATACAAACCGTAAAGCCGCAGTACATCATTTTAAAACCAAGTTTGTTGGGCGGATTTGTTGAAAGTGGGAATTGGATAGCATTGGCTGAGGAACATGGTGTGGGATGGTGGGTCACCAGTGCACTGGAAAGCAATATAGGCTTAAATGCCATAGCCCAATGGACCTATACATTGAACAATAAACTACCCCAGGGCCTGGGTACAGGGGGGTTGTTCACCAATAACTTCAATGCTCCGCTTATCGTGGAGAATGGTAAGCTTTTTTACCGAAAAGGATTATCTTGGCAAGCGGACATAATCAAAACAATATGTACATAGAACAGGGATATAGGGGAAACATAGGAATTTGGAAATATTTCGTGATTCCCATTGGCTTCATCGCTTTTATGGTAATGAACTATGTATTGACCATCAATTCCCCGGTAAATGTTGAGGATGCCATGGCCGCAATGATTGACCAGTTTGGTTCCAACTTGGTGCTGATCATGTTATTGATTCCACTGGTAGCCGGATTCTTTTTGGTTTTGGGATGGACCTATCTGGTGCATGGCCAATCCATTAACTCCCTTACCACTTCCAGGCCAAAAACGGATTGGAGTAGGATTTTCTATGCCTTTTTCCTTTGGGGAGGAATCACGGCCATTTTCACCTTGATCGATGTATATGCGTCTCCGGAAGATTATGTCCTGAATTTTAATCTGTCCAAATTTATTCCCTTGGCCATTATTGCCATTCTATTGATTCCCTTACAGACCAGTTTTGAAGAATATCTTTTTCGGGGGCATATGATGCAGGGATTGGGAATTTTAGCTAAAAATCGTTGGCTGCCCTTGGTCATCACTTCGGTTTTATTTGGACTGATGCACATTGCAAATCCAGAGGTCGAAAAGCTGGGATTGGGCCTCATGGTCTACTATATTGGAACAGGTTTCTTTTTGGGCATCATTACGCTGATGGATGAAGGGTTGGAACTCGCACTGGGATTCCATGCCGCCAATAATTTGATAACGGCACTTTTGGTAACGGCCGATTGGACCGCTTTTCAAACAAATTCCATTTATCGTGACGTTTCCGAACCCAGTTTGGGACTGGATGCATTTATTCCGGTTTTTGTGGTATTCCCTATTTTGTTGGTCGTCTTTTCGCGAAAGTATAAATGGTCCAATTGGAAGGAACGGTTAATTGGTGATGTGATGACCAAAGAAAAGTTTATAGCTATCCAAGATGGGAATTCATCCAGCGTTTAAGCTCAATGGCATCCATTTTGATGAAGATGGATTATATGAATTGGCCTATTCCTGGGTAAAGGAGGGACAGGATTTTGAAAAGGCTGCAGGTAATTTTCTATTGGAATGGCTTGGACCGTCAGAAAGTATTCCCGTACAAACTTCCGGTTCTACGGGTCAACCCAAAATTATTGAAATCAGCAAGGAATTTATGGTCAACTCTGCGTTGACCACAGGTAGGTTTTTTGAACTAAAGCCAAGAAGTTCCGCGCTTCTATGTCTTTCTGCCCAACATATTGCTGGGAAAATGATGTTGGTAAGGGCGTTGATTTTGGGTTTGGAATTGGACATTGTTGCTCCCTCGTCAAAACCTTTAACGGTCCATCAAAAACAATACGGTTTTTGTGCTATGGTGCCTTTACAAGTAGAAAATTCCTTGGCCGATCTTCAAAATATTGAAAAGCTTATTGTTGGTGGTGCACCAATATCAAAATCACTTAGGAAAGCCTTGGCAAAACAGCGAGGAACCATTTTTGAGACCTATGGTATGACGGAAACGGTGACCCACATTGCAGTGAGGGAAATAGGAAATGTCAAATCGGGTATGTACGAGACCTATTTCCGGACCTTGCCCGATATACAAATTGAAAGGGATGAAAGGGGGTGCTTGGTCATTGTTGCTCCAAAGGTTGCTGCGGAAAGGATCGTTACCAATGATTTGGTGGAAATTAGGGATGATACCCATTTTAAATGGCTGGGCAGATTCGACAATGTCATCAATTCTGGAGGAGTTAAATTAATTCCTGAGCGAATCGAGGAAAAATTGGCTCCACTAATTGAAAACAGGTTTTTTGCTTTTGGAATTCCCCACGGGCAACTTGGGGAGGAGTTGGTACTTATAATTGAAGGGGATTTGGATAGGGAAGTATTACAAAAAGGAATAGATAACTTGCGAGACCTTGATAAGTTTGAAAAACCGAAGCAGATTTTAAGCACACCAAAGTTTGTGGAAACCAAAAATGGTAAGATTCGACGGGAAGAAACAGTACTTCAATTGCGACAAACCTAAGTTTTAACCATAGGAATTCCCCAAAACCCTTTCCCGGGTGTGACCTACCGATAGTCAAAGCACATCGGGGACAAGTATCAAGAGTCAAGAGTCAAGAATCAAGAGTCAAGAGTCAAGAGTCAAGAGCCAAGAGTCAAGAATCAAGAGTCAAGAATCAAGAGTCAAGAGTCAAGAGCCAAGAGTCAAGAATCAAGAGTCAAGAATCAAGAGTCAAGAATCAAGAGTCAAGAATCAAGAGTCAAGAGCCAAGAATCAAGAGTCAAGAATCAAGAGTCAAGAGCCAAGAATCAAGAGTCAAGAATCAAGAGTCAAGAGCCAAGAGCCAAGAGTCAAGAGCCAAGAGTCAAGAATCAAGAGTCAAGAATCAAGAGCCAAGAGTCAAGAGCCAAGAGTCAAGAGCCAAGAGTCAAGAGTCAAGAATCAAGAGCCAAGAGCCAAGAATCAAGAGTCAAGAGTCAAGCTCCAAGAAACAAGATTGCCTATCCCGACCCCCTACTTCCAACACCCAGTTTCCAACTCCCAACTTCCGATTTCCCACTTCTAACATCCAACATCTAACATCCAACATCTAACATCTAACATCCAACATCCAACATCTAACTCCTAACTCAACACCCAACTTCCCGCTCCCCGCTTTCAACTTCTAACATCTAACTCAACACCCAACTTCCCGCTTCCCGCTTTCCGCTTTCCGCTTCCAACTTCTAATATCTAACATCTAACTCCTAACTTCTAATATCTCAATGACGCTGCCTCAAGCTAGTTCATTATCTTCATGGAAAAATCAAATTCCATGAAATTAGTACACTACATTTTTCTTCTCTTTCCATGCCTTGTGTTGGCCCAACAAATCCTTCCAGAGAAGGAACGTGCAAGGATGGTCGATGAAATTTTAGCAGATCGGTTCAATACCATACTTCCAGAATTGATGGATAAGACGGATATTGACATGTGGCTGATCATTTCACGGGAGTATAATGAGGACCCGGTTTTACGTACCATGTTGCCCGCAACCTGGTTGAATGCCCGCCGAAGGACCATCCTGCTCTTTTATCGGGATGCAACCAAGGACAGTATCCATAAGCTGGCAGTGGCCAGATATAATGTAGGAAGGAATATAGAATCGGCATGGGATAAAGAGAAAGAACCCAATCAGTGGAAACGATTGGTGCAGCTAATTGAAGAACGCAATCCCAGGAAAATAGGCCTAAATTATTCAAAAGACCACAATATTGCCGATGGTCTGGTAAAAACGGATTATGAAGAATTTCTTGAAAACCTTCCCAAAAAATATCGTTCCAGGATAGTGTCGGCAGAACAGTTGGCGGTACGCTGGATTGAAACGCGAACCGAAAGGGAGATGATCATTTATAACCAATTGGTGGATATTACCCACGATATTATTGCCGAAGCCTTTTCAGAAAAAGTGATTACTCCGGGCGTGACCACTACATCGGAAGTGGAATGGTGGATGCGTCAAAAAGTTACCGATTTGGGATTGGAAACCTGGTTTCACCCAACAGTGGACGTACAACGTAGCAGTGAAGAACTGGTGAGTCATTTATATTCTTTTTCGGGTAGGCCGGAAGATATGTTTATCCTACCAGGGGATTTGCTGCACTGTGATTTTGGGATTACCTATTTACGCCTAAATACGGACTGTCAGGAATTGGCCTATGTGCTTAAACCAGAAGAAAAAAGTCCGCCCAGTTTTTTGGTCAATGCCTTAAAAGAGGGCAACAGGGTTCAGGATTTTTTAACGATGAACATGATCCAGGGTAAAACAGGGAATCAAATTTTGGCAAAGGCCTTGTCCGATGCCAGGAAGGCGGGATTGCGACCTGCCATTTATACACATCCCCTGGGGCTGTATGGCCATTCTGCGGGAACAACCATTGGGATGTGGGATGCGCAGGACGGGGTAATGAAAGATGACGGGGAGAATTATCCACTAAACCCCAAAACGGTATATGCCATTGAATTGAATACCACAGTGACGATTCCAGAATGGAAAAGGGACATCCGTATCATGTTGGAGGAAGCTGGTTTTTTTGGCGAAGATGGGTTTCGATATGTCAATGGTCGCCAGACCGAATTGTTATTGATACCTCGTGTTCGGACATATCAAGGGAATTGAAGGTAACGTTAAAGTTTACTTTAATCGGTTGTTAATTTGACTGATTGTGAGTAAATTATAAGAAAAATTGCTATGAAAATATATTACACTGCCCTCATCTTTTCAATTTCAATTTTAATCTGCTCCGCACAAGAACGATTTATAAAGGGTACCATTACGGATGGGGAGAATCTTCTCCCAAATGCCAATGTGCAAATCGTTAACGGTGGAGTTTCCACTAATACGGACGAAGATGGAAAATATAGGATTTTGGCATCGCCCGGTGATGCATTGTTCTACAATTACCCTGGCATGGAACCTATCCAAATACGGGTGGAAGATGTGACAAAAACATTAAATGTGGAAATGTTCCCCAAGGTGGTAAAACTCAAAAATGTCACGGTTACCAAAAATAGGAACAACAGCCAAGCGGAACTGGAAACACAGTATGCCACCAACCCAAATATTATCAAGACCGTTTTTGGATATCTGGATAAAACGAAAGTGTCCTATTCCGTTCGAATAATGGATGGAAACGACATTTTACCAGGGGAATATAATTTGGCCTTGGTGCTACAAAATAGATTTGCTGGTATTAGGGTATTGAATGGTCTTGGCATTGGTTCGGGAACTATCGGAACTCCCAATGCTACAACGGTCGGGTTTGGGGCAGCCTTCGGGGCCAATGCCGGGCGATCGGTTTTGTTAAGGGGGGGAAGGGCCATCTTTGATATTGATGGACAATTGTTTACTGATTTTCCTGATTTTATAGATGTTCAAAATATAAAACGGATAGGTGTTTTGTCTTCCTCTGCAGGAGCGGTTAGATACGGAACAATGGCCAGGGGAGGTGTAATCGTTATCAATACAAAAACGGGAACGGTCATACCCAAGGATAAAAATGGTAGGCCTTGGGATACCGCTAGGTTGAGGAATAATTTTTTACGAGAACCTGTAGTATCGAATTCAGTAGTTTTAAAGAATGCACCCGTGTATTTAAGGGAATTGGAAAGTTCAAAAACATTTGAAGAAGCCCAGGCGATCTTTGAATCCAATTTGGACAAATATGCTGGCAACCCCTACTTTATTTTGGATGCGTATACACATTTTTATGAAAAATGGAATGCGGAACAGTTTGCCGATGCGATCGTGGAAGATGCCATGGATTCTTTTGCCGGGAATCCCGTAGTATTGAAAGCATTGGCCTACATCTATGAATCACAGGAAAGGTTTGGGCTTTCGCATCAGGTGACCAAGGATGTATTTATTTTAAGGCCGCATTATGCGCAATCTTACTTGGAACTTGCCAATAGTAATAGAAATTTGGGAAAAACCGCTATGGCGGCAAAGGTCTATGCGCGCTATTTTTATTTGTTGGACGAAGGATTTATGGAAACCGATACAAGTACCTTTTCAACAATAATTAAAAGGGAGTTTAATAACCTGCTGGCTTTGGAGGTGGATGATAGGGTCGTGAAAAGTAAGCGGGTTACCATGGATGGGGAAGAATATAAAGGAACACGTTTGGTATTCGAATGGAACGATAGCGAAGCGGAATTTGATTTGCAATTTGTAAACCCCGAAGGCCAATATTACACCTGGAAACATAGTCTTGAAGAAAATCCTGAAATCATTTTACGGGAAAAAGAACTGGGATATGCCTGCTCGGAATATCTTATAGATGGCTCAATTCCGGGAATATGGAGGGCGAATATAAAATACCACGGCAATAAGAGTCTGACCCCTACCTATTTAAAGGCAACGGTTTACCACAACTATGGTTCCAAAGAACAGCGGAAGGAAGTACGGGTGTTTAAATTGAACGTAAAGGACACGAACCAAGAACTTTTTAATGTAAGAACTATTGGAAGTATTGGGACACCGTAGTTGTAAGGCCCGCTTATTGGCCACGTTCATCCTGTTATTTGTCTTTAGGTTTGGTGCCGCGCAAAAAGACTATAAAGGGAAGGTTGTGGATTCAAAAACCGGGGAGCCCATTCCGTATGTAAATATTGGTATTGTTGAAAAAGGTATAGGAACCGTAAGTGACGAAGAAGGTCTTTTTCATCTCTACTTTCAAAAAAATAAGGTGGAATCCGAGGAAATTATACTCTTTTCGGCCTTGGGTTACGGTTCTTTGAACATACCGGTGGCCAAAATGCCATTGGTTTACAATGAATATCCGGTTTTTAAAATGACACCTACCAGGGTGGAATTGGATGAGGTAGTGGTATCCAACAAGGGCGAACGGTTTATTCAAAATACCATTGGTTATAAAAACTCCGGCCAGCGTATTTTTGGCTATTGGAAAGACCAGATTGCCCTGGGAGGTGAGTTGGCTACCCGTATAATTGCGAAAAGTGGGCTTCGTAGATTGGAACGCTTTCAGTTCGAAGTATTCCACAACCCTTCGGACAGCCTGTTGCTCCGTGTCAATATTTATAAGGATGATGGAATAATGGGCAGGCCCAAGACCAATTTGAACAAATCCGGGGAGAATATTTTGGTCACCGTAAAAAAAACGAATAAGATAGTCTGGGTAGACCTAAGGCCATACGATATTTATGTCAAGAATGATTTTATGATATCACTGGAACTATTGACGGTATATGGGGATGAGGAATTGGGATTGATATTGGCCGGAGCACCGGACAAGTATGGTTCCTATAGAAAATATGCAAGTCAGGGTAAATGGGAACGGATTACGGACCAAAACATGGCCTATTATCTGGAAACCTCCCTGATGGTTTCGGAAAAAGTAGCACAGCGTTTTGAAAAAAGGGAGTTACGTAAAAGGAAAAAAATTCGAACCATTTCAGGCTTTACTCTAATGGGAGGTCGTATGGTACAAGGTGTGGAAGTTACCAATAAACGAACCAAAGAAACCGTGATTACCGATGACAAAGGACGCTATACCATAGGGGCCAATACAAATGATGAAATATTTTTCCGTAAGGAAGGATATCAGGTCATGGTACTTAAGGTAGGCGACAAACCCACGGCGAATATTATCATGAAGAGTGCAAGATGATCATACTTGCAATACCCCTAGATTAAACTGCTTTTCAATGGGAGCGTGATTGGCCGTTTCGATACCCATGGAAATCCACCTTCTAGTGGCCATAGGATCGATAATGGCGTCGGTCCACAAACGTGCAGCCGCATAATAGGGCGATACCTGATTATCGTACCGGGTTTTTATTTTTTCAAAAAGGGCCTTTTCCTTTTCGGTATCAAACGCCTCGCCCTTTTTCTCCAAAGCGGCTTTTTCAATCTGTAGCAACACCTTGGCTGCCGAATTACCGCTCATTACTGCCAGCTCGGCACTGGGCCATGCTACGATTAACCTGGGGTCATAGGCTTTACCGCACATGGCGTAATTGCCGGCACCGTAACTGTTTCCGATAACTATGGTGAATTTGGGAACCACTGAATTGCTAACGGCGTTCACCATTTTGGCACCATCTTTTATGATTCCCCCGTGTTCGCTTTTACTGCCTACCATAAAACCGGTAACATCCTGCAAAAACACCAAAGGAATTTTCTTCTGATTGCAATTCGCTATGAATCGAGTGGCTTTGTCCGCGGAATCGGAATAGATGACCCCTCCAAATTGCATTTCGCCTTTTCCACTTTTTACAACTTTACGTTGGTTGGCCACAATGCCTACGGCCCAGCCATCAATTCGTGCATATCCTGTCAAAAGTGTTTTTCCGTAATCTTCCTTGTATTGCTCAAATTTGGAATCATCCACCAATCTCTTGATGATCTCCAACATATCATATTGGTCAGCTCTGGATTTGGGTAGAATACCAAAGATTTCTTCCTGATTTTCAGTTGGGGCCTTGGGTTCGATACGATTGTAGCCGGCTTTCTCAAAAGTCCCTATTTTGCCTACAATGTTTTTGATGGTGTCCAGGGCATCTTTATCATCTTTGGCCTTGTAATCGGTAACGCCACTAATCTCGCAATGTGTTGTGGCCCCTCCCAAGGTTTCATTGTCAATACTTTCGCCAATGGCGGCCTTCACCAGGTAACTTCCCGCCAGGAAAATACTTCCTGTCTTATCCACGATCAGGGCCTCATCACTCATAATGGGCAAATAGGCACCCCCAGCGACACAACTTCCCATGACTGCCGAAATTTGCGTGATTCCCATACTGCTCATTACGGCATTGTTCCGGAATATGCGTCCAAAATGTTCCTTGTCCGGAAAAATTTCATCCTGCATGGGGAGATAGACCCCCGCACTGTCCACAAGATAAATAATGGGAAGTCGATTTTCTATGGCTATTTCCTGTGCCCTAAGGTTCTTTTTTCCTGTTATGGGGAACCAAGCACCAGCTTTAACGGTAGCATCATTGGCCACAACAATACATTGCTTTCCTTGAATATGGCCAATTTTGACCACGACACCTCCGGAAGGACAACCCCCATGTTCCTTATACATGGCTTCCCCGGCAAAGGCACCGATTTCAATGGCCGCTTCATCGGAGTCCAGTAGATAGGCTATACGCTCCCTGGCGGTCATTTTTCCTTTCGCATGGTGCTTTTCAATTCGTTTTTTACCCCCTCCGAGCTTTAGGTCGGACAATTTTCTCCGGAGTTGTGCAAGCATTAATTTATTATGATCTTCATTTTTATTGAAGTTTAAATCCATTTTATGGGTTTTATGCTTTATTTGTTAAAGATACAATGCCAATTGAGATTGCCGTAAGGATGGTTCTTGCATTTTTTCCGATATTTGAGTTTACACTTAATTTGTACGAATGGGAATGAATAAAAATACTGTACTGGCTTATGCCACAATCATCATGATTGCGGTGGGATTGGGAATGATTGCCCTTGGGGCTTTTAAATATGATGAAGTAGCCGGATACGGTTTTGGCGCGGTCGGAATTGGCTTTTTTGCAATAGCCTGGGTGTTCAATGCCTTAAAAGGTAGGGTTTGATTGGATTCAGATGGAATTTTAAAGACATTGCAGTTGTTCGGGAAAACCCTATAAAAAGTTAAGAGTTAGGAGTTAAAAGTTTCCTACTTTCCATTAACCATTAACCATTAACCATTAACCATTAACCATCAACCATCAACCATCAACCATCAACCATCAACCATCAACTATTAACCATTAACCATAATCATGTCTGACGATAAAAAGGTCATTTTTTCCATGGCAGGGGTCACCAAGACCTTTAAAAATGCCAATACACCAGTACTGAAGAATATTTATTTGAGCTTTTTTTACGGAGCAAAGATTGGTATTCTTGGTTTAAACGGCTCAGGGAAGTCCACCTTGCTCAAAATAATTGCGGGGGTGGATAAAAATTATCAAGGTGATGTGGTTTTTTCACCGGGGTATTCTGTTGGTTATTTGGAGCAGGAACCACAGTTGGATGCGGATAAGACGGTCCTTGAGATTGTGAAGGAAGGGGTGGCCGAAACCGTTGCGACTTTGGATGAGTACCATAAGATCAATGATATGTTCGCCCTACCTGAAGTATATGAGGATGCGGATAAGATGCAAAAGTTAATGGACAGACAAGCGGTGCTGCAAGATAAAATTGATGCCAGTAATGCCTGGGAACTGGACACGAAATTAGAAATAGCAATGGACGCCCTGAGGACCCCGGAAGCAGATAAGAAGATTGAAGTGCTTTCCGGCGGTGAACGAAGGAGGGTGGCCCTATGCCGATTATTATTACAAGAACCGGATGTCCTACTTTTGGATGAGCCTACCAACCATTTGGATGCGGAATCGGTCCATTGGTTGGAACATCATTTGGCCCAATACAAAGGAACGGTGATTGCAGTGACCCACGACAGGTATTTCCTGGACAATGTTGCGGGGTGGATACTGGAACTGGACCGGGGGGAAGGCATTCCCTGGAAAGGCAATTATTCGGGTTGGCTGGATCAAAAAGCCAAGCGATTGGCCCAAGAAAGCAAACAGGCCTCCAAACGTCAAAAAACCCTGGAACGGGAATTGGAATGGGTACGTCAAGGAGCAAAAGGGCGGCAGGCAAAGCAAAAGGCACGTTTAAAGAACTATGATAAGTTGGCCAGCCAGGACCAAAAGCAATTGGAAGACAAACTGGAAATATATATTCCCAACGGCCCCAGGTTAGGGACCAATGTCATAGAGGCCAAAGGCGTGAGCAAGGCCTATGGGGATAAACTCCTCTATGAGGATCTTAGTTTTAATCTTCCACAAGCAGGTATCGTGGGTATTATTGGTCCCAATGGTGCTGGTAAGACCACTATTTTTAGGATGATCATGAACGAAGAATCACCTGATAAAGGGGAGTTCGTTGTGGGTGACACGGCCAAATTGGCTTACGTGGACCAATCCCATTCAAATATTGACCCGGAAAAATCCATTTGGGAAAACTTCAGCGATGGACAGGAATTGGTGATGATGGGAGGGAAGCAGGTGAACTCCAGGGCATACTTAAGTCGGTTTAATTTTTCCGGAAGTGAACAAAACAAAAAGGTAAACATGCTTTCCGGTGGGGAGCGGAACCGATTGCACTTGGCCATGACGCTAAAAGAGGAAGGCAACGTTTTGTTGTTGGATGAACCTACCAATGATTTGGATGTCAATACCCTACGGGCTCTGGAAGAAGGCTTGGAAAATTTTGCGGGATGCGCTGTTATTATTTCACACGACAGATGGTTTTTGGACCGGATCTGCACCCATATCCTGGCCTTTGAAGGAGATTCCCAGGTCTATTTCTTTGAGGGGTCTTTCTCCGATTATGAGGAAAACAAAAAGAAGCGTTTGGGAGCTGATATCATGCCGAAACGTATTAAGTACAAAAAGCTGGTAAGGTGATTTAAGGCTTGTACCAATTCAATAGAATTACCCCTATATCGGTATTTCCTTCCTCAACTAGTGATTTAAATCGTTCTACATCACTAAATCCGTCCGTACCCCGGTAATGATAGGGATATACTTCCTTGGGTTTAAACTCCAATACGGCATCTGCCGCACTTTCTACGGTCATGGTATACGGCAGATTCATACAAACAAAGGCTTTGTCTATATTTCTCAGTGCACGCATTTCGGGAACATCCTCAGTATCACCGGAAATATAAATACGTTCTCCGTTCATTTCGAGTACATACCCATTCCCCCGTCCTTTTTTATGGTACTTAAGCGCCTCCTGCCTTACGTTATACATGGGGACGGCCTCCACACATATTCCGTACCGTTCTTTTGTGTCGCCATTGTCCAATACATCCAATTGCGGGGTAAATTCATCAGGAATTCTTTCAGCTACCGCTAGGGGAACCATGATTTTTGCCTTTTTGGTATTTAGTTGCTGAAGGGTCTCCAAGTTAAAGTGATCCCCATGGATATCGGTAATCAATATCAAATCGGCCTGTTTTTGTCCCTGAAAGGCACTTTTGCCACCCACGGGGTCGACATAAATGGTTATACCGTTCCATTCCATGACCATGGTAGCATGCTGAATAGGTCTGATATCCAAAGTGGAAACCGGAAATTCTTCGTTAGGCCCTTCAACTGAAATAGGTTCCTTTTTTCTGTTTCCACAGCCCACGATACTTAAACAAAACAGTGATATAAGGAGAAAATATAAATTTTTCATAAAAAAAATAGTTGTATAAAGCTAAGTAAACATGGGCATTCACAAACATCTTTAACATTTTGTCCCATTAAAAACGTCTAAACATAATCCATTGACGTATATAAACCAGACACTAACAAATTTTCATTTGTAGAAAGCAAAAAATCGAGATTATGACAGAAACAAAAAGTAACAACAGTTTGAAGGTAATAGCGGGATTGCTAGGTGTTGTCCTTTTGGGAACAATTATCTACACTGTTAGTCTTTACCAAGATAAGAAGAAGACTACTACCGCTTTGAAACAAGAAAAAGACTTGGTTGTTGAGGATTTAAATAGCTTGAAATCCGAATATGACAAAGCTATTTTGGAGAGTAATGCCACCAATGAAGAATTGGTTGCTGCCCGTGATCGAATTGCAAAATACATTGATTCCGTTCAGACCATGAAAGCTGACATTGCTTCCCTTTCCAGATATAGAAGGCAAGTAAGTCAACTAAAAGCGGAACGCGAAGAGTTGCTAAAGCAAGTGGATTCCTTGACCACTTCAAATACCTTATTGGCAATGCAACGTGATAGCACGTTTGTTGAGTTGGAAAAGCAAACGGTTTTCAATGACTCCCTAGTAGTTCAGAATACGCAGTTGGCAGATGCTGTTGAAAGAGGTTCTGCGCTTAATCTTTCCGATTTTAAAATTGACGCTGTCAAAGAAAGAAGCAGTGGTAGATTGGTTTCAACACAAAGGGCCAAGGCTACCGACAAGTTTAAGGTATGCTTTACTGTGGCGGACAACGCTATTGCACAGGCTGGTGATAGGGAGTTCTTTATTGAGGTTCTTGACCCCCAAGGCAATGTTGTAGGTGATGGAATGACCGCCAGTACCGAGGAAGGTGCTTCCGTGAGCTACACCAAGGGAACCAGTTTTTACTATGAGAATAATTCATTGGACGTATGTGACTACATCAATAAACCGGCAAGTGAGTTCCAAAAAGGAAATTACATGGTGAATGTTTATGATGATGGATTAAAGCTTTTGGGAACTTCCAAGTTCACCCTTAAATAACACAACACTATCCACTATATGTAAAAAGGGCATCCAGATAGAATGGATGCCCTTTTTTATTTCCTGTGTATGCAACTCATTTTAAGCTGCCTACCATATCTTCGGGTTTTACCCATTCGTCATATTCTTCCGGGGTAACGTACCCCAGGTTTACGGCTTCTTCCCTTAGGGTAGTACCGTTCTTGTGGGCAGTATTGGCAATTTCTGCCGCTTTGTAATATCCTATTTTAGTGTTCAGTGCCGTGACCAACATCAAGGAATCGTTCAATAGTTTGGTGATGGTCTTATGATTGGGTTCAATTCCCACGGCACAGTTCACATCAAAGCTCACGCAAGCATCGCCGATCAACTGGGCCGATTGGAGGATATTCGCGGCCATGACCGGTTTAAAAACGTTCAACTCGTAATGCCCTTGTGTTCCTCCAACGGCAATGGCCACATCATTGCCCATTACTTGGACGCATACCATGGTCATGGCTTCACATTGGGTGGGATTTACCTTTCCGGGCATAATGGAACTGCCAGGTTCATTGGCTGGGATGATGATTTCCCCAATCCCGGAGCGTGGACCGGAAGCCATCATTCGGATATCATTGGCTATTTTATTTAAGGAGACGGCCAATTGCTTCAATGCACCGTGGCTTTCCACAATCGCATCATGGGCGGCCAAAGCCTCAAACTTATTCTCAGCGGTAACAAAGGGCATTCCAGTGAAATCGGCAATATATTTGGCTACCAGGACATCATATCCTTTGGGCGTATTCAAACCTGTACCCACTGCGGTTCCCCCCAACGCCAATTCTGCCAAATGCGGCAACGTGTTTTTCAGCGCCTTAAGGCCATGGTCCAATTGTGAAACATAACCTGAAAACTCTTGTCCCAGAGTTAGGGGAGTGGCATCCATTAAATGGGTCCTACCAATCTTTACAACTTCCTTGAATTCCTCGGATTTCTTTTTTAAGGTATTTTGGAGTTGCAACACACCGGGGATGGCGACCTCCACTATTTTCTTGTAAGCTGCAATATGCATTCCTGTAGGGAAGGTATCGTTGGAGGATTGTGATTTGTTCACATCATCATTGGGTTGAATGGTCTTCTCACCCTCTCCAATGGTTTTTCCGGCCAGTTCGTGGGCCCTATTGGCAATTACCTCATTGACATTCATATTACTTTGGGTCCCTGAACCCGTCTGCCAAATGACCAATGGAAATTGGCTGTCATGCTTACCCTCTAAAATCTCATCACAAACCGTGGCGATCAAGTCCCTTTTTTCCTTTGCAAGTACGCCCAGTTCATGATTGGCGTATGCAGCGGCCTTTTTTAGGTAGGCAAAACCATACACCACTTCCAAAGGCATGGAAGCCGTAGGCCCAATTTTAAAATTGTTTCGGGAGCGTTCCGTTTGCGCACCCCAATACTTATCGGCAGGCACCCTTACCTCGCCCATAGTGTCTTTTTCAATCCTAAATTCCATTGTGAAAAATTTTACCGTACAAAGGTAATCCATGAAAAAGGTATTTGTTCCTGATAAATGTTTGGAATTATATTTTTTTTATTGTCCTTGCAATTTTGAATTATTTCAAAGTATCTTTGTAGCATAAATAAGAACTCATGGTAGAATTTGACCAATATCTCGGATTTTTAGCCTTTTTGACCATCTTGACCATAGGTTTTTGGCTAATGATTTTCTTATTGACCTTTGTAGTGCCCTATTGGTTAACGGGCAACCTCATGGAAATGTGGAAAGAAAGACGCGAGGCCAAAAAGGCCGAGCTTGAAGAATAAAAAAAGGAGCCATTCGGCTCCTTTTTCTTTATGGGGTTCCAAACTCTTCATCATCACCTTCATAATCCCTTTGCCTATCCCCACCCCGTTTTTTCTTTTGATTAAAACGATAGGTAAATGCCAGATTGTAACTGCGTACCCTCCATTGAAACTCACTATCGTTGTTGAATAAAGGGGTTACCGTTTCACTGATTCTTCGCCTGCTATTGAACACGTCACTTACATTGACGGCCAAGGAGGCCCGTTCCTTGAGAAAATCCTTGCTAAAGGCCAAGTCCAGGGAAAAAATGCCCTGGTTCCTGGTCTGGGCGTTTTCCGTGGGACCACGATAAAAGATTCGGGTTTGCCAATCGATGCCGGAGGGAAGGGTAATTTTATTGTTTAGGCGTATGAACCAACTTAAGTTTTCGGCATCAAAATTTTGATCGTTAAAGTCCCCTCTGGTGATAAAATTAAACAAGTTGATATTGGTATTCAGGTTCCATTTTCGGGTAGGTCGGTAGGTAGCGGTAAAATCCAGTCCATATCGGTCGTTTCGGGCCAAGTTTACAGGAGTTCGCCTTAAAATACTGAGCTGTTCCCCGTCAAAGAAAGTATCCTCCCCGGTGTCCTCCACGATAAAAGTGATGACATTGGTGGAACGTTGGAAATAGATCGATCCGTTCAACGTCAACTTTTCCCATCGTTTAAGATATCCCAACTCAATTTGGTTGGAAAAGCTCGGGGTCAGATTCGGATTTCCCTGAAAAAGGTTGGTAGGGCTTGATCTAGACGGAAAAGGATTCAAGAACCTGGACCGGGGCCTGCGTATTCTACGATTGTATCCCAGTTGGAAACTCTCTTTTTCGGAGATTTCGTAATTCAAATTCAAAGTAGGGAAAAGACCATCAAAATTGTTTCGGTTAAAATCACCCGTCTCTATTTGGTTGATGATTAGTCGCGTGGCCTCATATCGTAGTCCCGCTAGAAAGGAAAAATCCTTGAACTTGTTCCCGTATTGGGTATAGAACGCATTGATGGTTTCCTTAAAGTCGAGCACGTTACTGGGATCGGTTATTCCCAGGACATCCAGGGTAGGTTCAATGAATACCACATCATAATCCGTATTCAAACGGTTAAAATCCCCTCGGTAACCAACTTCAAATTGTCCGTTTTCACCCAGGGGCACCACATAGTCGGATTGCATAAAGACCCTTCTTTGGTTTTCCGCCGTTCGCACACTTTCGCTATCAAATCCATTTTGGATGATCAGGGATTCCTCAACTTCATCACTCTCTTCATATTGGAAGGCAAAGGTGAGGGTATGGTCCAATTCCCCATTGAACTGCTTATCAAAATTAAAGGCATATTGAAAAGTGTCATCTTTCTCCGTTTCTGGGTCAAATCTGAAGCCCGAACGGGTATTTCCTGTGACATCGCTTTGGACAAAGTTGTTGGTGGTCTCGCTTTCATTGTCCGAATCCCTCACAAAAATGGATTGCGTAATGGAGGCCGTTTTATTGATGTACCATTCCACGCCCAAGTTGGCATTCAATCCTCTTCTGATTCGATCAAAATCGCGTTCCTCGCGCAGGGTATTGGTGAGATTTCCCTCGGCATCAAAAAAGTCCGTATCATTTAGGGAATTTCCAGGGCGTGTCCTGTAATTATATCCCGTGTTGGTAAAAATATTGATGTTGCCCGTTCTATAGTTGAGATTGCCATTGATGCCCGCGGATTCCGGATATCCCCCGTTCACGGTAAGGGCACCGTTGAGGCCCTGTAGTTTACTTCTTCTAAGAATGATATTGATGATTCCCCCAGACCCCTCGGCATCGTAACGAGCGGACGGGGAGGTGATTACTTCCACCTTTTCTATGGATTCTGCCGGTAACTGGCGTAAGGCCTCAGTACTGTTCAATCCGGTTATCGCAGAGGGTTTACCATTGATTAGGATGCGGACATCATCATTTCCACGTAATTGTACATTGCCCTCCACATCAACGGATACGGATGGAACATTATCCAAGACGTCGCTGACCGTTCCCCCTTGAACCGTAAGGTCCTTACCCACATTGTAGATTTTTTTATCCAATCGAAGCTCTACCGTAGTCTTTTCTGCCACCACTTCAACTTCTTCCAATAGGGAAACATCGGGAGATAAGTAAATTATTCCCAAATCCGTATTGGAGCGAAGTTGTTGTTTTTTGGATACATAGGTAGTATAAGCAATGTATTCCACGGAAATGTTAAAGACACCTGGAGGCGTTTGCACCTCAAATTTTCCCTCGGCGTCGGTAATACCTCCGGTTATTCTTTCCGGATTTCGAATACTTTGCACTATTAAAGTTGCGTATTCGAGGGGTTGCCCCGTATCCTTGTCGATAACTGTTCCTGTAATTTGTATGGGTTTAAAGTTTTGGGGTTTTTGGGCGAGTGCCAGTATGGGTATGATCCATACGAACACCAGGAACAGTTTCTTCATATCAGGATTTCGATTGCCGCTTCTTCTTTTTCTGTTTTCGCTTGGTTTTTGAAGGGTTCTCCCTCATATCCATATAGATTTGGAATTTTTCTTCCGGAAGGCCGGCTTTTAATTCCTCATCCTGTTCTTTTACGATCTTTCCATATTCCTCCATCATCTTTTTCTGTTCCAGATCCAGGATTTGGAGTTCCATTCTTTTTTGAACGCTTTTAACGAGCACGGACCTAACAATGGCTTGCTCAAAAGGATCAAGGTCCATAACCTCAATTAGCTTGGGCATTTCCTGATCCACACGTTGTTCTGCGGTCAGTTTTTCAGGTTCTGGTGGAGGTGTTTGCGTTTGCGGAATTGCGCTTCTTTGTCTTCCAAAACGGTTGTTGTTGATAAATTGCGAATGGAGATCGGAACTTATTAGGAAGCAAGTGAGTACAAATAATGAAGTTGCAAGGGTTCTCATCGTTCTATTGGATTTTAAAACCAACCGAAGGTTTAAAGGGCCTTGGTTAATTTTTTGTTAAATGACTAATACAGCTAAACAAATTTAGGGAGGATTTAGCGAAGTTACCCGTCCCTTTGCCCCATCATCATCAAGTAAGCCTTTAAAAAAGAGCCAATTTCCCCATTCATAACGGCATCGACATTGCCCGTTTCTTCGTTTGAGCGTACGTCTTTCACCAATTTGTAGGGATGCATTACATAATTTCGGATTTGTGAACCCCACTCAATCTTCATCTTGGATGCCTCAATTTCATCCCTGGCCTCTTGACGTTTTCTCAGTTCAATTTCATACAATTGGGATTTGAGCATACGTAGGGCAGTGGCCCTATTATCATGTTGGGAACGGGAATCCGAACAGGAAATTTGGATTCCTGTGGGTTTGTGCACCAATTGTACCTTGGTTTCCACCTTATTGACATTTTGCCCGCCAGCACCGCTACTTCGTGCCGTGGTAATTTCGATATCCGAAGGGTTAATGTCGATTTCTATGGAATCGTCAACTAAGGGGTAAACATAGACCGAAGCAAAACTGGTATGTCGTTTGGCGTTGCTATCAAATGGCGAAATCCGGACCAATCGGTGTACCCCGTTCTCGCCCTTTAACCAACCAAAGGCAAACTCTCCCTCAATTTCCAGGGTCACTGTTTTAATTCCGGCAACATCGCCTTCCTGATAGTTGAGTTCCTTAACCTTGTACCCATTTTTTTCGGCCCACATCATATACATGCGCATGAGCATGGAAGCCCAGTCACAACTTTCCGTTCCACCGGCTCCAGCCGTTATTTGTAGTACTGCGGTGAGTTCGTCACCCTCTTCGGAAAGCATATTTTTGAACTCGAGGTTCTCAATGATTTCTTTGGTGGCGTTGTATTTTTCCTGCACTTCCCCTTCGTCAACCTCGCCCAATTCATAAAACTCCATGAGCACTTCCAAATCACCTACCATGGTTTTGGCATTTTCAAAATCAGTGACCCATCTCTTTTTGGATTTTAAGGCCTGCATCTGCTTTTGGGCCTCCTGTGGATTGTCCCAAAACCCTGGCACCAGGGTTTTCTCCTCTTCATTCTCTATTTCAATTCGTTTGGCATCAATGTCAAAGATACCTCCTTAACGCACCCAGGCGTTCAATAAGATCCTTTTGCTGATCTGTGGTTACCATTTAAAAATGTTTGGGGCAAAAATAGAAATTCACTATTGCTGGGCAATCAAATTTCAATAAATTTAAGAGCCTGTTTAGGATTGTATAATTGAATTTTTGTAAAGACTATTTTTGGCGCAGAATGAGGCAAAATTGAAGATGATAGCTGGGCTACCTGATGAAATTTTAACAGGGCCGAGGGAAAAGGCCAACGATTTGGCCTTTTTAAGAGGAGCCAGATGGTGCGCTGGCAGCAAAAAGAGACATGAAAAAACAATTTATGGAATCTTAAACAGGCTCTAAATGTCTAACAACTTTATATTCTTGCATGAGACCGAGCTGTATTTTTTTTCTTTTCTTAAGTTTTTATTCACTATGTTCCCAAACCTTTGAAAAGGCCAAGGACTTTCAAAAATTCAATGGGTATTTTAATTTTTATTACGATGACGGTTCCGACAGGATTTATCTTCAAGTAGATGATTTGGAACAGGAATTCCTCTATGTGTATTCGTTGAGCAGTGGTATTGGAAGCAACGATATAGGACTGGATAGGGGACAGCTTGGAAATGAACAGGTTGTCTTTTTTAAAAAAGTGGGACAAAAGCTGTTGCTCGTTCAGCCCAATCTTACCTTTAGGGCTTTAACGGATAATGAACTGGAGCGCAAATCCGTGGAACAGGCTTTTGCCAAATCGGTACTACATGGTTTTAAAATTGAAGAAGAATCCAAAGGAAGTTATCTTATTGATATCACTGATTTTTTAATGCGCGATGCCCACGGGGTATCGGATAGGTTAAAAAGGACCAAGCAAGGTTCCTATACATTGGATAAGGATAAAAGTGCATTGTCCTTTGAACGTACAAAAGCCTTCCCAAAAAATGTGGAGTTCGATATGTTACTCACATTTTCCGGTACTCCAGAGGGAGCATGGATTCGCTCGGTTGCCCCCAATCCCAAGTTGGTCACCGTGGCCCAACACCATTCCTTGATCGAACTCCCTGAAGAAGGATTTAAAAAGAGGGATTTTGATCCAAGGTGTGGCACATACCCTTTCAGTTACTACGACTATGCAACTCCGGTACAGGAACCTATTCTTAAAAGGTACATTCCAAGACATCGATTGGAGAAGAAAAACCCAACGGCCGAAGTGAGTGAAGCCGTAGAACCCATTATTTATTATTTGGATAATGGTACACCGGAACCGGTGCGTTCGGCGCTTTTGGAAGGTGGGCGTTGGTGGAACCAAGCCTTTGAGGCCATTGGTTATAAAGATGCTTTTCAAGTTAAGATACTGCCAAACGAGGCCGACCCCATGGATGTAAGGTACCATGTAATTCAGTGGGTGCACCGCTCTACCAGGGGATGGAGTTATGGGGCCAGTGTCCGGGACCCCAGAACGGGTGAAATTATAAAAGGGCATGTGAGTTTGGGAAGTTTACGCATACGGCAAGACTTTTTGATTGCCCAGGCATTAATGGACAAACCTTTTTCTGAACGCGATGATAACTACGAGCCCATGCTACAGTTGGCCCTAGCAAGGATTCGCCAATTATCTGCTCACGAAATAGGGCATACACTCGGTTTTGCCCATAATTTTGCGGCCAGTACCAATAATAGGGCATCCGTTATGGACTATCCACATCCGTATTTCCAGTTGGATGGAAATACCGTGGATTTTTCCAATGTTTACGATACGGGAATCGGTGAATGGGACAAAGTTACCGTAGCCTATGCCTATTCGGATTTTCCCAAGGGGACCGATGAGAAAAAAGCCTTGAATGCGATTTTGGAACAAGCACAAAAAGACGGGTTGCGTTATTTGTCCGATCAAGATGCGCGCCCTTTGGGAAGTGCCCATACCCTTGCCCATCTTTGGGACAATGGACCAAGTGCAAGCCAGGAATTGGAACGGGTGCTGGAAATAAGAAAACGGGCAATTGCCAACTTTTCCGCGGATAACATAAAATCTGGGGAACCGTATTCCGTTTTAGAGGACGTTTTTGTCCCCTTATACTTTTTTCACCGCTACCAAATTGAAGCGGCGGCCAAAGTAATCGGTGGACTGGACTACAATTACAAGGTTAAGGACGATGGTCAAAACAGTGTGGTAACCGCAAACAAGGTGTCCCAGGAAAATGCATTGGAAGCCATGCTGAAATCCTTGGAACCTGACGTTTTGGCGATACCAACGGAAAAATTGAAATTGTTTCCGCCACGAAGTATTGGATATCCAAGAACCAGGGAGTCCTTTAAGGGCAAGACGGGCGTAGCCTTTGACCCCTATGGTGCAGCCGAAACTGCAGCCTCTGGAACGTTGGGGCTGTTATTGCACCATGAACGTGCCAATAGATTGGTTCAACAGAAGGCCATGGACGAAGACCAACTTGGATTCGAAAATATGGTTGCCTTACTTTTGGAGGAAACCATTAAAGGCAAAAAAAACAAAGGATATAGGGGAGAAATACAAAAATTGGTGAACTGGCAGGTTTTGCAGCATCTTATGCAGGTGGCCAGTCATAAAGAGAGTTATCCCCAGGTAACTGAAACAATCCTGTTTGAGATGATGCGCCTGAAGACGTATTTGGGGGAAGGACCCAGGGCAACCGACCCATTTGCTATTTTAATGAAAAAGGAAGTGGAAAAATTCATTGGGAACCCCAGAGGGTATGAGGCGAAAACCAAGGCGCCAAAGATTCCCGATGGTTCCCCCATTGGAATGGATTGTTTTGAAAACCATTGGTCCACTTCCGTGGACTAGTGTGATACCTACACTTGATTGCCAAATAGTAGTTCTTTTACCTGCATGGAAATAAATTTAATAAGCGATACGGTCACCAAACCAACTCCTGGGATGCTAAAGGCTATGCTTGCGGCCCAAGTAGGGGATGATGTATTTAAAAATGACCCAACCGTTAATGCGTTGGAACGGAAAGTGGCGAATATGTTTGGCATGGAAGCCGCGCTCTTTTTCCCAAGTGGCAGTATGACCAATCAAACGGCCATTAAACTCCATACCAATCCCGGAGAACAATTGATATGTGACAAATATGCCCATGTCTATAATTACGAAGGTGGTGGGGCAAGTTTCAATAGCGGGGTATCCTGTAAGTTGGTGGATGGCCATAGGGGCATGATGACCGCTGAGCAAGTGGAGGCGGCCATTAACCCACCTGATTTTTACCATAGCCCCTTGACCAGTTTGGTATGTATCGAAAACACGACCAACAAGGGTGGGGGAGCGTGCTGGGACTTTGGGGAACTAAAACGAATACAAAAGGTCTGTGAGGAACACAATTTGGCGTATCATTTGGACGGGGCCCGACTTTGGAATGCTTTAGTGGCCAAGGGGGAGTCCGCCAAACAATATGGGGAATTGTTCGATTCCATAAGCGTTTGTCTAAGTAAAGGTTTGGGATGTCCGGTAGGGTCGGTTTTGATAGGAAGCGAAAAGTTGATTTACGATGCCATTCGGGTTCGAAAGATTTTAGGCGGGGGAATGCGTCAGGCGGGATATTTGGCGGCATGCGGTATCCATGCATTGGACAACCACGTGCAACGTCTGGAGGAAGACCATGGACGGGCCCGGGAAATTGGGGCTATTTTAAAAGAATTGGACTTCATTAAGAAAGTGGAGCCCATTGAAACCAATATCATCATTTTTGAGTTGAACCAATCCGTACTGTCCGAAGACACCTTTTTAAAAAAGCTCTCCGAAAATAAGATTTCCATCATTGGAATGGGACAAGGAAAGCTCCGAATGGTCACCCATTTGGACTATACGGACGAAAAGCATGCACATTTTTTGGAGGTACTGGCCCATTTAAATTAAACGCTGGCTTTGGAAAGGCTTTTCAATAAGTTCTTAATGCCATTTTCCATTCCCGCTTCTGATGAATAGGTATTGCTTTGCCCTACATTTTCCCCAGTGGCGGTCTTTAAGGTAATAACAAATTTACCCTGATGGTCCGTCTTTCGTTCAAAAATGGGTTTTGCAATCACCTTGTCCAAAACTCTCTTGGCATCGGATTCGCTTTTGAAGGGTATACTGTGCAATAGCGGGCTCCCTGATTCAGAATCAATTCGAAGTTGGAATTTTCCCTCAGCAATTTTTAGAATCTCGACCATTCCTAAAATTAGGAAATTCCTGCCAATAACTATTTAAAAAGGGAGTCCATTCCTGGAATATTGGGCATACCTTCCTTGGCAACCGCTCCGAGTTCCGCTTCCTGTACTTTAGATGCTTTTTGGATGGCTTTGTTCAGGGTTAAAATAAGATAATCCTCCAACTCCTCCCTATCGGTCAATAAGGATTCGTCAATGGTAATGGACTTTAACTCCCTATTGGCCGTTATGGAAACCTTTAATTTTCCATCAGTGGAAGCTTCATCGACCAGTACCGTATCCAATCGTTTTTTGGTTTCTTCCACTTTCTTTTGGGTTTCCTTTAGTTTCCCCATCATACCCATTAAGTCGCCGAACATATCATTTGTATTTATAGTTTCAAAAGTAAATTGATTAACATAGTATTCAAAATAAATATATCGACCTCTTTGTCCTGTGTCTTATTTTTGCAGCTTTCCATAATTACACTTTAGAGACACAATGAACCCAAAGCCTCCTATCGCAAAAAAAATACCGAAAGCACTTGAAAAACACGGTGATGTTCGCATAGACCCTTATTACTGGCTGAATGAGCGGGAGAATCCAGATGTCATCGCCTACCTGGAGGCCGAAAACAGCTATTACAGGGAGATGACCGCCCATACGAAAGAATTTCAGGGAACACTTTTTCAGGAGATGAAGTCAAGGATCAAGGAGGACGACACCTCGGTCCCCTACAAATTAAATGGATATTATTACCTCACCCGATATGAGGAAGGGAAGGAATACCCCATCCATGCCCGCAAAGAAGGAAATCTGGAAGCCCGGGAAGAGATTCTTTTTAACTGCAATGAAATGGCGGAGGGCCATGATTTTTTCAATTTAAGGGGGATTTCCGTAAGCCCGGACAATACCTTGGCCGCTTTTGGGGTGGATACCGTTTCCAGAAGACAGTATACCATTCAGATCAAAAATTTAAAGACAGGGGAGATTTACCCGGATAAAATCGAAAATACCACCGGAACCACGGCTTGGTCCTCAGATAACAAAACCTTGTTTTACACCAAAAAGGATCCGGTAACCTTACGTTCGGACAGGATTTTTAAGCATAGATTGGGTACTCCGGTAGCGCAGGATGAAGAGGTATTTCATGAAAAGGATGAGACGTTCAACACTTTTGTGTACAAAACAAAATCAAGGGAATATATCGTCATAGGATCAAGCAGTACCATGACTTCTGAATATCGGATTTTAAAAGCGGATGACCCCAATGGTTCGTTTACTGTTTTCTGCCCGAGGGAACGGGGCCTGGAATATGAAATCAATCACTATGGGAGCCATTTTTATATCTTGACCAACAAGGATGGGGCCACAAATTTTAAATTGATGCGGTGTGCGGTTGATAGCACATCATCCGAATATTGGGAAGAGTTCATAGCACATCGCTCCGAGGTGTTGTTGGAGGATGTGGAAATGTTTCGGGACCACTATGTAATTACCGAGCGGGAAAGGGGTTTGACAAAAATGAGGATCGTTCGTTGGGATGGTACCAATTCCTATTACCTCCCCTTCGCAAGTGAGACTTACGTTGCAGGCCCATTTACCAATTTGGATTTTAATACGGACAAGCTTCGTTTTTTCTATAATGCCATGACGTCACCCTATGCCATTATTGAATACCATATGGAAACCGGGGAACAGGAAATTTTGAAGGAACAGGAAGTGCTGGGAGGGAAGTTCAATAAAGACAATTACCAATCTAAAAGGGTCTGGGCCGGGACACAAGATGGAAAAAAGGTTCCTATTTCGTTGGTGTATCGAAAGGATACCCCCTTGGATGGTACAAGTCCATTACTACAATATGCCTATGGTTCCTATGGATCCACTATTGACCCCTATTTCTCTTCCGTACGTTTAAGTCTTTTGGACAGGGGTTTTATTTACGCCATATCCCATGTGCGAGGGGGGGAATACTTGGGTAGGCCTTGGTACGAAGGGGGAAGGTTATTGAACAAGAAAAATACATTTACCGATTTCATTGATTGCTCCAGGTATTTGATTGAAAATGGATATACCTCCCCAGAGCGGTTGTATGCCATAGGTGGTTCCGCCGGAGGATTGTTGATGGGAGCTGTAATAAATATGGCACCCGAACTGTACAATGGGGTCATTGCGGCCGTTCCCTTTGTGGATGTGGTCACAACAATGCTGGACGATTCCATTCCCTTGACCACCGGGGAATATGACGAGTGGGGAAATCCAAACAAAAAGGAGTATTACAGCTATATAAAAAGTTACTCCCCTTATGATAATTTAGAGGCCAAGGCCTATCCCCATATGTATGTTTCCACTGGTTTGCATGATTCCCAGGTACAATATTGGGAACCAGCAAAATGGGTGGCCAAATTACGGGAATTGAAGACCAATGGCAACCAACTGTTTCTGGACATCAATATGGAAGCAGGTCATGGAGGTGCTTCCGGTAGGTTCGAGGCCTTGAAGGAAACGGCAAAGGAATATGCCTTTATTTTAGATCTGGAAGGAAAAGTCCCATAAAATTAAAAGTAGTATTTTTGCCAGCGGAATTGTAAACACTTTCCTTGACCTAACTGAATTATGGAAAATACAATCAAGGCCCACGATAGTATCTTGGATTTGGTGGGAAACACTCCCTTAATAAAGTTGAACAAAATTACAGCGCACCTTACCGGTAACTTCTATGCAAAGGTAGAAGCGTTCAATCCGGGACATTCCGCCAAGGATAGGATTGCTGTTCATATTATCGAGGAGGCGGAGCGAAAGGGAATACTGAAACCGGGAAGCACAATTATAGAGACCACTTCGGGAAATACCGGTTTTAGCCTTTCCATGGTGAGCATGGTAAAGGGATATGACTGTATCTTGGCCGTGAGTTCAAAGTCGTCTCCGGATAAGATAGATATGTTGCGTTCCATGGGTGCAAAAGTCTACGTTTGCCCGGCACATGTCAGTGCGGACGATCCACGTTCCTATTATGAGGTGGCCAAGCGATTGCACCAGGAAACTCCAGGCTCCATTTATATCAATCAATACTTCAACGATTTGAATATTGAGGCCCACTACAAAACTACTGGTCCCGAAATCTGGGAGCAGACCGGAGGTCAAATTACGCATTTGGTCGCCTGTAGTGGTACAGGAGGAACCATTTCGGGAATAGCCCGTTTTTTAAAGGAGCAGAACCCCAAAATAAAGATACTGGCTGTGGATGCCTACGGTTCCGTACTAAAAAAATACCATGAAACAGGGGAGTTTGACCACGATGAGGTATATCCATACCGTATTGAAGGTCTTGGTAAAAATTTAATTCCTAAAGCAACGGATTTCAACAGTATTGACCGATTTCTTAAGGTGACGGATGTAGAAAGCGCACATATGGCACGCCAAATTGCGCATAAAGAAGGTCTGTTTTTGGGATATACCAGTGGCGCGGCCATGCAAGCCGTAATGCAATACCATACCGAAGGTGAGTTTAATGCCGATAGTCAGGTTGTGGTTGTTTTCCCGGATCATGGTTCCCGATACATGAGTAAGATATACAGCGATGAGTGGATGGAAAACCAAGGTTTTTTTGAAGGTGATAAAACGCCGAAACCCAAAGAGATAGAGTACATTAAGTAAGAAAAGTTTACTTTTAAGGATAGGGGGCGGCACAGTAAGGTGCCGTCTTTTTTGTTTTAATACGATGACGTTGCAAGAAAGTTTTAATTGGCTATTTTTGCAGTTCATTAAATTCACGGCCAAATGCGGGATATTTTTGACAGAATTATTGAAAACAAAGGGCCTTTGGGCAAATGGGCTTCACAAGCAGAAGGGTATTTTGTTTTTCCAAAGTTGGAAGGACCTATCTCCAATAGGATGAAGTTCAGGGGTAAAGAGGTAATTACCTGGAGTATCAATGATTATCTGGGGCTTGCCAATCTTCCTGAAGTTAAAAAAGTGGATTCGGATACCGCTTTGGAACACGGTGCTGCCTATCCCATGGGTGCGCGTATGATGAGTGGCCATACCGATTATCATGAGCAATTGGAGCGTGAATTGGCCGATTTTGTGGATAAAGAATCGGCCTATTTATTGAATTTCGGCTATCAGGGGATTATGTCCTGTATAGACGCTTTGGTGGCCAAGGACGATATTATCGTTTATGATGTGGACTGTCACGCTTGTATCATAGATGGGGTACGCCTGCATATGGGCAAGCGATTCACGTTTAAGCATAACGATGTTGAGAGCCTGGAAAAAAACCTGGAACGTGCCACTAAAATGGCACAGGACAACGGGGGAGGTATCCTGGTTATTTCCGAGGGAGTGTTCGGTATGCGTGGAGAGCAGGGAATACTTAAGGAAATAGTAGCGCTTAAGAAAAAATTCCAGTTTCGTTTATTGGTGGATGATGCCCATGGTTTTGGAACCTTAGGGACCACGGGTGCTGGAGCAGGAGAGGAGCAGGGTATTCAAGACGAAATCGATGTCTATTTTGCCACATTTGCAAAGTCCCTGGCCGGAATAGGCGCTTTTTTGGCGGCCGACAAGGAAATCATAGACTATCTCAAATACAATATGCGCTCGCAGATGTTCGCAAAGTCCCTACCCATGGTTTTTGTGAAAGGCGCCTTGAAGCGGTTGAACATGCTCCGCACCATGCCTGAATTAAAGGCAAAGCTTTGGGAAAATGTCAATGCGTTACAGAACGGCCTTAAGGAACGTGGATTTGATATAGGAACCACTACAAGTTGTGTAACCCCTGTATATTTGAACGGTAGTATTCCGGAGGCAATGGCTTTGGTAAAAGACCTTCGTGAAAATTATGGAATCTTTTGTTCCATAGTGGTTTACCCTGTGATTCCTAAAGGATTGATCCTATTGCGAATGATTCCTACGGCAACGCATACCATGGAAGATATTGCAGAAACCCTGGATGCGTTCTCTGCCATTCGTGAACGACTTCAAAATGGAACCTATAAACGCCTTTCTGCCGCCGTAGCTGCGGCCATGGGAGAATAAAACTATGGAAAATTCAAATTTCTTACACTATTATCTTCATTGCAATAACTCGTGATTTAGGATAAAACAAACTCCAAATCGGGTCATATTTCGGAATGATAGCCAAGGGGATGACCATTAATGGCGTTGGGTGGCCAGATTGAAAGGGAAGTATCTTTTGCTGCTTGAAAGTAGACCATCATATTTCAATGTTCGAATTACGTTACCAAAACTTTTTACTTGTTTTAAGTAGTTCCAGTAATTGTATTTTGAACCAAATGAGGGTATTCAAACGCTTATATAAACATTAATTCACTCTTTCATAAAATAATATAGGGCCATCACACGGAGCAGAACTGCCGACCAATGTTTCATTTGTTGGCATTGAAAATAGCTCAATAAGATTTCCTGAACAGTTTATAATTGTTTGATTCGTTGAATCATGTAGCAGCTCCAGTATTGTTCCATTTTCACCTTCATTAAAACTATATTTGCCAAATCCCTCAACTGTTCCCGCAGATGTTTCCCTTGTCTTAGTAAATAGTCCCGATGAATGAAGTATGAATGATTCTTGGAATTCCATTTCTGTACCTTCCTTAAAGTCGCCGGTAATGGATGTAGTTATTCTGATAAGGTGCCACTCTTGCGGAAATACGTTCCTATCAAATTGAAACTCTGTTGACCCCGAAGAACAGGAACATAATAATATGATTAGTAAAATGGCAGGAACTTTATGGTTCTCTTTTAAATCTTGCATAAACATGGTTTGGAAGCAGTAGTTGTGATTGTAATCAGGGCAGTAAAATCAATTTTGGCCTTTTAAAGTTAATATGAGCTATTTCCGAAATTTAAAAAAGGACATTCAGAATAATGCAACTCATTCATTATCATAGAAATAATTCGCAATTCAAAATCCCAAAACAAAGCTGTGTTTTTCAAAAAGGGATTTAAACTTGGAAGGCACAAAATAAAACTACGAAAATTTTCTGAACTAAAATTTGTATCATCTATACAAATTTTGATTTCGATAAGGTCCTATTGTTGGATACCTTCTTAAGGGTATGTCTAAAGTGATTAATTCGACTGTTCCATGGAAGGAACTTGTATCCTGTTTTGGATTACTGGAAAAGGGGAAAAGGGCTATATCCGTTTTTTCATGAAACGGTAAGGTAGCCCTGATGTCTTTAAGCATCAATTGGATGTTCGAGCAGAAGATTGACCAATTATCGGAACTCCAGTAAGATATATTCAACGATGTGACTTCTATAGGTAACATGGGTTGTAATACTGCCCGCTATAAGAGTGATATGTGCTATTTATGATGTTCTACGTTATTCCACGGCAACGCATACCATGGAAGATATTGCAGAAACCCTGGATGCGTTCTCTGCCATTCGTGAACGACTTCAAAATGGAACCTATAAACGCCTTTCTGCTGCTGTAGCCGCGGCCATGGGCGAGTAGAAATATTAACTGAAATACCTTTTCAGGATCCGTAGCACTGGACTTAAGTAGGAAATCCCAAAAAGGTTCAGATGGACCAACAAGTAATAGAGTTGGTAGATGTCCACAAGCGCTTTTTGATTTTGATGGGGAGGAATAACTTCATGATATGCCCCATAAAATGTTGATGAAAATCCACCAAAAAGTTTGGTCATCGCCAAATCCACCTCATTATGGCCGTAATAGACTGCTGGGTCGATCAGATAAGGCCTTCCCTCATTTGAGATCAGGTAATTTCCACTCCAAAGGTCACCGTGTAACAAAGATGCATTGACCTCCCCAAACAAAGCTTCACAGCAAGTGCCCATTTTAGTGATGGATGGTATACTGTCCTGGTCCAATTTGCCAAGATTTAAGGCCATTTTCAGTTGGGGATGCAATCGTTCCTGTACATAGAAATCCACCCAATTTTGGTGTACGGTGTTGCTTTGGGGCAGTTTTCCAATGAAATTATCGGTTTCCAGTCCAAATGTTCCGAAACGAATTTGATGAAGTCCCGCCAAGGCCCTACCGAATACTTCCATATCGCGATTTGAGGGGTTTTTGGAGGCAATAAATCCTAAAAAAAGATAGGCCGTTCCCTGGTTATGGTACACCCCAAGGATTTCAGGAATGGCAATGGTATGCGTACTGGCCAGTTTTTGGAGTCCCAGGGCTTCTTTCTGCAGGAGGTCCCGAGCGTTTTGGAAAGAGGCCGATTTCACAAAATAATCCTGGTTTCCCGTCTCTACTTTAAAGGCCTGTGCAATATCCCCTCCGGAAACGCTCGTAATGGCTATTGGCTTTTCCCCTAAAACTTGATGTATGAATGAGGCGTCCAATTACAAAGCTTTTCGATAGGTACGCCTACGTTTGTGGGTAATCGGGTTAAAATGCTTCCACATTTGGCGTATAGCGGTGTTCTCTTCCAATTCCGGCGTGCGGATACAATTTACAATGCCCTTGGCTTTAAAGGTATGGTAGTATTCATTAAAGATAACGGCCGTAACCCCTTTGTTTTGAAAGTCCGGTCGTATGCCTATCAGGTAGAAAATCACGTCTTTACTGCTTTTCTTAGCTCTTAAGAGATGAAAAATCCCAAAAGGGAACAACCTTCCATTGGCTTTTTGCAAGGCTTTGGAAAAGGAGGGCATTACTATGGCAAAAGCGACCAATTTGTCATCGCTGTCCACTACAAATTTGATATACTCCGGATTGATAAAACTGATGTACTTCTTTTTAAAATAGGCTTTTTGAACATCGGTAATCTTCACAAAGGAGGAAAGCTTGGCATAACTTTCATTGAACAGATCGAACATTTGGTCCACCCAGGGCATAATTTCACTGCTATTCGTAAAATTGATTTCGCGCAGGCCAAAACGTTTTTTAATGAGCATATTGGCCTTGGCAAAGAGTTTGGGGTCTGCCGCTGCGGCTTTGAATTTGTTCTCCAAATACTCTTTTTCCTTTACAAAACCGTGTTCCCCATAGTGTTTTGGATAATAAGGATGGTTGTACCAGGTAATCATGGTACCGATATGATCAAAACCTTCTATGAGAACACCAACCTTGTCCAGATTAGAAAATCCTACGGGGCCTTCCATATATTCCAATCCATTGGCTTTGCCAATAGCCTCAACCTCACCCAAAAGTTTTTTGGATACCTCCAGATCATCCACAAAATCAAACCACCCAAAGCGCATTTTTTTCAATCCCTGTCCGTTGACCTCCAAATGATTGATGATGGCGGCAATTCTTCCGACCACTTTCCCATTTTTTAAGGCGAGGAAAAACTGGGCCTGAGCGGATTGAAATGCGGGATTCCTCTGGCGATCAAAAATTTCCAGCTCATCCTTGATAATCGGGGGAACCCAATAGGGATTGCCTTTGTACAGTTGGAAGGGAAATTTTACAAAGGCTTTAAAATCTGCTTTTGAAACGACTTCTTTTACTTGAACCATAGGTTAGGATTGTAAGGCTCAAGATGGGGAATAATCTGCTCAGAAAAAAATTAGAAATCCAATTTATCCTTCTTGCGTCGTTTTTTCTTTTTCTTGATACTGTTGCGCTTGATCTTTGCTTTTGCGCCCTGTTTGTTGATGGGTTTAAGCTCGTCTTTGTGAAAATCCAGTCGGTACGAAAGCCCGGTCCTTCCAAAGGCCCTGAACGGGGTATCCTTGACGCTGGCACCCAAACTGAAATCCACTTGAAAATTGGGATTGAACAAATGGGCAATACCCGTCCTTAGCAATAAATCGGAAAAACGATCACTCTCTATGCCCTGATGTTCCACAAAAATGCTCCATTTGGGGTTTCTAAAAGCGCGGGTATAGGAAATGGCATAGCTTAATTCCGGAAAGTCCGTAGTGATTCGGTCATAGGCCACATTGGTAATTAAAACCGATTTTGGGGTAAGACGGCTTTGGGTGGCGATCATGCCACGGTAAGAGATCGTCCCATCCTCCGGATAAAAAGGTTTATCGCCCAAATTAAAAGTTGCCCCGGCATACAACGAAACTGCTGGAATAAGATTTTTAAGCTGAAACTTGTTGTTGGCACGCCAACTGTACAGATTAGGTTTGTTGGCCTCTGGATTTTTAAAGGGATCAAAGACCAAATATTTGAGCCCGATACGGTTCCGGGAAAAATCGGTTCGCCGCTCATCCACCCCAAAATTATCAAAGGTGATGTTCTCGCTTATATAGGTGCCTTCGTACTTTAGCTCCAATTCTTCAAATAGGAAACCGTAACGTAGGGCCAATTCGCCCCCAAAGATGGAGGAAGAAGTATTCAATACGCTATGGTCCCGCATTTCGTATAAAAAACCCGTCTCCGCCTGGACCACATTTTTTCCAACAGCATAAGCACTTACCCCGATTCCTGGACGATTTGAGTTGATTACATCCGTGTACTGACCCTTGGTCAAAAAGGGTAAGAACAATAATAAAAGGAAAAATCTGTAATGCACCATAGCAAGACTTTAATACTATTTTATGAAACGAATATTCAATTTAATGGACTAGTTGGGTAAATTTGAATCAATAGCAATACACCATGGTTGTACTACAAACGATATTATTTCTTATAATCGTATACTATATCGCTAAAATCCTTTGGAAATGGTTGGCACCAAAACTGTTGAATTATGCCGTTCAGAAAACGGAGGAACGTTTTGGACAACAATTTGGACAATTTCAACAATCACATCAGCACCCGAAACAGGAAGGGGAGACCACAGTTCACAAAGCACCCAATCCAAAATCCAATCCTTCAAAAAAAGTTGGAGAATACATAGATTTTGAAGAAATTGAATAATCTTTGGGCATTCAAAGCCAGATTATGAAGCTTTCTGCAAAAGCCATCTTTACCCATATAGCCGTTGTTCTTTTTTTCATTGTGGCCTCATTGGCGTACTTCTATCCCGTGATTCAGGGCAAGGCCATCTATCAATCCGATATTGCCCTTTATAAAGGAATGGCCAAGGAACGTGATGATTACAAGGAAAACACAGGAGTGGAGTCCTACTGGACCAATAGTGCTTTTGGCGGGATGCCTACCTATCAATTGGGGGCCAACTATCCACACGATTACGTAAAAAAATTGGACCGATTGATTCGGTTTTTGCCAAGACCTGCAGATTATCTGTTCCTGTACTTCATTGGGTTTTACATTTTAATGCTCTGCATGAAAATGGATTGGCGATTGGCCATCCTGGGGAGTCTGGCTTTCGGTTTCTCAACCTATTACATCATTATCCTAGGAGTTGGGCATAATGCCAAAGCCCATGCCATTGGGTACCTGCCAATGGTTTTGGGCGGAACTCTTTTGGTATTTCGGAAAAAATACATCCTTGGTTTTATCTTGACCGCAATTGCCATGGCCCTTGAAATTAGTGCCAATCATTATCAGATGACCTATTATTTCATGTTGTTGGTACTGATTCTTGGTCTGGTCTATTTGATTGAGGCCATTCTAAAAAAGAAGTTAAAGCATTTTTTTGCTTCAGTGGCCATTTTGCTTGCGGCCGTACTTCTGGGAATAGCCACCAATGCCACGGGAATTTTGGCAACCAAGGAATATGCGGATTGGAGTACAAGGGGTAAATCGGAACTCACCATCAATCCCGATGGTACCGAAAAGGAAATTAAAAATGGACTGGACAGGGAATATATCACCCAGTACAGTTATGGAATTGCGGAATCCCTGAATCTTTTCGTACCTCGCTTGTTTGGTGGTTCCAATAGTGAGAATTTAGGGAAAGACTCAAAAGCCTATGAATTTTTGACCGGCCAGGGATTGTCCCCTACACGGGCATTGGAGTTTACCCAGGGCCTCCCCTTGTATTGGGGAAATCAACCTGGGGTAGCTGCCCCAGCATATATTGGGGCCGTGGTGTTTTTTCTGTTTTTATTGGGCCTTTTTTTGGTCAAAGGCAAGAAGAAATGGTGGTTGTTGGGCGGGGTGCTTTTATCACTCGTACTGTCCTGGGGAAAGAACTTCCCGGCCTTGACCAACTTTATGATCGATTATTTCCCCTTGTACAATAAATTCCGGGCAGTTTCTTCCATACAGGTCATTTTGGAACTATGTGTCCCTATTTTGGCAATTTTGGGCCTTAAACAATTGTTTGCTGATTCCATTAAAAAGAAGGAGAAAATAAAGGCACTGCAATTATCCGGAATCATCGCCCTGGGTTTGGTCATCGTCCTTTTTGTGATAAAAGGAATGTTCGGTTTTGAGGGATTGAGTGATGCCACCTATCAACAATATTTTGGGGAGGAGTTGATGTCCATGATTGAACGCGATAGGGAAGCGGTGTACATCAGTGACACCTTTAGGACGTTGATTTATTTTGCGCTAACGGCGGCAGTGGTATTCCTAATGATAAGGGGGGCGATAAAAAGGAACATGGCCCTGATCGTCATTGGCATATTGCTTGTTTTTGATTTGGTAGGGGTTAACCAACGTTATGTAAATGAGGATGACTTTGTTCGGCAACGTTTGGTGGACCAACCTTACCAAGCCACGGAAGCGGATCGGCAAATACAAACGGATAAATCCATTTACAGGGTTTTTGACCCTTCAGAAGGAGTTGTCGGTTCACGGACATCGTATTTCCATAAATCATTGAGCGGTTACCATGCCGCCAAACCGGCCAAGCTCGAAGATTTATTTGACTTCCATTTGTACAGTACTAATTTGGATGTTCTGAATATGCTGAACGTCAAGTACATTTTTCAACAGGACGAAGATGGAAAGCGAATTCCAACCATAAATCCGGATGCCAACGGTCCGGCGTGGTTCATCAACAACCTGATTGCAGTTTCCAGCGCCGATATGGAGATTAAGGCCCTGGATAGTTTAAATACCAAGAAATCGGCAGTTTTTGATGAAACCGATCAAACAGTGTTAAAGCCCCGGACATTTACAGTGGACTCATTGGCCTCCATAAAAATGATGGACCATCGTCCCAATTTCATTGCATATGAAATGGATAACCCCAATGCAGGATTTGTGGTCTTTTCTGAAATGCACTATCCCAATGGATGGCATGTATCCATTGATGGTAAGGAGGAAACCCATTACAGGGTGAACTATGCCCTACGGGGAATGGAGGTTCCCGCTGGGAAACATACCGTGATTTTCCAGTTCGATCCGGAGGTAGTGAAGACGGGCAGCACCATTGCACTGGCAAGCAACCTCCTTTTGGGAGTGCTTGCCCTGGGTGGTATGGTTTGGTTGCTCCGAAAACCTGGAAGAAAAGCCAAGGATTGATGCAAAAGGTGCTCATTATCACCTATTATTGGCCACCCGCTGGCGGCCCTGGGGTACAACGATGGTTGAAATTTATTCAATACCTTCCCAATTTTGATATTGAACCTATCGTATTCATTCCCGAAAAACCCCATTATCCCTTATATGACGAATCTTTAGTGACTGAAGTCCCCAAAGGACTTCGCATCATCAAACAATCCATTTTTGAGCCGTACGGACTCGCTTCATTCCTATCCAAAAAGAAAACCGAACGGATCAGTTCCGGTATTATCCAAGAGTACAAAAAGCAGTCGTTTTTGGAGCGAATACTATTGTGGGTCAGGGGCAATCTCTTTATCCCGGACGCACGAAAGTATTGGGTAAGGCCTTCTGTTCAAAAAATAAGACGGTTGATACGGGAGGAACAGATTGAAACCATAATTACCACGGGCCCTCCGCACAGTGTTCACCTAATAGGAAAAACAATAAAGGAAAACTTCAAGATTAACTGGGTGGCTGATTTTCGCGATCCGTGGACCAGCATTGGCTATCACAAAAAACTGAAATTGACCAAAACTTCGCAACGAAAACACGAGGCTTTGGAAAAGCAGGTCCTAAATATGGCGGACACTATTGTCGTGACCAGCGAAACCACCCGATTGGAATTTGAGGGATTGACGGAAAGACCGATTTCCGTTATTACCAATGGCTATGATGGGAAACCGTTGCAATCTTCCTTGGATACCGGTTTTACGCTTTCCCATATTGGCTCCTTGTTGACGGAAAGGAACCCAAAGACCCTTTGGGAGGCCATTGGGGAATTGGTTCGGGAAAACACGACGTTTAAGGAAAACTTGAAAGTTCAATTGATAGGTGTTGTAGGGGAGGGGGTATTGGATTCCATCAAAGCCTATGGAATTACCGACTATGTTGAAATTCTGGGATACCTTCCCCATTCCAAGGTATTGGAATATCAATGCAAATCCCAGGTGTTGTTGTTATTGGAAATTGATTCGGAAGAAACCCGGGGTATCATTCCAGGCAAACTTTTTGAATATTTAAAGAGCCAACGTCCCATATGGGCCATAGGACCCAAAAACTGGGAAGCCGGACAAATGGTGCAGGCCCATAATGCGGGGAATTACGTAACCCACAACGATACCAAATCCATAAAAACCTTACTTTTGGAAGGATTTCAACAGTTCCAAAATGGAGAATTAACCTGTAATTCCGAAGGAATTGAACAGTACCATCGCCGGGAACTGACCAAAAAACTAGCCAATCTCCTTACATGGGAATCGTCCTAAAGCAGTCGTTGAAAAATACCTTGGTCACTTATGTGGGCTTTGCCCTGGGAGCGATCAATATTCTGTTTCTCTACACACGCATCTTACCTGATGCGTATTTTGGATTGGTCACTTTTATTTTGGCAACAGCCGCAATTCTAATGCCACTGATGGCCTTTGGTGTTCACAATACTTTGGTCAAGTTCTATCATGAACAGGAAGAGGACAAAAAAAACGGTTTTCTAACCCTTATGGTACTAAGCCCATTGCTGGCTATTGCCCCTTTGGCCCTTCTAACTTTTTTGGGTTTTCAACACATTGCCGATTTTTTCTCCCAAAAGAATGCCATTGCGTCCAACCATGTCTGGCACATTTTTCTGATCGGTTTGGCAATGGCCTATTTTGAGGTGTTTTATGCGTGGAGTAGGGTACATTTAAAATCGGTTTTTGGAAATTTTCTGAGGGAAATTTTTGCCCGATTGGGAGTGACCGTCCTTTTGGTATTGGTTTATTATGACGTGCTGTCCATTCCTTCTTTTTTAAATGCCCTGGTCGGGATGTACCTGCTGCGGACCGTAGTGATGAAAATATATGCCTATAGCCTGCACAGGCCCAAATTCAATCTTGATTTTCCAAAAAACACCAAAGCGATCCTTTGGTACAGTGCACTTATCATTTTAGGAGGTTCCGCGGCAGTATTGCTGTTGGAAATTGACAAGTTTATGATCAATCAGTACGTGGCCATTGAAAATGTAGCCTATTATGGGGTTGCTATTTACATTGCCACGGTTATTATTGTTCCTTCCAGGGCCATGCACCAAATCACCTATCCTATAACGGCCAAGTTGCTGAGTGAAGGAAATCTGTTTGGATTGGAAAACCTCTATAAAAAAACCTCTTTGACACTCTTTATCGCTTCAGGAATTGTATTCTTATTGATCGTCTTGAATTTGGAGGATTTGTTCCTATTATTACCCGAAACGTACCGAAAAGGTTTTGCCATCGTGTTTTTAATTGGCTTGGCGAAGGTGTTCGATTCCGTTTTGGGCAATGTGAATTCCATTTTGTACAACTCCGTGTATTATAGGACCATTCTACTGTTGGGTGTATTGTTGGCCATTACCACCATTCTATTGAATTTATGGTTCATTCCCCTGTTTGGAATTGAGGGAGCGGCCTTAGCCAGCTTTATTGCCATCTTCTTGTTCAATTGCATTAAAATGGCCTTTGTTAAGATAAAATTTGGATTCCTGCCCTTTGGAAAGGGAACTTTTAAGATTTTGGCAACCCTGCTTCTTTTGGGATTTCTGTTCTGGAAGTTAAATTTCTCCTTTCATCCTATCCTGAACATTATGCTTAAGTCGACCATTATGGTAGTGATGTATCTGGGGATTTTATACCGATTTGATATTTCCGAAGATGTTTCGGGCTTGATTTCCAAGCTTTTGAATCGGAAGGATTAACTACGGACTTAACTTGTCCAAATTACGCTTTCCTGTGGCTCAATTCCAGTCCGAAATACTGTGGTTACTGCATCCCTCTACGAGTTTAGGGTTCAATTCAACCATCAAACTTTCTAGTTGAAGACTCTTCGACAAGCTCAGGGTTCAATTCGTTTACGGAAATCAAAGATTTCCCAACACATTGAAAAACCCCGGGGTAAACAGAACATCTACCCCGGGGTCAAACAACTAACCAACCTAAAAACTTCGTTTATCCCTATTTTGTTATTGCACAAAATAGTTGGTCCAACGAATGCTGAGTGAAGTTGAAGCATCTTTCTTCACCCAGCAGTCCTAATTATTATAATCTCCGAGCACTTCTTGTATTTCTCGTGCCTCTTGAATTTTTGCTCTTTGTTCCAGAAGAACTCCTTCTTGTGGTAGTAGTACTCCTGGTCACGGTTCTTTTTGAAGGTGTACTTCGCTTAACACTGGTACTCCTACTTCGGGTTTGGGCCACAGTACGCTTTGGTTTCGTATAGGTACTGCTCCTTTTCTTTACCGTCCTCTGGTTAGGAGTACGGGTAACTTCCCTTTTGGTCACCGTGGTACTCCGTGGAGTCCGACTTACCGAACGCTGCGTTACCGAAGTACTGCGGTTGGATCGACGAGCATCTGAAGTACTCCTTCTGGTAGTGCTACGCCTCACCTGATCCTGGTTTTGTCGCGCATTGTTACTCCGATTTATCGCAGTGGACCTATTGTTCCTTTGCGCAATGGCATTGTTGGAACGCCTAACCGATCTTCTTTCGGCAACAGCTCGATTGTTTCTACCGATATCATTGCGTCTTATGCGATTGTTTTCACGGACGGCAACACGTCTATCGTTTCTATAGATCTTCGCCCTTCGCGTTCGGTTGAATCGGTACTCACGACCTATTTGTGCATAAGCTCTACGTACATTGTTCCTATAAGGCCTGTGCCAAGTGTATCGGATGGGATTATACCACCTTCTATAGGGAGTGGTCCATACATTACAGAATCCAACTGCTGGTCTGGCGAACCATCGGTGCCATGGCCTAAATACATAGCCACGGTTGTAGATGTTAATAAAGCCTGTGGTATGACTGAATACACCACCATTCCAAAATACGTTGAGTCCGCCCAAGCGTCTCACAAATCCGTTTCTGTACCAAATATCCACTCCACCGATTTGGGAAACCCGACCGTAGAAGTCATAAAAGATGGGTACATTTTCCACTTGGATTACGGCACCAAAATCATCGTACTGTACAAATGGGTTATAATTAAAACCGGAATTAAAGGTGATACCTACATTCCCAACACGTGCGCCGACCCCTACGTTTACCCGGTTATCAATATAAAAATCAAATTCACCATCGGGATATACAGAAAAGGTAATACCGTTTTCCACAAAAATAAACGAGTTGCCATAACGAAATGTGGTCATTGCCGTTTCACCATTCACCGTCGCAGCTTGTGCAGCAGAAGCTCCAAATACCAGGGCTGCCATTAAGAATACAAACTTTCTCATAACTGTTTCATTTTAGTTTTAGGTGCAACTATTTACATCCCACCCAAGAATAATCAAACAGCGTGCCAAAAAAAGAATTGTAGTTTTAAATTATTGATTATCAATATTTTAAAATCAATATTTGACAATAGTATTCTTTAAAGGCTATCGAATTCCACAAATTCAAATTGCGGGGTGGATTCAAACAAATGACGTAGCAAGGAAGCGTGGCCATTTCCCATAATGATCAAAATACGGTCTTGCGGGCCTTCGGAAATCCCGACCAATTTCGAAAAAATGCGAAGGTTTCGATTGTACCACCATAAGGACAGATTATCTGCGGCCTGATTTTCGACCTTGCCCATATTGCCCGTAAGGTAAAGGCCGTAGTTGGCCAAGTGGTTTTTTCTGGAGTTGAGGTATTTAAAGTAGTCCAACAGATGCATTTTGGAAACGATTTTGTCGTCATAGTTCAACCACTCTTTGGCCATATCCCAATAGGGATCCGGGGCATCCCAATCTATTTGATCTATGAGGGAATTTAGTAGAACGGAATCCTTCTTTTTTAAATCATAGAACAATGATTTGGCATCGATGGCATAAAGTGTATCCAATGCCATGTCTTTTGCAATACGCATTCCCAGGGTATAGCGTTCATCCCTTTTATCCGAATGCGCCCCACTTTTATAGGCCGCAAACTTTTCCATGGTGTTCCACGTGGGGCGGGCTTCAATGGCAACCTTATTGGGACGGAACTTTTTGATATGTGCAATCAAATCTTCCAATTCTGACTTTTTGGGCTCCTTTAATACATCTACCTGATCCTCCTCAGAAGTTTTATGGGTGTCCAATCCGGGATAGCCAAAATGGAAGGTACCTACGACCAGGACCTTGGCCCGTTCTTCCGGAAAAAAGTCCCCAGGATATTTTAAGGTATCCAAAACTGATGGGGTTGCAGTATCGGCGGTGTTGTTTTCCTGTTTTGTAGTGCAGCCAATAACTACTAAGGAAAGTAAGAGAAAGGTCGGCAAAAGGCTTTTGATCGTGTTCATTGGTTGGAGTTTTGCTGTAAAGATGAAAATGATCGGAATTTGTTACAGCAGTACCACGGTTTTGTTCCCTGATTGTCATTCAGAACCCTGAGCGGAATCTTATTCTGTTTATTGGGATTTGTCGTCGCTGTGCGCTGTCGGAATGATATTTGGAACGAAGCCCAGGTAGGAAGTCTTACCGCGTATAACGATTGTACTAACCAAGCAAGATGCTGCCCGTAGATGGGTACCAAAAGGTAGATTTAGCCTTCCAAATACTGCTTTAAGTTTTCTTGAATAAAGTATTGCCAACCTGCCAAACAACTTTCCCTTTTAAATTCGGGGATGTCATCTGGGAAATCCTCTAAAACCGTTGCCGTGACCGTAAGTTGGGTGCGTTCCTCCATTCCTTCCAGTTCAAATGCCACGGTACACCGACCGGTATAACCTTCATAGTGCCAGTGTTGCACCATTTTTTGTTGAGGGGTGATCTCCTGGACCTTCCAAATATGGGGAAAGCTCTGTTCCCCGGTATTAACTATAAATTGGGTTTCAAAGCCGACTTGGGCTTTATATTCCGGAATATTGGGAAAAAACCATTGTCGCATTTCATCCACTTCGGTCAGCGCATTCCATACCTTTTCTTTGGGAGCGCTAAAGGATTCTTTGACAATAACAGGTGGTTCGGTGGTTTTCATTGCACTAAGGTTTCTTAAAGATAGGACTTTGTGGATTTCCCAATGGCAAATTGATTGTCATTCGAACCCTGAACGGGGTGAGGGGAAGAATCTTACTTTATTTATTGGGATTTCTCGTCGCTTTGCTCGCTCGAAATGACAACCGTTATTGTTCTGTCATTTGGAACGGAAGGTGAGAAATCTAAATTTTCATAGAAGCGGATACTCGTATCAATTCATGGATTTCCCGTTGTCATATCTTTTCCCCTAAATACCTTGCCGTAAACGATTCCTTACTTTGCACTACTTCTTCCGGAGTGCCTTCGGCCAACAGGTTTCCGCCATTTTCACCGCCTTCGGGACCCAGATCAATAATATAATCCGCGCATTTGATCAGTTCAATATTATGCTCGATCACTACTATGGAATGACCTTTGGAAATCAATTCATCAAAAGACTTTAAAAGCTTTTTAATATCGTGAAAATGTAGGCCCGTCGTGGGTTCATCAAAAATGAAAAGGGCCTTTTCCTTGGTGTTCCCCTTTACCAAAAAGGAGGCCAACTTAATGCGTTGTGCTTCCCCACCGGATAGGGTGGAGGAGCTTTGCCCCAGGGTCACATAGCCCAGGCCCACATCCTGAAGGGGTTGCAGCTTCTGTACAATCTTGTGCTGCCCATGTCCGGAGAAATGGATAATGGCATCGTCTATAGTTAAATTGAGAATGTCATTGATGTTTTTTCCCTCAAACTGTACTTCAAGTACGTCCTTTTTAAAACGCTTGCCGCCACAGGCATCACATTCCAAATGTACATCGGCCATAAACTGCATTTCTACGATGATTTTCCCTTCACCCTTACACTTTTCACAGCGACCACCATCCACGTTAAAGGAAAAATGTTTGGCTTGATAACCCCGTAGTTTGCTTAATTTCTGTGCGGCAAACAGGGCACGGATATCGTCATAGGCCTTAATATAGGTTACTGGGTTGGAACGTGAGGAACGCCCAATTGGGTTTTGATCCACGAACTCCACATGTTTTAACTGGGCGTATTTTCCTTCCAACGATGTGAATTGACCCGCCTTTTCGCCGTATCCCCCCACTTCTTTTAGGATGGCCGGATACAACAGTTTTTTGACCAGGGTACTTTTTCCACTACCGGAAACCCCGGTTACTACGGTCAATACATTCAATGGAAAGGTGACATCAATATTTTTAAGGTTGTTTTCACGGGCTCCCTTAATTTGGATGTAATTTTTGGAGTTTCTTCGCTCCGGTGGTACCGCTATCGTCATAGTTCCACTGAGGTAGTTGCCCGTTAGGGTATTTTTGCTTAGGATTTCGTCAAAAGTACCGGTGGCAACGACCTTACCACCCAAGGTTCCCGCTTCTGGACCAATATCAATGATTTCATCAGCAGCCTTCATAATATCCTCATCATGTTCCACTACAATGACGGTATTCCCCAAATCGCGGAGGGATTTTAAAACTGCTATCAGATTTTCGGTATCCTTGGGATGTAGCCCAATACTGGGTTCATCCAGAATATACATGGAACCTACCAAACTACTGCCCAAACTTGTGGCCAAGTTGATCCGTTGGCTTTCCCCACCCGATAAGGTATTGGATTTGCGATTGAGCGTTAGGTAACTAAGGCCTACTTTATCCAAAAAATCCAACCGGGTCGTGATTTCTTTCAGTAAGCGTTTGGCAATGGTGGTATCGTGTTTGGATAGTTGTAGGTCCGTAAAGAACCCAACCAACTGTTTTATGGGCAGTTCAATAAGATCGGTAATGGAATGCCCTTGAATTTTGACATAGTTGGCCTCCTTACGTAGACGCTTTCCTTTACAGACCGGACATTTTGTTTTTCCACGGTAGCGGGAAAGCATCACCCGATTCTGGATTTTATAGCTTTTCTCCTCCAGTTGTTCAAAGAACTTATGGATACCTATAAAGTGTTCGTTACCATCCCATACCAATTGTCTTTGCTCCTCGGAAAGTTCAAACCAAGGTTTATGGATGGGGAAGTCAAATTTGTAGGCGGCATTTACCAACTGATCCCGATACCAGCCCATGCTTTCACCACGCCACGGGAAAACGGCATTTTCATAGATGGACAATGCGGTATTGGGAACTACAAGGTCTGGGTCAATGCCGATTACATCGCCGTAGCCTTCACATTTGGGACAGGCTCCATAAGGGTTGTTGAAACTGAAAAGATGTACATTGGGCTCCAGGAATTTCATACCGTCCAAATCAAACAGGTTGCTGAACTCCATTTGTTTGCCCGAAGTCAATTCCTCAATACTACAGACCCCTTTACCTTCAAAAAAAGCATTGTCAACAGCATTGCCCAATCGATTTAAAAAGTCCTCATCCCCTTTTTTGACCACAATTCGGTCGACCACAAGATCAAATTGTTTTCCAATGTCACTTGGGGCTTGATCTATTCGAATGACCTTCCCTTTATACTTTAGTCGTGCATACCCCTGCTTGGAGAACAATTCCAAAGATTTTAGGGAGTCCTTCGTCTCTGGAATGGTAATGGGGGCCAGCAACAGTAGTTTGGTACCTTCTTCAAAAGCTTTTACATGGTTGACCACATCCGTCACCGTATGCTTTTTTACCTCTTCACCGGAGATTGGGGATATGGTTTTCCCTATTCGGGCGAACAACAGTTTCAGATAGTCATAGATTTCAGTGGTGGTTCCGACCGTAGAACGGGGATTGGTGGAATTCACCTTCTGTTCAATGGCAATGGCGGGAGCTATACCTTTAATATAATCTACTTTGGGTTTGTCCAATTTGCCCAAGAACTGTCTGGCATAAGAGGAAAGACTTTCTACATACCGGCGCTGTCCTTCGGCATATAAGGTGTCAAAGGCAAGGGAAGACTTGCCAGAACCGGAAAGTCCTGTAATGACCACCAGCTTATTTCTGGGAATTACTACATTTATATTTTTAAGATTGTGCAGTTTGGCACCCTTTATGATAATATTTTGCTTGGGATCTACATCTTGTATTGATGTCATTCGTCGAAAAAATTTGGGCAAAGATACGATTCAGGGGTCTTAATGTCTATATTGCGACGGTTGACATCTAAAATACAGTAGATCACAACATACTTTTTTGGTAACATCCTTTATTGCATATCTTTGGTGTGTAATTAAAAACTGATAGGCCTATACAGCTATAATTACTTTTTTACAATTAAACTAATAACTCCAAGCCGGTCCAAACCGTTGGTCCGGTGATGTTTAAACCAAAAAAGTAATTTGTATGGAACTGCAAATAGAAGATTCTGTATTGGTTAAGAAGTACATAAATGGCGAAGAAAAAGCCTTGGAAGTACTTATAAGCCGCCACAATCAAAAAATCCTAAGTTTTATTTATTCAAAAGTGCTCAATCGGGATGTGGCTGAAGACATCTTTCAAGACACTTTTATAAAAGTAATAAAGACCCTAAAACGCGGCTCTTATAGTGAAGAAGGTAAGTTCTTGCCATGGGTCATGCGTATTGCCCATAACCTGATCATTGACCATTTCCGAAAAAACAAACGTATGCCAAAGTTTGAAGGAAGTGAGGACTTCAACATCTTCTCCGTTATTAAAGATGAGAAGCTCAATGTGGAAAAACAGATAATCAAAGATCAAATTGATAGCGATTTGTCCCTGTTGATTGAGGAATTACCGGACGATCAGCGCGAAGTTTTGATTATGCGTATCTACAAGGACATGAGTTTTAAGGAAATTGCGGAGAATACCGGGGTTAGCATCAATACCGCCTTGGGACGTATGCGCTATGCCTTGATTAATTTGAGAAAAGTAGTTCAACGAAATAATATCGTTTTAACGAATTAATCTGCATTAGGTCGAACCGAGCAATATTTCCAAATTACTGGCGTTTCTATATTGAATTTAAACGCTAGAATATGGAAGAAATTTACTCTGAAGAACCGAGAACCTGCAGAATCGCAAAGGCTAGACCTGAAACCATTTCCTTTTTGATGGCGTTTTCAAGGTCGTACCAGGTAGCCGATTACGACAACTTAACATTTGAGCGTTTTCTAAACTAAAATGCTCTTGATCAAAATAAAGACCACCGCACTTTGACTAAGCTCAGTGACCGGTGGTTTTTTTGGTTTTAAGATAGTCGTTGATCACGGATTTTCTCCCTATGGTCCTGGTGATACTGTCCTTTTCCAAATTCCAACCCCGGGCAGGCGAGTATTCCCTACCATACCAAATGATCTGCAAGTGCAAACGGTTCCAAAGTTCTTTGGGAAAAAGTCGTTTCGCATCCCTTTCGGTTTGTACCACACTTTTCCCATTGGAGAACCCCCAACGGTACATCAAACGATGAATATGGGTGTCCACTGGAAAAGCTGGGATGCCAAAGGCCTGCGAGACCACTACACTGGCCGTCTTATGGCCAACAGCCGGCAATTCCTCCAATAAGGCGATGTCCTTAGGTACTTCACCATTGTATTTTTCAATCAAAATTTTGGATAGTCCATGGATTCCTTTGGATTTCATGGGGGATAGCCCTACGGGTTTGATAATTTCCCGTATTTCCTCCACGGTAAGTTTTACCATATCAAATGGATTATCCGCCCTCATGAATAATTTGGGGGTAATTTGATTCACGCGGACATCCGTACTCTGTGCCGATAATAAAACAGCAATTAAAAGAGTATAGGGATCTTTATGATCCAAAGGGACCGGTATTTCCGGATAAAGCTCCTCCAACGTATGAATGGTAAAGTTTATCTTCTCTTTTTTAGTCATTATTGTTTAACTTTGAATATTATAATATTAAACAAAAATTGAAAACAATGAACACACTCAAAGCAGGGGATAAAGTACCAGATTTTTCATCAAAAGACCAAGACGGAAATACAATTTCGCTTTCCGATTACAAGGGCAAGAAACTCATAGTTTTCTTCTATCCCAGGGCCAATACGCCAGGATGTACCGCCGAAGCTTGTAATTTAAGGGATAACTATGCCGATTTGCAGGCACAGGGCTACGAATTATTGGGTGTTAGTGAGGATTCTGAAAAGAAACAGGCCAATTTTAGGAATAAATACGAATTTCCTTTTCCCCTATTGGCCGATGAGGACCATACCGTTATTGAGACGTTTGGGGTCTGGGGCCCAAAAAAGTTCATGGGCAAGGAATACGATGGCTTGCACCGAATGACTTTTTTGATCAATGAAGATGGGGTAGTGGATCGTGTAATTGAGAAGGTCAAAACCAAAGACCACGCAGCCCAAATATTGAGTGCATAAAAAAATGCCCTGTTCAAACAGGGCATTTTTTAATCTTCTTCCACTCCTTCTTCCTGAGGTACCTCCTTACGGACA